>JAUHWP010000184.1 GCA_030424645.1 Alphaproteobacteria bacterium
TTTCGTCGCAACAGCTGCGCATTTTTCAACATTTGGCACGGACAGCATCTGCGCCTCGATTGCTTCTGGAAACACGTTCTGATCGGCCACCGTCACCATTCGGGTCTTGCGCCCCAATACCGTCAGATACCCATTGGCATCCAACCGCCCCATCTCTCCGATCGACAGATAGCCGTCGCGCCATCTGGTGTCGGGGCTGACGTGATCCACATAACCGTCAAACAGGTAAGGGCTTTTGACCCAGATCTCGCCCGCACCGTCGGTATTGGCCTCTTGATCATCCCGCACGCGCAGCTTGACCCCCGGATAGGCGCGACCGACCGATCCTTCCGGCGCGGTCCCATCGTCAATGGTCATAAAGCTGGTTTCGGACGCGCCGAAGAATTCGTGGATGCGGGCATTCGGGCAGGTGGCGGCCAGCCGCGCGCGGGTTGGGGCATCCAGCTTGCCGCCGCCGCAGAAAATCCGGCGCAGGCTGGTCAGCGGGGCCTTGGCTCCGTCCAGCAAAAGCCGCAGCTGCGTGGGCGTTGCATAAAGAACCTGCACCGCATGGTGGTCTATCGCCAGCGCCTGGGCGCGCGGTCCCAGCCCGGTCAGCACGGCCAGGTCGCTGCCGATATGCAACGCCTCCAACACCGCATACAATGATAGAGAATGCGACAGCGCCCCCAAAACCGCATAGGGCGCCGTGGCCGACACCCCGAACTGCTGCTGTGTCACCTCGAAGCTGGCGATCCACGACGTGGGGCTGCGGCGGATGGTCTTGGGCGCACCGGTCGAGCCCGAGGTCTGCACCATCAGCCATTGCTCCCCGTCCTTCGGGGACTGAACCTGCGGGCCTGCCGCCGTCATTGTCAGGCTGTCCCCGTTTCGAAGCGCCGTCACGACCACACCCATCACCCACGCTGCATCTGTGCCCCCGGCGGACACGCCATCCCCCGGCACCATGATCTTGCTGGTGATATCCTGCCTGAAGCGTTCGCGGGTCACGTCATGTTCCTTGTCCGTCATCCTGCGCCACACTATGCGCCGCACGGTCGCCCCCCGCCAGCCCCCCAATGGAATGTTCCTGCGATCCAGGGGCGTTGAAAGGCGCCCCTTGCTGGACCGCCCCACAAAGGATCGGTATGACACCCATGACACAGCCGCGCGAGGACCCGATGACCACAGCAAGCCCCGACTGGATCGCCGTTGCCTGCGGCGCGGCTGATTTAAGCGTTTGGCTAATGGGCGCGAATGACACGGTGCTTGAACACCGTCATCGCGAGTGCGGCGTGACACCCGACAGGTTCGAAGCGACCCTGCGCGAGATGCTGTCGGATATGCTGGACGACGCGGCCCTGCCCGTCATCGTCAGCGGCATCGCGCATCCGGCCCCGTCCGGATCGCCGCCCCCCTATGTCGCAACCCCCTGCCGCCCGCCGGATATCGCACAGGCGGTGCAACACCGGATACCGGGCGCGCATCTGCATTTTCTGCCCGGCGTGAAGCAGGCCACACCTGCCGACCTGATGCAAGGCGAGGAAACACGGGTGGCCGGGTTCCTGTCCCGCGACCCCGCCTTCGACGGCATCCTGTGCCTGCCCGGCCCGCATACGACATGGGTGCATATCAGCGCGGGCGAGATTGTCAGCTTCCGCACCTTCATGACAGGCGAGATGTTCGACCTGCTCGGCCAGCATTCGGTGCTGCACGACACGGTTCATACCGATGATTGGGATCAGGCCGCCTTTGATGCCGGGTTGGCCGAAACCCTGTCACGCCCCACCGACCTTGCCGCGAAGCTGTTTTCGCTGCGGGCCGCGGGTCTGTTGAATGGCCTGCCACCCGCGACCGCGCGGGCGCGTTTGCTGGCCTTGCTGGTGGGGGCAGAGCTGGCGGCGGCCAAACCCTATTGGTTGGGGCAGGACGTTGTCATATCGGGCGAAACCCGGTTGGCCTCGGCCTATTCAGCTGCCCTGTCTGCCCAAGGGGCAGCGGTGCGCAGTGTCGATGCGGCGGGCTTGGCATTGGCGGGGCTGATCACCGCCTATCACCGCCGCATCGGGCCATAAACGATCCGCGCCCCTAGTTCAGGCGCTGACCACTGTCCGGTGCGAAATACGAGACCTTGCTCATGTCGATCGACAGGTTCAGCATCTCGCCGGGGGTGGCGACGGTTTCCGCGTGCAGTCGCGCCGTGACCGGCTTGCCGCCCAGCTCCGACACCACATAGGTGTCCGCCCCGGCCGGTTCGACCATGTCGATCAGGCAGGTCGCATCCTGCACATCGGCCCCGGCGCGAAAGCCCGCCTCGGCGATATCTTCGGGGCGCAGGCCGAGGATCACGTCCTCGGGCAAGGCGGGCGCGTGTTCGTCGACCAGAAGCAGCGGATCCCCGCGACCGCGTGCAATCTCGATCTGCACGCCATTGCCGCCTGCGCGGGTTTTGGCCGGGATCAGGTTCATCGCGGGCGACCCCATGAAGTCGGCAACGAACAGGTTGGCGGGTTTGTTGTAGATCTCGGCAGGCGTCCCGATCTGCTGAATGACCCCGCCTTTCAGAACCACGATCTTGGTGGCCAGTGTCATCGCTTCGATCTGGTCATGGGTCACGTAAACCATGGTCGCACCAAGGGTATGGTGCAGCTTCTTGATCTCGGACCGCATTTCGACGCGCAGCTTGGCATCAAGGTTCGACAGGGGTTCGTCGAACAGGAACAGCTTGGGATCACGCACCAGCGCCCGGCCCATCGCCACCCGCTGCCGCTGCCCGCCGGACAACTGGCCGGGACGGCGGTTCAGCAACTGCTCGATCTGCAACTGGCTGGCCACCTCGTTCAGCTTGCGGGTCTGGGTTTCCTGATCGACGCCCCGCACCTTCATCCCGAAGGTGATGTTCTTGGCGACGCTCATGGTCGGGTAAAGCGCATAGGATTGGAACACCATCGCAATGTCCCGATCCTTGGGGCTGACATCGGTCATATCCGTGCCGCCGATCATCAGCTTGCCGCCCGAGATCGGCTCAAGCCCCGCGATGCAGTTCAGAAGCGTGGATTTCCCGCAGCCCGACGGGCCGACCAGCACCAGGAAGTCACCCGGTTCGATGGCGATATTGATGTCCTTCAGGATCTCAACCGGGCCATAGTTCTTATAGAGGTTCTGGATTTCAAGAATGGGTGCCATGGGTCTTATCCCTTTACAGAGCCCGCGGTCAGTCCGCGGATGAAGTATTTGCCAGCGACGATGTAGACAAGAAGCGTCGGGGCGGCGGCGATGATCGCGGCGGCCATATCGACATTGTATTCCTTCACGCCGGTGGTCGAATTGACGATGTTGTTCAGGGCCACCGTCACGGGCTGCGTGCCGGCCTGGCTGAAGGACACGCCGAACAGGAAGTCGTTCCAGATCTGGGTGAATTGCCAGATGACCGTGACAACGATGATCGGCAGCGACAACGGCAGGAAGATCGACCAGAAGATGCGGAAGAACCCTGCCCCGTCCACCTTGGCCGCCTTGGTCAGCTCGGCCGGGATCGAGACATAGTAGTTACGGAAGAACAACGTCGTGAAGCCGATACCATAGATCACGTGGACGAAGATCAGCCCCGGAATGGTGCCCGCAATGCCCATCAGACCCAACAGGCGCGCCATTGGCAGAAGCACCACCTGGAACGGGATGAAGCAGCCAAACAGCATCAGCGAAAAGATGATATTGGCGCCGGGGAACCGCCATTGTGCCACCACATACCCGTTCAGCGCGCCGATAAAGGTCGAGATTGCGACAGCGGGCACCGCCAACAGGACCGAGTTCCAGAAATAGGGCCGCAAGCCCTCGCACTGGATGCCGGTGCAGGCCCCGGACCACGCGGTTTTCCACGCATCGAACGTGACCTCGCGCGGCAGGGCCACAAGGCTGCCGGTGCGGATTTCCTCAAGGCTTTTCAACGAGGTCGTGACCATCACGAACAGAGGCATGAGGTAGTAGAGCGCGAACAGGCCAAGCAGGATGTAGAGCACCCAGCGCAGGA
>JAUHWP010000054.1 GCA_030424645.1 Alphaproteobacteria bacterium
GCAGGGAGAGAACAACAGAAAAGGGTCCGCCAGTCGGGCCCTTTTCTTTTTGCGGCTCTTTCATGCGACGCGGGGCAGGCCCGAAAAACCGGCAGGAATGCCCTGATCCGGGGGATGAACTTCCGGCTTTGTTTCGGCGGTCCTTTGCCCAAAACGGGGGGCGGCGGCGCCTTGCCCGACCGCTTTTAAGGTTTTGCACCTGACACCCGTTTTTGGTCGTGTTATCCACGCTGCAAACCAGACCTGAAAAGATATGTAAGGATCAAAAATGAAGGCTGAGCTGATGAAAACCCTGCCCGTGGTCGCCCTGCTGGCGCTGACCGCCCCGGCATTTGCACAGGACACCACCGAAACCCCCACCGATGACGCCCCGGCAGCCGAAGCACCCGCAGCCGAAGCACCCGAGGCGACGCCCGAAACATCCGCCGGGCAACCGCAGGTCGATCTGGGCGAGCCCGTGGATGGCGCACGCCAGCCGGGCCAGACCTACATCGAAAAGGTGGTGGGCGACTGGGAACGCAAATGTATCACCCTGCCCGAGGGCCAGGGCGACAATCCCTGCCAGATGTATCAGCTTCTTAAAGACGATAAGGGCAACGCGGTTGCCGAGGTTTCGCTTGGACGTTTGCCCGATGGCGGCCAGGCGGTTGCCGGGGCCACGGTGGTTGTGCCGCTGGAAACCCTTCTGACACAGCAACTGACTGTCGCGGTCGATGGTGGGCAAGGCAAACGCTATCCGTTCCGCTTCTGCGCCCAGCCCGGTTGCGTGGCGAATATCGGCTTCACCCAGGCCGAGATCGACGGGTTCAAGCGCGGCGCAGCCGCCACCGTCACCATCGTGCCCGCCGCGGCCCCCGATCAGAAGGTCAACCTGACCATGTCGCTGAAAGGCTTCACGGATTCCTATAACGAGTTGATCGTTCCGGTTCCGCCGCAGCAATAAGCAGGGCTTGCCAAAACAGCAAACGCCGCCCCAAAACGGGCGGCGTTTTTCATTGCCGGGCTGCTTTGATCAGGCCGCGCGCAGCGCCAGCACCGCGTTCAGCCCGCCAAAGGCGAAGGCGTTGGACAGCACCGCATCCACCCGCACATCGCGCGCCACGTTGGGCACCACGTCCAGCGCGCATTCCGGATCCGGTTCCTCGTATCCGATGGTCGGCGCAATCACGCCCTCGCGCAGGGCCATGATGCAGGCCAGAAGCTCGACCGCGCCGGTGCCGCCAATCAGGTGCCCGTGCATCGACTTGGTCGAGGAAATCATCAGGTCATCCGCGTGATGCCCGAACGCGTCGGCCACAGCGGCGCATTCGGTCTTGTCGTTTGCGGTGGTTCCGGTGCCATGGGCGTTGACATAGGCCACGTCTTCAGGGTTCAGGCCCGCATCGCGCATCGCCCCGACAATTGCCCGCGACGCCCCCTGCTTGGACGGCATCACGATGTCGGCGGCATCCGACGTCATCGAGAATCCCACCACCTCGGCCAAAATCTCGGCCCCGCGGGCGCGGGCGTGGTCATATTCTTCGAAGACGAACACCGCCGCCCCTTCGCCCTGCACCATGCCATTGCGATTGGCCGAGAACGGGCGGCAGCCATCCCTGGACATGACCCGCAGCCCTTCCCACGCCTTGATCCCGCCAAAGCACAGCATCGCCTCGGACCCGCCAGTGATCATCACATCGGCCATGCCGCCCCGGATCATCTGCATCGCCTGCCCCATCGCATGGTTCGAGCTGGCACAGGCTGTCGCCACCGTGAAGCTTGGCCCCTTCAGGTTCCATTCCATCGACACATGGCTGGCGGCGGCGTTGTTCATCAGCTTGGGCACGACGAAGGGATGCACCCGGTTCTTGCCGTCCTCGTAGACGGTGCGGTAATTTTCATCCAGCGTGTTCATGCCACCACCCGAGGTGCCCAACACCACGCCCGAGCGGGTCGCAAGCTCGCCGGAAAAGCTTAGCCCGGACTGCCCGATCGCTTCGCGCGCGGCCAGAAGGGTGAACTGGGTGAACCGATCATAGAGCGCGATCTGCTGGCGGTTGAAGCTCGCCTCTGGTTCATAGCCCTTGATCTGCGCGCCGATACGGATCGACAGGCGTTCCACGTCCTGAAACTCAAGATCGCCAATGCCACAACGCCCTTCGCGCATCGCCCGAAGCGTTTCGGGCACATTGCGCCCCAGGGCGTTGATCGTTCCCTGCCCGGTGATGACGACCCGGCGCATGTGACGTGTCATGTTCAGGCGGCCTGCGTGGCAACCAACCCCTGCACGGCACGGATGATTGCGTCGACCGAGGAAATATCGAAATCCCGGTTTTCCGTCGGGTCGTTGGCGTTGAACGGCACCGAGACATCGAATGCTTCCTCGATGGCGAAAATGCTTTCGACCAGCCCAAGACTGTCGATCCCAAGGTCTTCCAGTGACTGATCCAGAGAGATGTCACCGGGTTCCAACATGGCCTGTTCTGCCAGAATGGCGATCACGCGGTCCTTGATATTGTCCGACATGCCGTTCCTTTCGCACTCTGCGGATTTCTAGTTCTTGTCCACGAGCTTTGAAACAGTTTTTTGAAGCTCACGTAACGTTTCGGCCAGACGTGGCAGGCGGCGCAGCTCGCGACGAATGGCCATCTCGGTTTCGATCTTTACCGCAGGGCTGCCCAGCACCGCGCGCCCGGCGGGCACGTTGGTATAGATGTTGGTGCCACCACCCGCGATCACGTCATCGCCGATGAAGATATTGTCGCTGACCCCGACCTTGCCGCCCAACACGACGCGGTTGCCGATCCGGGCCGAGCCGGACACGCCGACATTGCCGCACATCATCACATCCTCGCCGACATCCGCGTTATGGCCGACTTGCACCTGGCAGTCGATCTTGGTGCCGCGCCCGATGCGTGTGGCGCGGATCGTACCGCGGTCGATGGTCGAGCTGGCGCCCAGCTCCACGTCATCCCCGATCTCGACCCCGCCCAGCGAATGCACCCGCGCCCAGTGGTGGCTGCCGACCACGGCGGCGGCGGCTTTCTCGCCCTCGGCCATGCCGCCGCGCAGGCTTTCCACCGCGCTTTCCTTGTCCAGCGTGACATAGGAAAACCCGTCCCCGCCCACGACCGAATTGGATTGACCGATATAGCGGTTCCCGATGGTGCACAGATGCGCGATACGGGCGCCGGGATGCAGCACCAGATCGTCACCGATCACCGTGCCATATCCAACCGAGGCATGCGGTGCGATCGTGGCCCGCGCGCCAATCCTGACATTTGCCCCGATCACCGCCAGCGGGCCGATACGGGCGCCGGGGCCAATCTGCGCACTCTCGTCAACTACGGCGGTCGGGTGGATCCCTTCCGGAATGCCAAGACCGGGGTCCAGCGCGCGGGTCAGAAGCGGCATCGCCGCCTTGCCCCGGTTCAGGCAGATCGCCCCATCAAGGCCAAGCGATTGCCAGTCAGCCCCGTCCCACAACAGCGCCGCGCGTGCGCGCCCTTTGGCGATCCCGTCGGCGTATTTCGGGTCCATCGCCAGCGCAAGCTGATCGGGTCCGGCATCCACAGGTTCGGCCGCGCCGACCAAAACGATATCGCCATTGCCCAGAACCTCGGCCCCCAGCGACGCGGCAATTTCTGAAAGAGTGAACTGCATCTGATCCCCTTGTTCCGATGGCGGGCGATCTGCCCCGCCATCTTTGCCCAAGGATTTACCCCGCTCCGCCGCCAAGCGCCACCCCGGCATTTTGCAGGGCGTCCCAGATCTTGGCGTCGCGGCCGTAAATGTCGCGGCGATACATCATCCGGCCCTTCGCGGGCGCCACCGCCGTGCGATAGACCAGATGCACCGGCACCGGCTGTTCCAGATTGACGCGGGTCTCGCGCCCGGTGTTCAGAACCTTGTGGAACGTGCCTTCGGGGTCCGATGTCTGCTTGGCCAGCAGCGCATAGGCAAAGTCGAACGGATCGTTCAGGCGAATGCACCCGTGGCTGAACGCCCGCACCTCGCGCCCGAACAGGCTTTTGGACGGGGTGTCGTGCAGATAGATGTTGTGTTTGTTCGGGAACATGAACTTCACCAACCCCAGCGCGTTGCGGCTTGAGGGCGGCTGCTTGATCGCGAACGGAAAGGACTTGGCCGAGAAGGCATTGAAATTCACCGCCGACCGGTTGACCACGCGGCCCCGGCTGTCGATCAGCTTCAGATGGCTGACCGCGTTGGGATTACGCTTCAGCATCGGCAGGTATTCTTTCGTGGCAATCGACCGCGGCACATTCCAGGTCGGGTTGATCACCATGAATTCCATCACGTCCGAAAACTCGGGGCTGCGCTGGTCATGGATGTTCTTGCCGATCACCGAACGGGTGGTGAAGGTCACGCGCCCGCCGTCGACGATCTTCGCGGTGAAATCGGCAAGGTTGACCCAGATGTGGCGCTTGCCGCGGTCGATATTGGTCCAGCGCTCGCGCTCCATCGCGACCAGGATCGACGCCAGACGCTTCTCTGCGGCGGTATTGATCTCGTCAATGGTGCCGGGGCCGGCCACCCCGTCCGGGGTCAACCCGTGATCTTCCTGGAACGCCTGAACGGCCTTCTGAATGGTTGCGTCATAGGACTGACTGGCCGAGCGGTTCAGATATCCCATACGGATCAAGCGGTTGCGCAGCGCGATCACCGCCTGCCCCGCCTGCCCGGGTTTCAGCGAGTTGACCGGCACGACCGCCCCCCAACCGCCATTGGCGATCTGCGCGTCCAGGCGCAGTTTTTCTTTCATCAGACGGGCATATTCCGGCGATGTCGGCGGCAAGGACCTGAGATAGGCACTGGGGTCTGCTTCGATGAAGGCGGCCAGCAGTTCGGCACCGTTCTTGCGCGGCACCTCGCGGACGATGCCGCTGTCGACCCGCGACGGGATCAGAATGCCGCTGTTCACGCCCTGGGCATAGCTCAGGAACAGCTTCGACATCTCGACCTCGGCACGACCCAGATCGCGCAGGCTTTGCACGTTGATCAACCGCGCTTTCAGGTTCGCCGCATCATGGGCGGGCAACCCGTGGTCCGCGGCCCCTGCCAGCGCCCTCAGCAAGGCAGCGCGACGCGCCTTGTCTTGCGGTCCGGTTCCGGTCCAGACGGGTTGATACCCATTCTGACGATAGAACGCGGCGATTTCCGTGTCCTGCGCAGCAGCCTCGGCCACCGCCTGCGCGAACGCCGACACCCTGGTTTGCGCGGTCAGTGGCGCGGTGTGGAACGAGATGAAGAAAGTCCCCAGAAGGGTTGCGAAAAAAGCCGTACGGGGGGTGGCACGACGTCGTGGCAGCGCGTTCGTATTCATATTTTGCCCAATGGTAAAAAAACCTGTGTTTAATAGTAGATATTCCACGATTGGTGGTCGCAAGTCCATTCACAAAGACGATTAAAAAACGTGTTCGGGCGAGGTGTGACCTCTGCCCCGGTCTTTGGCGCCTTTCGGTCACGCTTTACCACTTTTTCACTGATTTCAGCAGATTTCTGCCGATTTTGCTTGAACAGGTTAAGCACCGGGATTCTTTGCTTGGCCCGCGATTCGACTTGTGCCATAACATCGGCAAGCCTGGGGAAGAGGCTAAAACACTTGTTAACCTGATGGGACAACGATCTTTTTCAGGTGCAGAAAACAGGCAAGCGACGGGACACGCTGGGACATGACTATCGACAATTCGGTCGGATCCAAATCCATTTTGACACGCCGTGGGTTGTTGGGCGCTTTTGCCGCCACAGCAGTTACCGCGGCGCCTATGTATGCAAATGCCGCGGGTTTCCTGCGCGGCGGGGGCGACGTCCGACGGCTCGCCATGTATTCCGGGCGCACCGGCGAAACGATCAACATGATCTATTGGATCGAAGGCAAATACATCAAAGATGCGTTGAAAGAGATCAACCATTTCATGCGCGACTGGCGCACCGATCAGGCGATCACCATCGACACCCGCACCGTCGACATCATGGCCGCGGCACACGGGCTTCTGGATGTGCGCGAACCCTATATGATGCTGTCGGGCTATCGTTCGCCGAAAACCAACGCCATGTTGCGCGCCCGCTCAAGCGGCGTGGCTAAGAATTCGCTGCACATGAAGGGCCAGGCCGCCGACCTTCGCCTGAAGTCGCGCTCGGTCAACCAGATGTTCAAGGCCGCTGTGGCTTGCAACGGCGGTGGCGTCGGCAAGTATTCCGGGTCGAACTTCGTTCACATGGATTGCGGCGTGGTGCGCAGCTGGGGCCGGTAAGCCTACTTGGTCAAACCCCAAACACGTAAAAGGCCCCCGGATCGGAGGCCTTTTTTCATTATGCCGATCAAAATGATCGAGACCCGAGAGGCACGCGCCTCACTCAACCCTCTTTCGGCATCAAACGGCCCGGTTCATTGGTTTCCAGATAGGCTTCCTGCTCGGGTGTCAGGTCAATGCAATCATATCCCGTCACCATCGGGCGCACATGCGACCGGAACCCGTGCCCCACGGTCAGCAGATAGACATGGATGACCACGAAGGCGGCGATCACATAGGCGGCCAGCAGGTGCACGTTGGCGATGACATAGAGCGCAAACGTCGATCCCTCGTCCGCCGCCCAGAAATTATAGGTCAGATACAGAAGACCCGACCCCCAGATCGCCGGGAACACCACCACCTTCAATCCGAAATAGGTCAGTGCCTGAAGCGGGTTGTGCTTGCGCCAGAACACCTTGCGATACGGCGGTTCTTCCCCGCGAAAGACGCCATAGGCATAGAAGCGCGCCATCTTGAACAAGCCTTCAAGCTGCGGCACGAACTGCCGCCATGTGCCGGTCGTGAACAACCAGAAGGTCGCAAAGATCCAGACCGCCAGAAGCACCAGCGCCGCGATCGTGTGCAGCATCACCGCCGGGCCGAAGGGCAACAGCGCGTGCATTCCGTTCAGACCGAAACCGGTGAACATCAACACCACGATCATCACCATCTGCGTCCAGTGCCACAGGCGTTCAAACCGTGGATATACCTTGACGATGCGTCTAGCCATGATGTGTCCCTCCTTTGCGGCCACCGATAACGCGCAGCAGGATGTGAAGCGCCACGCCCAGAACCGTCAGCGCAACCAGCGCCATACCCAGAAGACCGACCGCAGATCGCGGATTGGTGCCCGGCATATAGACCGCGGCAATCCCGTCCAGCCGCCCGTCCTGGGCGTGGCAGGCGCCGCAGTTCAGCGCCTCGTCCGCCGGCGCGACCATATGGGTGATCGGCCAATACATCTGCGTGTCGACGAAATCGAAACTGCCGGAATAGTCCTGTCCGGCGGCTTTCATCCCCGCCTCGATCGCCTTGGGCCAGTCGAAATTGGTCCAGAACGCGGTGTCGGTGGTCGGCCCCCAAACATGTGAATAGGCCAGCTTGTTGCTGCCCGTATCATAGGCCTGCCGCCCCTCCATCCGCTTGAACGGCCAGATCCGGCTGTCTGTCCCGCCGGGTGCGCCATTGATGCGGTTCACCTCGACCGTGGCGGTCGGGTCGATCTCCTCGCCGGTGGCGTATTCCACATGGCCGTTGAACCACGCGTAATGCGGCACCACGTCCTCGCCCCATTTGAAATCCCCCTTGGTGGACAAATAGGTGTGTAGCTCCTTGCCGTCCGACTGGACAAAGTTTGCCTCGTGCATCGGCTTGCCATCGGGGTCCAGGCGCCCGGCGGTCGACCAGTCCCAATAGGTTTTGGTCGCCACGCCACCGCGTGCAAATTCGGGAATATGGCAGCTTTGGCAGGCCACCTTGTCGGTATGATCGTTCAGCTTCATACCCTTGATGTTCGCCGGGTGCGGGTTGCTGTCATGACAGCTTTCGCAGGTCGCGGCGGTGCGCACCGCACCCGGCTTGCCACGCCCGATCACATCCTTGGCCACGGTGTCATAGCGTGATCCGGCCCAGTTGTGCTTGTCTTCGACGTGGCAGGTGGAACAGGTGAAGTTCAACCCGTCCGGCGACATGTGCACGTCAACCTCTCTCGACGGTTCATAGAGCGCCGAGCTTAAATCGCCATGCTTCACGTTATCCCCGCCACCGCCATAGAAATGGCAGTTGCCGCAATTGTCGCGCCCGGGTTTGCCCACAGACTGCGCGGCCTTCGACAGGTCGACGGGCCAGGCGGCGGCGCCGGTGATGGTAGATGTGCCGGGTTTCACCGGGTCAAGCGGCGGATGCCCGGCCCCCGTGGCCGTCTTGGTATATTGACCCGACCGGTCGTGGCACACCAGACAATCGGGCACTGCGCCAGCCTCTTCAGCTGTCTTGGACATGTCGTCCCAGCCATAGCCGGCATGGCATGAGGTGCAGCGCGGCTCGTTCCCTGCCACGTTGCCGCAGAACGCGTTGATCACCTTCGATTTGCCAAGGGTCTGACCGCTGTCGCTTTCGTATTTCCATTCGAAATGGATCGAATGCATGATCTGATCGTCCGCCTCGGTATGGCAACTGAGGCAAGCCTGTGTGACCTCCGGCCCCGAGGCGAAGGGCTTCTTGAGAATCTCCAGCTTGGTGTGATCGACCGTCGCGCTTGAAATCGGTGCGACCGGTTCAGACGCTGGGTCTGAAGCACCCTCTTGCGTCTGCGCCTTGGCAAACCCGCCACCCCCCGCAATCAGGCCGAGTGTCAGGATCGTGGCTAGAAGGTATTTCATGGCTCCGCCCTCCTCTGCTCCGGTTCGCGCGGCGGAGGATTACATTCGTCTATCCTAATATGTATCTGAGTCGATCCGGCACACCTAATGCCAAAATGCCGCAGTGGCTGCATGGGTCGATTGACCCCGCGCACAGGGTTTGCCATCGTCAGCCGATCAACCGCGAGGTTCCCATGAAGCCATTTCTGATCCTGCAACTTCGCCCGGAAACCGATGCCTCCGACGATGAATTCCGTGCATTTCTGGCCAAGGGCGGATTGGAGCAGGATCAGGTGCATCGTATCCGGCTGGACCAGCACGGCATTCCCGCCGGTCTGAGCCTTGACGATTACGCCGGCGTGATTGTCGGGGGCGGCCCGGGTTGCGTGTCGGATGCGCCCGAAAAGAAATCCCCGGTCGAGGCGAAGATCGAAGCCGAATGCCTTTCCCTGATGCCGCAGATCACCGCGCAGGACATTCCCTTCCTGGGCTGTTGCTATGGGATCGGCATTCTGGGTCACCATCTGGAACCCGGATCGGTTTCAAAGAAAAACTACGGCGAACCGGTCAGCGCCAGCAAATGCCAGTTAACGGATGCCGGGCGCTCCGATCCGTTACTTGATGGAATCCCCGACAGGTTCGAAGCCTTCGTTGGCCACAAAGAGGCGATGCAACACCTGCCCGATGGCTGCCACCACCTGGTGTCGTCCCCCCGCTGCCCGTTCCAGATGATCCGTTTCGGGAAGAACGTCTATGCCACGCAGTTCCATCCCGAAGCCGACGCCCACAGTTTCGAAACCCGGATCGGCATCTACAAGCATCACGGCTATTTCCCGCCGGAAGAAGCCGAAGCGCTGGTCGACATGGTGCACGCCGCCAACGTCCACGCCCCGGCGCGGATTTTGCGAAACTTCGTGACACGATACCGGGCCTGACCCGCCCGCAACCGTTTGTATTTCCAGATGAAGAATTGGCGCACCCGAGAGGATTCGAACCTCTGGCCTCTGCCTTCGGAGGGCAGCGCTCTATCCAGCTGAGCTACGGGTGCCAGTGACACAAGGTCTGGGCGGGATATAGGCCATCGCCCTGCCCCCCGCAACATGAAAAAATCCATTGAGCGGGCGCGAGATAACGAAAAGATCAACCGCGACGAACGTGCCGGAGATCAGCGGTTCGCCTCAACATCTGTCGTGTCTGGCATCAGATAATGAAGTCATACCAATGAACAGAATCCACCCCCATGACCGCAATTTCGAAGTCGTGTTTCGCATCACCATCCACATCCGCTCGTATGTAGGTATCTCGTCCCGCATTCTCGGTCCAAACCGAGTGCGCCCGCGCACCGTTTTGTGAGAAACCAAAATTCTGATTACCATCGACGTTTACGTTCGCATCGATCTGGCGCATGTGAATATCATCTTCACCGCTGTCGAACTGGTAGATGCGGTCATGCAAGGGGCCAATTACACTTTCGTCGCTGTTTCGGAATACAAAAACATCATTGTACTCATCGACACCGGCGTAGAGAAAATCACGACCCAGACCGCCATCCAAAATATCTCGGCCATGCTCCCCTTTCATGAAATCGCCGCCATCCCCGCCATAAAGCTTGTCGTGGTGAAGACCCCCATAGATCTTGTCGTTGCCATCTTGCCCGATAAGCACATCGTTGTGTGATCCGCCAAAGAGCTTATCACTACCGGCACGACCATCCAGACGATCATGTCCGTTGTTCCCCAATATGACATTGTTCACATCTGTGCCCGCGTATCTGTCGCTTCCGTTACTGCCCCAGATATTCTCGATATCCCTGATCGTATCGTTACCGTAGCCGGTATTCTGGGATCCGCTGTGATCCAGGTCGACGAATGAACGGCTGGCACCGGTGAACATGATCCAGTCGACACCATAGCCACCATCATAAAGATCGTCACCACCGGCGGCGTAAAGCTTGTCATTTCCGCCTTGACCATAGACCCTGTCGGAGCCAGATTTTCCATATAGAAGATCGAGGCCTTCGCCGCCAAAAAGATCGTTGGAAACGTGGTTGCCGATAATCTTGTCATTCCCCGCCCCGCCAATGGCGTTCTCGATCACCGTGCCGACCGCGAGGGCGAGATTTCCAACACGCCCACCGATGTCTGAAAACGTGGGGTTGGCAGCGGCGGCCGACGAAACGGTCAAATCAATCTTCTGGTCTGCGGACCATCCCGAGAAATCAAGCGTGTCCCGACCGCCGCCATCCGCTATGGTATAGGCGTTCCTGTTTCCGAACTGCGACAATCTTGCAAGAACCGGATCGTCATACACAGCGATCGTAGAGTTGAACCCGTAAGTTGTGTCGCCTGTGAAGGCATTCGACGTTCCGAAAGTTGTTCCGTTGTAGGATTGCGTTCCATACATGCGATCAAGCGCCAACAAGTCAGCTGCCATAAGAGTCTGCACGTATGCAAAACTGGCCTTCACATGAGGGTTCTCGACTTGGCTAAAATAGGACATGATACTGGTTTGCCAACTGTCATTGGCGAAGAGCGCATCATAACGAAAGTTTGCATCTCCGTCGTAGTCGCCTTGGTGTCCCAACCCCAGGGCGTGGCCGATTTCATGCAAAATGGTTTGAAACGCATAATCGTTTGAATTGACAGACCAATTTGCCCATGAGTTTTCAATGTTCACGTAAGCATAATCAATATACCCATTGCCATTGGTATCCTGGGAACCGGCAAAGGCACCAGCATGTGCATCGCCAAAAGCAATATCCGCGTTGTAATATGATGATGTTTCGTCGAACCGGATACCGGTCACGTTGGACAAATAGTCAAAGGCTTGCCGGACAAGTTCCTTGCGACCCTCTGATATGCCATTTGAATCGAACCAGCTTGCCCCCAGTGAATAAGAGAGCGACCCGAGTTTAACATCCTCTCCCACTGCCGAAAGATTCCACTTGGTCGGGTAATAACCAGATTGCAGCCAATGCCCATTTGCCAAGTAACCAGACAGAGTGAACAGGGAACCATATGCCATAGAAAACGTCCTTAATACAAAACCAACATCTTGATACTCGTGCAAACTGAAAAGGTAAAATCATGCCATCAGTTGGTATGACTGAATGCCCTTCCTTTGCACCACCACAACGCCTTTAAGCACAGCCGTCGATCCGGGTGAATCGTGATCGGCTTGCAACCGCAGACAAACTATCAACTGGTGGTTATTATGCCACCCCAAAACATCTACATGTGCTGCACGGTCAACGGCGAGGTTTCCGTCAATGCGGCATGCACGCTGTGCCCCCCGACAGAAAACACAGTACCAAACGAAACCTGACACATACGGTTTAGACAAAAAAACAAGCGCTTACTTGCGTAAGCGCTTGCTTCAATTTTCGCTCTTGTCGATCTCGGCTTAACGCTTCGAGAACTGGAAGCTCTTACGGGCCTTGGCCTTACCGTATTTCTTCCGCTCGACCACACGGCTGTCGCGGGTCAGGAAGCCAGCGGCTTTCAGGGCGCCGCGCAGGCTGGGTTCGTAGAGCTGCAGGGCTTTCGAAATCCCGTGTTTCACGGCACCGGCCTGACCGGACAGGCCACCACCTTTGACGGTGGCAACAACGTCAAATTCGCCTTCGACACCGGCAATCTGCTCGGGCTGGCGCACGATCAGCTGCAGAACGGGACGGGCAAAATACTTGTCCATCTCCTTGCCGTTCACGGTGACCTTGCCCGAACCCGGCTTGATCCACACGCGGGCGACAGCGTCTTTCCGTTTGCCGGTGGCATAGGAACGGCCCAGCTCGTCACGGACGGGCTCGCGGGGGGCGGCGGTTTCGACCACGGTTCCGGCGGCTTCGGTGCCTTCGGCAACGGCGTTCAGGTCTTCGAGTGTTTTGATCTCTTCAGTCATGCTCAGCCCTCACGCGTGTTTTTGGCGTTCATGGATTTGACATCCAGCACTTCGGGGCTTTGTGCCTCGTGCGGATGCTCGGCGCCGGCATAGACGCGCAGATTGGTCATCTGCTTGCGGCTCAGCGGACCGCCCGGCAGCATGCGCTGCACGGCTTTGGTCAGCAGACGCTCGGGGTGCTCGCCCTCAAGGATCTGGCCCGCGGTGCGGGATTTGATGCCGCCCGGATAACCGGTGTGCCAGTAGTGCACCTTGTCGGTGCGCTTCTTGCCGGTCATTTGAACTTTGTCCGCATTGATCACGATGACATTGTCACCCATGTCCATATGCGGTGTGAACGAGGCTTTGTGTTTGCCACGAAGACGCATTGCGATGATCGACGCAAGACGGCCCAGAACAACGCCCTCGGCGTCGATCAGGATCCATTTTTTGTCGATATCTGCAGGCGTTGCAGAGAAGGTTTTCATTGATTCAGCCCTGGTTGGGTTTCGGATGGGGTGGTTCTAGTGATTTCCGGCGGCAGGTCAAGCGGCAATATCTTTAATTTTCCTCATAATAACAGCATATTACAAATATGGTATTATTTTACCCCACATCTTCGCCCGTTTGATCGTGCGAAAATCCCCCTTTTGCGCAACGATCTGAAGAAAGGTCTTGCACGACTCACCCACCATCCCTAAATGGCGCCCCACATGAGGGACCGATCCCAACCCCGGCAGACCGGGGGGGCGCTAAGGGACCGACTGGAACGAACTGCTGGTAACGAAGGGGAGCATTATGAAAGATGCGGACCTCTTCCAACTGGGGATCGGTCTGGAGACAGGCGCCCACGAGGAAGGCTCACTTGGCCCGATTGCGGCCAATTCGAATATTGCATGTGAACTCATGGACGATGACCGTGACGACCATTTCATCCGCAAGGGGGACAAGGTCTATGCGGGCACCCATCTGATCATAGAGGTGCTGGATGGTCACGGGCTGGACGACGAAGCGCGCATTCAGACCGCGTTTCGCGATTGCGTCGATACTTGCGGCGCCACGCTTCTGCACATCCACACCCACAAGTTCAGCCCGCAAGGGGTGAGCGGCGTGGCCGTGCTGGCGGAAAGTCATATCTCGGTGCACACCTGGCCGGAAATCGGCTATGGCGCGTTCGACGTGTTCATGTGCGGCGACGCCCAGCCGTGGAAAGCGGTGGACGTGCTGAAGGCCGCGTTCGGGACCGACAATGTGCGGGTCAAAGAGCTTTTGCGCGGCGACGGGATCGTCGAGGCCGGGGTTGCGGCATGAACGACTGGTTGACCGAGAAGCTGCACGCGGATTACGCGCAATCGCTGCGTATCGGCGACGTGCTTTATGACAGCAAGACCGAGCACCAGCGGCTGAAGGTGTTCCAGAACGGCACCTTTGGCCGGGTTCTGACGCTGGACGACGTGGTGCAGACCACCGAGGGCGACAATTTCATCTATCACGAAATGCTGACCCATGTGCCGATCCTGGCCCATGGGGCGGCCAGGCGCGTGTTGATCATCGGCGGCGGGGACGGCGGAATGGCCCGCGCGGTTCTGGATCACGCCTCGGTCGAGCATGTGACGATGGTCGAGATTGACGCCGGCGTGGTCGGGTTTTCGAAAGAATACCTGCCGCAGCTCAGCCGTGGGGCGTTTGACGATCCGCGCCTGGACCTTGTCATCGCGGACGGCGCCGCGTTCATGCGCGACACCGATGGCGGGTATGACGTGATCATCGTGGACAGCACCGACCCGATCGGCCCGGGCGAGGTGCTTTTCACCGATCACTTCTATGGCCATGCCAAGAAAGCCCTGTCACCGGGCGGTATCCTGGTCACGCAGAACGGCGTGCCGTTCCTGCAAGGGGACGAACTGACCGGCACCATGCGCGCCTTCCAGTCGCTGTTTGCCGACGCCACCTGCTACCTTGCCACCATCCCGACCTATGCGGGCGGGCCAATGGCCTTTGGCTGGGGCACGGATGGCGACGCGCGCCACGTGTCCGTTGAACTGCTTCAGAAGCGTTTTGCGGCGTCGGGGATCGAGACCGGCTATTACACCCCCGAGGTGCACAAGGGGGCGTTCGCCCTGCCCCCCTATGTTTCGAAGCTTATTCCCTGACCGATCTGGTCTGCCGCCTTATTCGGGGCGGCAGATTTCGCCGCGCAGAATGGCCAGAAACGTGCGCCAGATCAGCCCGGCAATCACCAAGGCCAGCAAGATCAGGACCACGATCCCGATGGTCTGGTGCCCGCGCGATCCGTCCAGTTGCGAAAACCGGAACGACGCGATCGACAGCGCGGCCAGCGGAAAGCTGAGCGCCCACCAGCTGAGCGCGAATGGCAGCTTGACCAGTTTGGGCACCTGCACCACCACCAATGCTGCGAATATATAGGCCGCGTTCAGCAGGATGCGCGCAAACCCGTCGACCGCTCCGATCATGCTGACATAGGCCAGGAACGCGACCGCAGGCGGTGCGATCAGGATCACCATGGTGGGAAACAGCCGCGCGACGATCGGGTCGTGAAAGATCAGCCGGTTCATCACGAGCGTCAGCAAGACGATCCAGAAGATGATGCCGCCGGAAAAGAACAGCCACGAGATCTCGATATAGCCGATGCGCGCGCCAAGCACGGGCACGATGACATTGCCCACGGCAGGAATGAACCACGCGGGCGTCAGGTGCCCCACCTGAAAGCTGCGATGGCTGATCCAGCCCGTCACCACGGCGATGGTCAGAACCCCCTGCCCGACAACACCCACCAGCCAGATCCATTCCGCCAGCGCGGCGTTATAGGGAAAGATCGCGGTGGCCAGCAGCAGAAGGGAAACGGTGATCGTGGGGAAGAAGGCGATCTTCACCGGGTGGTGCCATTCCTCGGCAACCATGGCCGGATAGCGCAGGGCCTTGGCAAGATAGAAACAGGCGATCACGGCCATGACCGCCGCGCTGATCAACAAGACCAGCGACGACGCATGGGCCAGCCACACCATCGCCGGGGCACCGGCATGAAGCGCAAGCGTGAACCCCATCAACCCCATGACGACCGCAAAGAAGGTCACGGGGAAATGGGCAAGCCGGCTGGTCTCGGCCGGGGGCGTGATGGGGTCGGGGGCGTTCGATATATGCTCGGACATTGGTGGGGCCTCGTCGCTTTGGATTGCTTTTTGGTGCGTCAATCCCCGCCGCCGGTCAAGCCCGTTCCGGCGGGATCGAGTAGGTCAAACTGGCGCGGGCAACCGGGGCGTCATCGCCTTCCGAATAGATCAGCACATCGCCCACCGCCAGCACCCGCCCCAGCTTGTGCAGCCGCGCATGGGCCACGATATCGGTGTTTGCGGCCGGTTTGCGCATGAAATCAATCGAACAATTGGTGGTCACAGCCAGCGCCTTCGGCCCGATCATCGCAAGGATCGCCAGATAGATCGACACATCCGCCAGCGCGAACATGGTCGGCCCCGATACCGTGCCGCCGGGGCGCAGATGCTTGTCGCCAATCCGGGTGCGCACCGTGACCTGCATCGGGGCCACATCGGCAATGTCGAAATCCCCGGCAACTTGGGGGAACTCGGCTTCCATGAAGGTTTGAAGCTCGTTGCGTGACATTTTCAACTGCATGGTTTCCCCCGGTGATTTTCCCGCCTATCGTGGGCCAGAATGTGAAGCGAGGACAAGATGTCAGACCCCCTATTGATCCGCGAGGACGCAGCGTCAGTTGCGCGTTTGACCCTGAACAACCCCGGCGCGCTGAACGCCTTGTCGGATGCCATGCTTGCGGCGTTGAAGACGGAATTCGAGGCGTTGGCGCAGGACGACACCATCCGCGTTGTTGTGATCGCCGGGGCGGGCAAGGTTTTCTGCGCGGGGCACGACCTGAAGGAAATGACCGCGGGCCGCAAGGCCGAGGATGGCGGAGCGGCCTATTTCAAGGACCTGTTCGAGCGCTGCTCAGAGGTCATGTGCATGATCCCCCGCCTGCCGCAACCGGTCATTGCCGAAGCCCACGGCATTGCCACCGCGGCAGGCTGCCAGCTGCTTGCCACCTGCGACATGGCGGTCGCGGCCGAAGGCACGCGCTTTGGCGTGAATGGGGTCAATATCGGGCTGTTCTGTTCAACACCCATGGTGGCCCTGACCCGCAACATACCCCGCAAGGTCGCGTTTGAAATGCTGACGACGGGCGAGTTCATCGACACCGACCGGGCACGCGAGGTCGGGCTGGTCAACCGGGTCGTGCCCCACGACCAGTTGCGTGCGGCAACCGATGAACTGGCACAGACCGTGGCCTCGAAGCTTGGCGCGGCGGTCAGGATCGGCAAGGCGGGCTTTTACGATCAGGCCGGGATGTCGCTGCAGGGCGCCTATGCCTTCGCCGGGGCCGCGATGGTCGAGAACATGATGCTGCGCGACACCGAAGAAGGGATCGCCGCCTTTATCGAGAAACGCAAACCGGATTGGGACCAGTCCCGCTAACCCTATGTCACGAGGTCATCATGCCTTACCTGATCCTGTTCTTCGCCGTGGTCGCGGAAACCATCGGCACCACCGCCCTGCAAGCCAGCCAGCAATTCAGCCGGCTCTGGCCGTCGGTCACGGTGGTCGTCGCCTATGGCATCAGCTTCGCCCTGCTGGGCTGGGCACTGAAATACATGGCGGTCGGCGTGGCCTATGCGATCTGGTCCGGGCTGGGGATCGTGCTGATTGCCGCCATCGGCTATGGGCTGTTCGGGCAGCGGCTTGATCTGCCCGCGCTGATCGGTCTGGCAATGATCCTTGCGGGCATCCTGATCATCCATCTGTTTTCGCAATCCGCCCAGCACTGACGCCACGCCTGTTGCGACGAGAAATTTAACAAGAGTTGCTTTTTTGGTGGCGTTCAATCGCCAACCGGGCTATGCGCGCCCCTAACTTCTCATACGTTAAACACGTTCTCCCCTTAAGGTGGCCCTATGGACCTGCGCAATATCGCGATCATCGCACACGTTGACCACGGCAAGACGACCCTTGTCGACGAGCTTCTGAAACAATCCGGCGCGTTCCGGGAAAACCAGGCCGTTGCCGAACGCGCCATGGATTCGAACGACCTGGAGCGTGAACGCGGAATCACCATTTTCGCCAAGCCGACATCGGTCGAATGGAAAGGCACGCGGATCAACATCGTCGACACCCCCGGCCACGCCGATTTCGGGGGCGAGGTTGAGCGTATCCTGTCCATGGTCGATGGGGTTGTCCTGCTGGTGGACGCCGCCGAAGGCCCGATGCCGCAGACCAAGTTCGTCACCTCAAAAGCGCTGGCGCTGGGGCTACGTCCGATCGTGGTTCTGAACAAGGTCGACAAGCCTGACGCCGAGCCTGACCGCGCACTGGATGAATGCTTCGATCTGTTTGCCAATCTTGGTGCCGATGACGACCAGTTGGATTTCCCGCATATGTATGCCTCGGGCCGCAATGGCTGGGCGGATGCGGATCTGGACGGGCCGCGCAAGGATCTGCATGCGCTCTTTAACCTGATCGTGAACCACGTGCCGAAACCCCGGCAGCTTGCCCATCAGGACGAAGATTTCTCGATGCTGGCGACCACGCTGGGGGCAGACCCGTTTGTTGGTCGCTTGCTGACCGGACGGGTTGAGACCGGACGCCTTAAAGTGGGCGCCACCGTGCAGGCCCTGTCGCGCGTCGGGCAGAAGATCGAACAATTCCGCGTCACCCGCATCCAGGCCTTCCGCGGTCTGGCCCAGCAGGACATTGACGAGGCCGTGGCGGGCGACATCGTTTCGCTGGCCGGCATGTCAAAGGCGACCGTGGCCGACACGATCTGTGCACTTGCGGTCGATGAACCGCTGGACGCCCAGCCCATCGACCCGCCCACCATCACCGTGACCTTCGGCATCAATGACAGCCCGCTGGCGGGCCGCGACGGCAAGAAGGTGCAATCGCGCGTGATCCGCGAACGGCTGCTGAAAGAAGCCGAAAGCAACGTCGCCATCAAGATTGCCGACACGCCCGGCGGCGAAGCCTTCGAAGTGTCCGGCCGTGGCGAATTGCAGATGGGCGTTCTGATCGAAAACATGCGCCGCGAAGGGTTCGAATTGTCGATCTCGCGCCCGCAGGTGATCATGCGCGAAGAAGACGGCCAGACCGTTGAGCCGATCGAAGAAGTCACCATCGACGTGGATGACGAATACTCGGGCGCGGTGATCGAAAAACTGACCGGATCGCGCAAGGGCGAAATGACCGAAATGAAGCCCGCAGGCGCAGGCAAGACCCGGATCATCGCCCATGTGCCATCGCGTGGCCTGATCGGCTATCACGGCGAATTTCTGACCGACACGCGCGGCACCGGTGTTCTGAACCGCGTGTTCCACGGCTGGGCACCGCACAAGGGCAATATTCCGGGCCGTCGCGCAGGCGTCCTGATCTCGATGGAGAACGGCACCTCGGTCGCTTATGCGCTGTGGAACCTCGAAGATCGTGGCCGGATGTTCATCGGCGCCCAGGAAGACGTGTATCAGGGTATGATCATCGGCGAGCATTCGCGCGAGAACGACCTTGAGGTGAACCCGTTGAAAGGTAAGAAGCTGACCAACGTGCGCGCCTCGGGCACGGACGAAGCGGTGCGCCTGACCACGCCGATCACCATGTCGCTGGAAGAGGCCATCGCCTATATCGACAATGACGAGCTGGTCGAGGTGACGCCCAACAACATCCGCCTGCGCAAACGCTACCTTGACCCGCATGAACGCAAGCGGCAGGCGCGGTCGGCTGACCAGTAACCCCCCGACAACAACAGGAAAGCCCCGGAAAATTGCCGGGGCTTTTCGCGTTTCAGGACAAAACGTTACTCGTCGGTTTCAACAATCAGCAATTCCCGCTCGGATGCGCCCTGCGCATGGCTCAGCGCCTCTTGATACTCGGGCGAGTGGTAGCAGCCTTCCGCAGCTTCGACGCTGGGGAATTTCGCCACCACATTGCGCGGGCGGTCCTTGCCTTCAAGCTGCACATAGCGCCCGCCGCGCGCGATGAAATGCCCGCCATGTTTCGCAATCGCAGGCCCGGCAAGGGCAGCGTATTTGCCATAGGCGTCGTCGTCGGTCACGGTCACATGGGCAATCCAAAGGGCGGGCATAGGTCTCTCCTGCAATAAAAAAAGCCGCGTTTCGATGGACGATACGCGGCCTTTCAGATTTTGCAATGGGTGTCAGCCGGCGATGATCGCCTCGGCTGCGGCCACGGCGGCGTCTGCCCCCGAGAAATCCTGCCCGCCCCCCTGCGCGAGCTCAGGACGACCGCCGCCGCCCTTGCCGCCAACCGCCGGCACGGCCGCTTTCACAAGGTCAACCGCCGACACACGGTCGGTCATGTCCGCTGTCACCCCGGCCGCGACGGCAACCTTGCCGTCATTGTCCGAAATGATCAGAACAGCGCCCGATCCAAG
>JAUHWP010000185.1 GCA_030424645.1 Alphaproteobacteria bacterium
TTCCGATTGTATGAGGGTGAACTGGGCATTCGCCTGCCCCTGGGCGGCATGGCAAATACCGGCGATATCGACATCGCCCAGTTCGAAAAGCTCAGCATCGCCCTGAAGGATCGGGTCGATCCCGGTCTGGCCGACACGTTCTCGGCGCTGAAGTTCGATCCCCTGCCCGGAATCGACCGGGGCCGGACATGGCGATGGGCGCAGGGCGGCAGCGGTCAGTTGGTCGAATTTCTGACGCCGGCTTTCGGGGATGAAACCATCCGCGAATTGCCGGCATTGGGCGTGGGGGCGCAGGCCCTGAACTATCTTAACTTCCTGATTGCCGAACCGATCCACGCCGCCGCGATCTACAGGTCCGGTGTTCTGGTGCAGGTGCCGCGCCCGGAAAGATATGCGATCCACAAGCTGATCATAGCCGACCGGCGGCGCGATGGGGCAGGCAGCCTTAAATCGTCGAAGGACCGGGAACAGGCGGCGTTCCTGATCGAGGCACTGGCCGAGGACCGGCCTGATGATCTGTCCAGTGCCTATGCCAACGCGATGGCGGTCGGCCCGCGCTGGCGCGAACATATTGGAAACTCGCTGAACCGGATGCAGAATGCGCGGGCCATTCTCGACCGCATAAGCGCGTGAATGCCATGGGTATGGTTCTGCTGGCAATCTCGGTCGGCGGCGGTGCTTTTCATCGTCGGCAGTATCCTGTTCTTCAGTTCCAACACCACCTATGCCGCCACCTGGCTGTTCCTGATCGGGTCGCTGTTCTTTGCCATGCGTCCGACGACTACCTTACTGAGAGAGTTGGCCTATCTGCGTCTGGGCGAATACGACAAGGCCGCAGGGTCGTGAGCTAAACACGATCCCGAGGCCAAGGCGGGGTCGCGCGCTTGACGCACCCGCCCTGCACGTTCAGTCATTTTCACACTGGTTCCGAACGGAGTTTCCCTTGATCCCGAATTTCTCAGAACACGCCGCCAACGAGCGGACGTTTCTTGCCTGGTTCCGAACGGTGCTGGCAACGGTTGGTTTCGGTCTGGCCCTGTCGCGGATCGGCGGTGGGGTGGCGCCGGTATGGTCCGAGTTCGCGTTGCTGTCGATGGGCGCCATCGTCATCGCGCTTTGCTTCGTTCGCTTGCGGCTTCTGCGAAAGGGGATTGATGCCCCGACCGGCGAAGCGGGGGACGGCTCGATGGCCGACGGGCTTCTGGTTGCCATCCTGCTTGGATTTCTTGCGCTGATCGCCTTGTTTGTCCTGCATGTTGCCTAGTGTCTGGCGCCTGCGTCCGCCGCCGCCTTAGGCGGATCATGGCCCAGGCGGGTTTCACGAAGCTGTGTGGCCGGTTTTGTGGGCCGGGCTTTTGTATTAGTGTTGGTGCAGGAATACGCACCACGGGCCATATCTGGGCGATCTTGTCGTTCCAACGCCGTCGGCCCGGTTCATCGGTCTGACAGGAGGGGCCCGGATGTCCAATCACCTGATCGAACGCCGCCGCTTTCTTGCCACCGGGATGGCCCTTGCCGTGATCGGGGGCGCAGGTCTTTCCGTGCCTGCCCGGGCGCAGGGGCTGGCCCCGACCCCATCGATGCGCGGGGGGCCAACAATTACCTTCCCGGTGCCCCGATCGTGGACCGGATCGGCAATGGCGGTTTCTGGATGACGGGAACGGTGCGCCGCGCGGGCGATGGCGCCCCCTTGGCCGGTCAGCGCATCCAGATCTGGGCGCATACGACCGAAGGGCACGAACGCGACCCGCACAGCCATGGCGCCACCCTGACCGATGCCAGCGGCGCATTCCGGCTTGAGATGCCGCAGATCGTGCCCGCCTTCGGGCAACCCCACGGCCACCTGGCCTATGACGATGACGCGTTCGAAACCGTCTTTCTGCGCCCCGTCATGTCCAGTTCCAGGGATACCAGCCTCAGCGCAGATTTTGTCCTGCAACCGGCCTGACGGAAACGCGGCCGGTGATGGACGGTTTCAGGACGCCCCTTTCCCTGTTGGGCCTGGCTGGTGCGATTGCGATACCGGTGGCACTGGCGGCGCGCAGCCCGTTGCTGGCGTGGCGCGATCCGGTCTATATCGTGGCCGGGTTCGCGGGTGTTGTCGCGATGGCGCTGTTGCTGATACAACCCCTGCTGGCCGCCGGGCTTTTCCCCGGTTTGCGGCTGTTTGCCGGGCGGCGCGTCCATCGCGTGACCGGCGGGGCGCTGGTGTTTGCGGTGGTGGTCCATGCCGGCGCCTTGTGGATCACAAGCCCACCCGATGTCGTTGACGCGCTTCTGTTCACCTCGCCCACACCATTTTCGGCGTGGGGTGTCATCGCCATGTGGGCCATGTTCGGTGCTGCGGGCCTGGCGCTGGGTCGGCGGCACATGAGGTTGCGGGTCTGGCGCGTTGGGCACACGCTTTTGGTGGCTGTGGTTGTTATCGGCAGCGTCGTGCACGCGCTGCTGATCGAAGGCACCATGGAAACGATCTCGAAATCCGTGCTGTGCCTGCTGGTGCTGTTGGCAACCGTGAAGGCCGTCGCGGATTTGCGGGCCTGGACCAGACGCGGCCCCACGGCACGATGAGGGTCAGACGCGGATGTCGCTCAACCTGGCCGGTCGGCGGATTTTGGACCCTTTTTGCCCGTTTTCTCTTTATGGTTGACAGGCTGATGGGCTGAGGAGCAGGCTGGTTCTATTCAATGAGTATGTTGTGCGAAATGGAATGATATGTATACGCTTATCGCAAATTTCGGTTTGGCACGCGCGTTACGCGCCGAATTTGTGCCGTTCGTGATCGCGCTGATCACGGCACAACTTTTCTTCAAATGGGGCAGTTTTAGTCTGGAGCTTCTGGGATTTGTCGTCCTGTGGGCTGTTCTGGGCTTTATTTCCGATCGCGTGATGCCGGCACCCGGCAAAGACTGACGCGGCGCACCTATCGACGTGAACGAAGATCACGCTTGCTGGACCTGTCGGCAAGCGGGGAGGATAGGTATGGGGAAGACGCCTCGGAATCGACCCGCCAGGAAGCCGGACAAGAAGGAACCGGGCAAGCCGGGTGTGACACGTCCGCCGAAGGTTCCCCAGACCCCGGTGAAAGACCCCCGCACCCCCGTGTCTGAACCCTATCTGGATGATCTGGAACAGTTGGTCGGCAAGGGCGCGATCCGCGAGGCGATTGATCGGCTGCTTGAAAGAACGCCGGAAAGAACGCCGGGCAAGGATCAGGGCGATGATATTGACAAGGTTTGCGAGCAGATGTTCGAAACGCTCAGAAAGCGCTGCCCGCATCTGGTGCCCGACGCGCCCGTCGAAACCGGACAGATGGGGCCAGAGATTGATCTTGGTCCCAAGACCGCGGCGACATTGCTTCGCGGCGCGGCGGTGAAGGTCGCGGGCGCCGATCAGACGGTCTGGGTGCTGGGTGACAGCGAAATGCTGGTTTTTGCCAGCCGTGTGTCGCTTGTGACCGAGCCTGGACGGATCCTTGTTCGCATTCCCGTCAAGACGGATCAGACGGATGACACGGTGATTGTCGTGCCCTTTGCGGTCGGGTCGGAAAAGCGCCCGGCGGGGCTGATGGCGTCGACGCCCATGCGCCCCATCGGCCCCGAAGCGATTGTCGAGATCTGGGCCGAAGCCCTGACCGCCTTTGCCTGGGGGGCCGTTCTGACCCTGGCCGAGGTGCTGGCCAGCCGCGCGGGGCAGGACCCTGACCGGCAGGGGCTGATTGCCTTCAACCTGTTGGCCCGGTCCGAGGGGTTGTCGATCGGCACCATGGCGCGGCACGGATTTGACCGGAGGGCGCCATGAGCCTTGATGCCGCCGATTTCGGAGATCTGGAAGACGTCCTGAAGGCGCTTGGATTTGCGGGCGACAACGGCGCGCTGAACGAAGACTGGCTGGCCGATCCGATTGCCTATCTGAAGACGATGCTGGCCAACGAC
>JAUHWP010000055.1 GCA_030424645.1 Alphaproteobacteria bacterium
ACGAATGGCCCGGTGCGCCCTACAAGCGGTCCTCCAACAACCGCATCCGCGCCTTTGCCAACATCATCTATCAGGCCGGTTACGCCAGCCCGATCCGCAAGACGCGGGGCGAGGATATCATGGCGGCCTGCGGGCAGTTGAAATCCGCCACCGAACGCGCCCGAAAGTCCAAGCGGCAAATCGAAGCCGAGGCCGGCTTGGGGCGATAGACTGCCCCATCCTTTCACGCTATTCTTGGGGTCCGGGCGGCGCCCGTTCCCTGGCACCCGCCCTTTCAAGGGAGGTCTGAAGATGAGCTATGTTCAAGGGTTCCTGATCCCGGTGCCGATCAAGAACAAGGACGCCTATCGCGACCTTGCCGCCAAATCCGCGCCACTGTTCAAGGAATATGGTGCAACCCGCATCGTTGAGACCTGGAGCGAAACGACGCCGGACGGCAAGGTCACGGATTTCAAACGCGCGGTGAAGGCAGAAGACGGCGAGGACGTGGTGTTTTCATGGATCGAATGGCCCGACAAAAAGACCTGCGACGCCGCCGCCAAAAGCATGGAAACCGACCCGCGCTGGAACGAGATGGGCGAAATGTGTTTCGACGGCAAACGCATGATCTGGGCGGGATTTGATCCGATTTTCAACTCGGAATGCTGAGCGCAAACAGACGAAACCGCGGACGACCGGGGCTTACCGCCCCGGAATATCCGTGCGTTTGCCGGGTTTGCCCCAGGCGTCGATCACCTCGACCGCCTCCTGTGCGGTTTCGACGAAACGGAACAGGTCCAGATCGTCCGGACTGATCGTGCCCGCGTCGGCCAGGGCTTCCCAATTCACGATGCGGGTCCAGAAATCGCGGCCGAACAGCAGGAACGGCACGCGCTTCATCCGCCCGGTCTGGATCAGGGTCAGGCTTTCGAACATCTCGTCCAGCGTGCCGAAGCCGCCGGGAAAGATCGCGATGGCCTCGGCGCGCATCAGGAAATGCATCTTGCGGATGGCGAAATAGTGGAAGTTGAAGCACAGGTCGGGCGTCACATATTCATTCGGTGCCTGCTCGTGCGGCAGCACGATGTTCAACCCGATGGACACGCCGCCCGCATCCAGCGCACCACGGTTTCCCGCCTCCATCACGCCCGGCCCACCGCCGGTGACGATCACGTTTTCGCGGTGCCCATTGGCGTTTGACCGCAGGGTCATCAGCCGCGCAAACTCCCGCGCTTCGTCATAAAAACGCGACAACTCCGCCAGCGTTTCGGTGCGCGCACTGTCCTTGTTGGCAGGCGCCGGAATGCGCGCGCCACCGAACAGGACAATGGTGCTTTCCACCCCGTATTCCTGCATCATCAGTTCCGGCTTCAACAGCTCCAGCTGCAACCGCACCGGCCGCAGCTCGTCCCGGCACATGAATTCCTGATCGTCATAGGCCAGCTTGTAGGCCTGCGCGCGGGTTTGCGGCGTATCTGGCGTGTGATGGGCGGCCTCGCGGTCCTGATGGCTGTCGCGGAACGGATGGTTGCGTTCGTCTTTCATGCTCACTGATCCTGTCACTACTGCGTTCACCCAATGGCTATCGCCTTTGAACGCGAAGAACCAGAGCCGCGTTGCATTGCACAAAACCGGGATGCAGCTTAAAGACCTGTGCAACAGACCTTCGCCCAACCCGTTCAAAGGAGCCGTTGCCATGTCGAACGCCCAACTCGAAGCCGCCATCGAAGCCGCGTGGGAGGCACGCGACACGATCACCCCCAACACGACTGGCGAAACCCGCGAAGCCATCGAAGATACGCTGAACGCGCTGGATGGAGGCGGCCTGCGTGTGGCCGAGCGTCAGGACAATGGCGACTGGCACGTGAACCAGTGGGCCAAGAAGGCGGTGCTTCTGGGCTTCCGTCTGAAAGACATGGAGCAACAGGATGGCGGGCCGCAAGGCGGCGGCTGGTGGGACAAGGTCGATTCGAAATTCAAGGGCTGGGGCGACAACCAGTGGAAGGCCGCAGGCTTCCGCGCGGTTCCGAACTGCATCGTGCGCAAATCGGCCTTCATCGCACCCGGCGTGGTGCTGATGCCCAGCTTCGTGAACCTTGGCGCCTATGTGGACGAAGGCACGATGGTCGACACATGGGCCACGGTCGGATCCTGCGCCCAGATCGGCAAGAACGTCCACCTGTCGGGCGGTGTTGGCATCGGCGGCGTGCTGGAACCCATGCAGGCTGGCCCCACGATCATCGAAGACAACTGCTTCATCGGTGCGCGCTCAGAAGTGGTCGAGGGCTGCATCGTGCGCGAAGGGTCTGTGCTGGGCATGGGCGTGTTCATCGGCCAGTCGACCAAGATCGTGGATCGTGAAACCGGCGAAGTGATGTATGGCGAGGTGCCGCCCTATTCGGTGGTGGTTGCCGGTTCGATGCCGTCGAAGAACGGCGTCAACCTTTACTGCGCCGTGATCGTGAAACGGGTGGACGCCAGGACCCGGTCGAAAACCGGGATCAACGAGCTTTTGCGCGACTGATCCACGCCACAATTGATCTGGGAAAAGCGTGCCGATTGAACCCGGCGCGCTTTTTTGTTGTGTGGGGCACCGGGAATGTGACGGAAAATGCCATGTGATCCGTATCACCTGACATGACAGGAGGTTCACATGACACGTATCCTATTGCTTGGCCTATTGATTGCCATCGGGTTTGCCGCCCAGACAGCGCAACCCCATCTCGAACATATCTCGGCGCTCTGCACGCGGGCGGTCTGAGCCGGCAAGGCTTGATCCCGGCGCGGATGCAGCCTAAGCCCGGCGCATGAGCACAGAGAAAAAACCGAAGAAGCCCCATCAGGTCTATACCCTGCTGGTCGAGGTCGGGCGCAAGGACGGCGATGGACTGCCCGAGGGCGCGACCGGCGCGGCGCTGGTCTGTTACGCCTCGGGCGTGGACGAGGCCGAAGCGGTGCGCGAAACCGTTGCCATCCTGAAACAGGCCGATCTGGCACCGCTGGAGGTGAACGGCTATGGCAGTCTGGACGAGCGGCTGGCCGAAGGCCATGACATCCCCGGCGAAGAGCGTAAGCTGATGGGCCGCGCCCTGAAGGAAAACAGCGTGATCGTCGCCCAGATGACGCCATTCTTCGACGAGGACGCATAGATGGGCACCGTTTTCTGGGACCTTGACGGCACCCTGACCGACCCGAAGCCCGGCATCACCGGCAGCGTCGTGAAAGCGCTTCAGGAACTGGGGTTGGCCGCGCCGAACCCGGACGATCTGGAATGGGTGATCGGCCCGGCCCTTTTGTGGAGCTTCGAGAAGCTCGGCACGCCCGATCCGCAAACCGCGCTGGAACATTACCGGGTGTTCTATGAAGACAGGGGCGGCATGTATGACTGCACCGTGTTCGACGGGATCCCCGAGGCGCTGAGCCTGATCGGCGCGCGCCATGTCATGCACATCGCGACCGCCAAGCCCCATGCCTATGCCCGAAAGATCACGGCGCATTTCGGCCTGGCCCAATACATGACCCATGAATTCGGCCCCGAACTGGATGGCACCCGTAATGACAAAGGCGAATTGCTGGCCCATGCGTTGACGTTGACCGGGGACGATCCGGCGCGCTGCGTGATGGTCGGGGACCGCCACCATGACCTTGATGCCGCCCGTGCCGTGGGCATGAAATTTGTCGCGGTGGGGTGGGGCTATGGCGGCAGCGACAATCTGTCAGGCGCGGATGCCCATGTGAAGACGCCCGGCGACCTGCCGGGTGTTGTAAACCGTTTCCTGGTTTGACGGACCTGTTTACTCGGTCCGCACGACGGTCTGAAACTGATCCGGCAGGCTCGGGTCGGGTTCGATCAGGGCGCGTAGGGGGATCGTGATCTCGGCGGTTCTGCCGTCCTCGGACAACATGCCGTTGGTTTCGACGATCTCCGCGCCGGTGATGGTCATGTGGATGCGGTGCCCCTGAAAAGCCTGTTGCAGCATCCCCATCATCGACGGATCGGCCCCACTGTCGGCGGCAACCTGTTTCAGTTCGGCCAGATCGAAGATCAGCCGGAGATAGGGGCCATCCATCCGCTCGACCGTAACGCCCTGGTTGGGGTTGACGCCGCCCTGTGCCGCGTTCTGACGACCTGTCTCGATATCCGCGATCAGGTTGTCGATCGTATCGGTCTGGTCCACCCGGCAACTGAAGGTTCCATCCGCATTCGCCGTTCCGACGCCTTCCTCGCAGGGGTCCTGCCCGCTTTGGGCGATCATGCCATACATTTCCGGCCCCAACAGCATATGGGCCGACATGGTGGCGGTTTCATCGTCATGCACGACAAAGTTCAGATCGGCGTCGAAACAGGCCGACAGGGGAAGAACAAGCAGCAGGAACAGGAATCTTTTCATCGAAGGCTCCGATGCGGATGGTCACGGTTGCCGCCGAGGTTAGAACGCGCCCCGCGCCAGGTCCAGCCTCAGCGATCAGGGCATCCGCCGCCGGCCACCGATTGCCCTGCCCCCACCAAGTCATTACAGATGTTTGAAAGGAGCGCGAAACCATGCCCGACACATCCCATCCGCCGGTCGACCCGGTGGCCCTAACCCAGCAACTCGTGCGCTGCCCCTCGGTCACGCCCGAGGAAGGCGGCGCATTGACCCTGCTGGAAGGTTTGCTGACCGGGGCGGGGTTTGCCTGCACCCGCATCGACCGGGGCGGCGTGTCGAACCTGTTTGCCCGCTGGGGGTCGGGCAATGCCCGCACGCTGGGTTTCAACGGCCATACGGATGTGGTGCCGGTCGGGGACGTGGATGCCTGGACGGTCGACCCGTTCGGGGCCGAGATTCGCGACGGATATCTTTACGGGCGGGGCGCCACGGACATGAAGTCCGGCGTGGCCGCATGGGTTGCTGCCGCGATCGACTTCGTGGCCGACGCGCCCAGCGATGCCTCGCTGGTGATCACCATCACCGGCGATGAAGAAGGCGACGCCACCGATGGCACCACCGCCATTCTGGACTGGATGGCGGATGTGGGCGAAAGCATGGACGATTGCATCGTCGGCGAACCCACCAGCCCAAACACCATGGGCGAAATGATGAAGATCGGACGGCGCGGGTCGATGACCACATTCTTCACAGCACGCGGGGTGCAGGGCCATTCCGCCTATCCCCATCGTGCCCTGAACCCGGTCCCCGCATTGGCGCAGCTGATTGCCGATCTGGCCGGTCACGAGCTGGATCAAGGCACCGATCATTTCGACGCCTCGACCCTGGCGGTCACGACTTTTGACACCGGCAACCCGGCAACGAATGTCATTCCCGCCGAATGCAAGGCAACCGTGAACATCCGGTTCAACGATGCCCACACATCGGGCGACCTGATCCAGTGGCTGGGCCGTGAGGCCGCGCGCGTCAGCAAGGCAACCGGCGTCGATATCGAAATGACCACCAAAGTGTCGGGCGAAAGCTTCGTGACCCCGCCCGGCCCGCTGTCGGACCTTGTCGCCAATGCGGTCGAAGCCGAAGTCGGACGACGCCCCGAAGCATCCACGACCGGTGGCACATCTGACGCCCGGTTCGTCAAGAGCATCTGCCCGGTCGTCGAGTTCGGGCTGGTCGGAAAGACCATGCACCAGGTGGACGAACGGGTCGATGTCGCCCAGATCAGCGAGTTGAAGACCATTTATTCACGCATCATCCGGGATTATTTTGCATGAGCCAGATCCCCAGCAAACAAGAGATTCTTGACTGGATTTCCGAAAACCCGACCCAGACCGGCAAGCGCGACATCGCGCGGGCGTTCGGGATCAAGGGCGCGGCGCGCATCGACCTGAAACGGCTGCTGAAAGAGCTGGAGGCCGATGGCCATTTGGCCAAACGCGGCAAGACCTATCGCGATCCTGACAAACTGCCGCCCGTCGCGGTGCTGCGGGTCGAAGCCCCGGATGCCGATGGTGACATGTATGCAAGCCCGATGGAATGGCTGGGCGACGGGGCGGCACCCCGTGCGCTTCTGGTGATGAAAAGCTCGGACCCTGCGTTGGAGCAAGGCGAACGTATCCTTGCCCGCATGACCGAGGTGGACGACGAACCCTATGCTTATGAGGCCCGGTTGATCCGCCGCATCGGCACCAACCCTATCCGCATCCTGGGCATCTATCGCAAGGGGTCGGAAGGTGGCCGGATCGTGCCTGTCGACAAGGGGCAGGACAAGGAATGGCGCGTCGACGCCGGTGCCGATGAAGGGGCCAGGGATGGTGAGTTGGTCGAGGCACAGCAATCGGGGCCGAAATCCCGAATGGGTTTGCCACGCGCACGCATTGTTGCCCGTCTGGGCGACCCGACCGCACCGCGTGCCGTCAGCCTGATCGCGATCCACCAGCACGGCATCCCCGACGCGTTCCCCGATAATGTGATCGAAGAAGCGGACGCCATGACGCCCGCGGGCCTGAAGGGGCGCGAAGACCTGCGCCACCTGCCCCTGATCACCATCGACCCGGCAGATGCCCGCGACCATGACGATGCCTGCTATGCCCATGCCGACGACAACCCGAAGAACCCCGGCGGCCATGTGGTCTGGGTCGCCATCGCGGATGTGGCGCATTACGTGACACCCGGTTCGGATCTGGATTTCGAAGCCCGGCGACGCGGCAATTCCACCTATTTCCCCGACCGCGTGGTGCCGATGCTGCCCGACCGGCTGTCCGGCGATCTGTGCAGCCTGCACGAAGGCGTGCCGCGCGCCTGTATTGCGGTGCGCATGGTGCTGGACGCCCAGGGGCACAAACTCAGCCACAGCTTTATCCGGGGGCTGATGAAGTCACACGGCTCGTTGAACTATGCCGAGGTGCAAGCGGCGCAGGATGGCAACCCAAACGAAAACTGCGCGCCGTTGATGGACGATGTCATCGCGCCGCTTTTCGCCGCCTATGAGACAACGAAACAAGCCCGTGCATCGCGCCAGCCTCTGGATCTGGACCTGCCCGAGCGCAAGATCATTCTGGACGAAGACGGCAAGGTCGCCTCGGTCGCCTTTGCCGAGCGGTTCGACGCGCATCGGCTTATCGAAGAGTTCATGATCCTTGCCAATGTGGCTGCGGCCGAGGAACTGACCCGCTTGCGCCGCCCGCTTCTGTTCCGCGTGCACGAAGAACCCAGCCCCGAGAAGTTGGAGGCCCTGCGCGAAGTGGCACAGGCATCCGGCTTCACGTTGGCCAAGGGGCAGGTGTTGAAGACCCGCCATCTGAACAGCCTGCTGGCCCAGGCCGAGGACACAGAGTTTGACGAGTTGATCAACCTGACCACCCTGCGGTCGATGGCGCAGGCCTATTACTATCCTGAAAACTTCGGGCATTTCGGGCTGGCGCTGCAATCCTATGCGCATTTCACCTCGCCGATCCGGCGGTATTCCGACCTGATCGTGCACCGGGCGCTGATTTCGGGGCATGGCTGGGGCAAGGATGGACTCAGCCCCGAAGACATCGAAAAACTGGAAGCGACGGCGCAGCACATTTCGGAAACCGAACGTCGCTCGATGGCCGCCGAACGGGACACGACCGACCGTTATCTGGCGGCGTTCCTGGCCGATCGGGTCGGCAACGAATTTACCGGCCGCGTGTCCGGCATCGCGCGCTTCGGATTGTTCGTGAAGCTGGATGAAACCGGCGCAGATGGCCTTGTGCCCATCGGTTCGCTTGGGAACGAGTATTTCCGCCACGACAAGGACGAACAGGTGCTGGTCGGTGAACGATCCGGGCTGGTGATCGGCCTGGGGCAAAGGGTGACGGTGCGCCTGGCCGAAGCAATCCCCACCACAGGTGGTCTGACGCTTGAGCTTCTGAACATCGAAGGCCGCAAGCTGACCCCAAGCCGCAGCCGCAAGGCGGGGAAGGCCGCGCCCCGGAAACCCATGACATCAAAGCGGAAATCCGCAAAGGTCAAAAAGAAAGTGAAACGATCCCGAAAGTAGTTGGTAAAGTCCACAAAGGACAAAAGGTTTGAGTTGGTGTTGAACAGTACAATGTTGGAAGAAGAATTTAAGGCGTGGCGCCACGCCTTTCAAAATCGCGCTCGTCAGGCTGGGGTGTCCGCCCAGACGCTGGAGCTTTGCCTGAGCTATATGCGCCCGGACCCGCGCATCCTTGAAAAACAGTCAAACCAAGCTGAATTCACGCTGACCATCTCGCAATATCTGGATCGTGCCGTGCCGGAAAGCCGCATTCGCAAGGGGCGCGCGCGGTTTCGTACCAATCGCGCGCTTCTGAACGCGATCTCGGATCATTATGGGGTCGATGCGCAGATCATCCTGGCGATCTGGGGATTGGAAACCGATTACGGAACGACGCGTGGGGATTATCCGGTTCTGCGAACGCTCGCCACCCTGGCGCAATCCGGGCATCGCGCCGATTTCTTCGAGGACGAGTTGATTGCAGCGCTTCATATCGTGGACACGGGCGACGCGCCCCCTGCCTCGATGCTGGGGTCATGGGCCGGGGCGATGGGGCACGGGCAGTTCATGCCGTCCAGCTTTCATCGGTTCGCGGTGGATAGTGACGGCGACGGTCGGCGCGACATCTGGGGCGATAACCCGCAAGACGGCCTGGCATCCATCGCAAACTACCTTGCGCAGCATGGCTGGCAGAAAAGCCGCCCCATCTATGTTGAAGTGACGCTTCCCGACGGGTTCGACCATGCCCTGTGCGGGCGGCAAGTCACCCGTTCCGCCAATGACTGGGCCGCCCTTGGCGTCATCGCAGCCGAAGGCGGGCAGGTCCCGGATTACGGCGAAAGCTCGGTCCTGCTGCCGTCGGGGGCGACGGGGCCTGCCTTCATGACCTTCGGCAATTTCGATGTGCTTCTGACCTACAATCGCGCCGACGCCTATGCCATCGCGGTCGGGCTTCTGGCAGACCGGCTGCAAGGCGGACGCCCGATCAAGGTAACCTGCCCCGATGACCTGATTGTTCTGACCCGCGAGGGGATGCGCGAATTGCAGGACCGTCTGACCGGGGCCGGATACGACACGCTGGGCGCCGACGGGTTTCCCGGCCCCAACACCGCCGCGGCCCTGCGTGCCTATCAGCAGGATCACAGCTTGCCCGCGGACGGGTTCGGATCGGGGGCCATGCTGGACCACCTGCGCCGGACCACGGGCTAGCCGCGTCTACTCAAACTCCATTTCGGTGAACACCTGGCCCGCATTCTTGGTGGCCAGTTCGTCGAACGTGTCGTGATGGGCGAATGGGGACTGGTCGACGTAATAGGCATCTTCCAGCGTGCCGCCATCATCCAACAGCTTGCCCACCTCGCCGCGCAGGTGCTTCAGGTATCCGATCGTATGTTCTTCGACCTGCGCCATGTTGGTCGGATACCCGTGACCGGGAAGCACATAAGTCGCGCCGATCGGGGCAAATACCGTTTCCCATGTCTCGATCCAGCAACTGGTGCAGGTATCTTCGAAGATCGGCGGGATGCGATTGTGAAAGGCCATATCGCCTGCAATCATCAAACCGTCCTCGGGCAGCCAGACCTGAATGTCGCCGGGGCTGTGGGCCGGACCGGAATACAGCACCTCGATATGCTTCGTCCCCATGTCGATGATATGCTTGTCCTCGAAGGTCTGTGTCGGTCCCATCGGCACGGTGCCGTCCGCGTTCTCACGCGCATAGCGCGTCATGCCGTCATAGATCTGGGCGGAATACTCTTCGAACTCATGCGCTGCATCGACATGGGCCAACACCTCGACCCCCTGGTCGATCCAGTAATTGTTGCCCAGCATCGCATGGCCTTGCCCGTTCTCGTTGATGACAAGCTTTACCGGCTGGTCGGTTATGGCCTTGATTTCGGCGTGCAGCGCCTCGGCCAGTTTGGCATTGGCGCCCGCGTTGATCACCACAACCCCGTCGCCCGTCACGATAAAGCTGAGGTTGTTGTTGTGGCCTGCGTTCTCATATCCCGGCGGCGCGGTGGCACCGATGGCCGACCAGACATCCGGGATAACCTCGACCGGTTTTTCGTAAAGCACCGAGCCGGGATACTGATCGGCAATGTCCTGATCCGCGAAAGCAGGGGTAATGGCGAGGGCGATAAGGGCTGTGGCGATACGAAACATGGGGTCCTCCGGCAATCTGTTCGGATCAGATTGTCACATTCGAATGTGATTATCCAGTGACAAGACAGGGGCGCTGCCCCTCCGGTCCAATTCGCGAATTGGACCTACCCCGGGATATTTCGGGCCAGAAGAAACGGTTAGTTGCGGGCAGCCTCGGCGGCGGCGCGCAGGGCGCGGATGTTGTCGCCGTAGATCTGCGGCTTGTCGACCGAACCGCCCTTGAACACGGCCGAGCCGGCGACCAGCACATCGGCACCCGCTGCGGCCACCAAGGGCGCGGTGTCAGTGGTGACGCCACCGTCGATCTGGATATGGATCGGGCGGTCCCCGATCATCTGGCGCAGGCGGCGGGTCTTCTCGACCCCCGACTGGATGAACTTCTGTCCGCCAAACCCCGGGTTCACGGTCATGATCAGCACCATGTCCACAAGGTCAAGCACATGTTCGATGCTGTCGAGCGGCGTGCCGGGGTTCAGGCTGACCCCTGCCTGCACGCCCTGCGCCTTGATGGCCTGCAATGTGCGGTGGATATGCGGCCCAGCCTCGACATGGGCGGTGATCATATCGGCACCGGCTTCGGCATAAGCCTCGATATAGGGATCGACCGGCGCGATCATCAGATGCACATCCATAAAGGTTTTCACATGCGGGCGGAAGGCTTTCACGGCGGGCGGGCCGAAGGTCAGGTTCGGCACGAAATGACCGTCCATCACGTCCACATGGACCCAATCCGCGCCCTGCGCTTCGATGGCCTGAATTTCCTGACCGAAATTGGCGAAATCGGCAGACAGGATCGAAGGGGCGATCTTGATCGAACGGTCAAAGGACATGATGGGGTCTCCGGCAGCGGTGGTTGCCGTTCTTATAGCGGGATTATCGGGTTTGCGAAGGGTGAAAGCGCCTGCGCGCGCCTTACAGTCGCGGCTTGAAGCCCGCCAGGACCTGCGCATAGATCGCGCGCTTGAAGGGGACGATGTTCTCCACGACCTCGTCGGGGTCCATCCAGGCCCATTGGCTGAATTCCGGGTGGTCTGTTGCAATGTTGACCGCGCTGTCATCGCCCAGGAACCGCAGAAGGAACCAGCGTTGTTTCTGGCCCTTGAAGCGACCTTTCCAGATCTTCGGCACAATATCGTGGGGCAGATCATAAGGCAGCCAGTCGGGAAGCTCGGCTTCGATTTCGACCAGATGCTGGGGGATGCCGGTTTCTTCCCAAAGCTCCCGCAACGCCGCGTCGCGCGGATCTTCGCCCGCATCCACGCCGCCCTGTGGCATTTGCCACGCGGTCTTGGTGCCCAGCTTCGGGGCGTCCAACCGTTGCCCGACGAACAATTTCCCATCGCGATTCACCAGCATGATGCCCACACAGGGGCGATAGGGCAGCTTTTCGATATCGGCGGGTGTCATCGTGATCTCTTTGTCTGAAGGATGCCGTCACGGTGTGTCCGCGATGGCGTGGTTATAAATGGGAAAGGGCCACCCGTCCGAGCGGCCCTTATCTGCTGATCTGACCTGCCTATTGCGCTAGGGCAATGGTCGACAGGCCCTTGATCAGGTCGACGGCGTAGGATAGCTGGAAATCGTCGTCGCGCAGTTTCGCGGCCTCTTCCGCGGCCTCGCGCTCTTCTTCGATCTGACGCTGTTCATCTTCGGTCAGGCTGTCATTGTTCAGGCTGCCGCGCAGATCGGCCTCGGTTCTGGGCGGACGGGCATCCTCGTCCTCGTTATCGGCCTCGGGCACGCGCGGCGGCTGTTGCACCACGATATCGGGGGACACGCCCAGCGCCTGGATCGAGCGGCCCGATGGCGTGTAATACCGCGCGGTGGTCAGGCGCATGGCCCCGTCCGAGGCCAGCGGCATGACGGTCTGCACCGACCCTTTGCCGAAGCTTTTGGTGCCAACCACGATGGCACGGTGGTGATCCTGAAGCGCGCCCGCCACGATCTCGGACGCTGAGGCCGAGCCGCCATTGATCAGCACGACCATCGGCTTGCCCTGGGCCAGATCGCCCGCCTGGGCGTTTACCCGTTCGCTTTCACCGGGGTTGCGGCCACGGGTCGAGACGATCTCGCCGCTTTCAAGGAACGCATCCGAGACCTCGATAGCCTGGTTCAGAAGCCCGCCGGGATTGTTGCGCAGATCCAGCACGACACCTTCCACATTGTCGATCCCGCCCAGCGCTTCAACCTCGCGCGCCAGACCTTCGGACATGTTGGCATAGGTCTGATCGTTGAAGGTGGTCACGCGCAGAACGATGGTGTTGCCGACCGACCGGGCCGTGGCCGCTGTCAGCTTGATCGTGTCACGAATGATCGACACGTCGAAGGGTTCGTCCACGCCTTCGCGCACCACGGTGATGATGATTTCGGACCCGACGGGGCCACGCAGCATGTTCACCGCCTCGTCCAGTGTCAGCCCCATCAGTGCCTCGCCATCGACATGGGTGATGTAGTCGCCGGATTCCATGCCCGCATCGTCCGCAGGCGTCCCGTCCATCGGCGACACGACACGCACGAAGCCTTCTTCCTGCGTCACTTCGATGCCCAGCCCGCCGAACGATCCGCGCGTCTGTACCCGCATGTCGGCAGCGTCCTTCGGAGACAGATAACTGGAATGCGGATCGAGCGAGGTCAGCATCCCGTCAATCGCCGCTTCGATCAGGTCGGCGGCGTCCACCTCTTCCACATATTGCGCCCGGATGCGTTCGAAAATGTCGCCGAACAGATCCAGTTGCTCGTACACGCTTGAATTCCGGGCGGCGTCCTGCGCAAGAAGCGGCCCGGCCACCTGCGTGGTCAACACCGCGCCTGCCAAAGTGCCCCCAAGGGCGGCCATCACGAATTTCTTCATAAGTTCATTCCTTGCCTGCCGCGAACCAGTCGCTGGGGTCCACGGGCGTTCCGTTCTCTCTTAGCTCTATATAAAGCGTTTCCGACGCCTCTGCGCCAGTTCCTTCCTCCGCTGCGATCAAAAACGCTTGATCGTCGCTGATCTCGGCCCCGGCCATCAGGCCGATGGGGGCGTCTTTCGGCAGCACCTCGCCCACCTCGCCGTAAAGCTGGCCCAGCCCGGCCAACACCATCAGATAGCCGTCGCCGGGTTCGATAATGGCCACATTCCCATAGTCCAGAAGCGGCCCGAGATAGCGGATCGTGGCAGGCCACGGGGTTGTCACGATGGCCATGGGGCGGGTGGCGACGACATAACCGGGGCGGCGCACACCGGCGGCGTCAACCTCGTTGAAGCGGCGCAGCACCTGTCCCAGAACAGGCATTGCCAGCCGCCCCTTCACACTGGTGAAGTCCTGCGTGTCGGCGGCGTTGCCCTGCGGCACCGGTTCGGACAGCAGCCCGTCGGCGAAACTGGCCAGCGTATCCGCGCTTTCGACCAGGGTTTGCATCCGGGCGTCGTCAGCCACAAAGCGGCGCGGCAATTCGGTGCGCCGCGCAATCGCCAGGCTGAGTTCGAAACGCGCGTCCTGCGCCCCTTCCAGCCCCAATTTCAGCGTGTCCACCGCGCCTTCCTGCAAGGCGCGCAGGGTTTGCAGCTCTTCCAGATCGCGGCGCAGGCGTTCGGCTTCGGCCTGAAGGGCGGGGGCGACCTCGGACAGGATCATGCCCGAGCGGGCGGTGCCGATCGGCCCCGCCGGGTGAACCAGCAAAGCAGGTTCCGGTGCGCGTTCGATGGTTTGCAGGACCCCCAGAAGCTGTGACAGTTGCGCGCTTTCCGCCTGCAAGGCACCCTTTATCATCGCTTCGCGCAGACTGGCCCGGCGCAACCCGTCCCGCAGTGCCGCCAGCCCTTCCTCGAACGCCTGAACGGTTTGTGTCAGGGCCGAAATCCGGTCGTTGGATTTCTGGGCCTCGGCCAGCGAAAGCGTCGCTTCGTCAAGCGCCTGCATGGCCGCCCGCGCCGCCTGGGTCGGGTCTGTCTGCGCGCGGGCCGCGAAAGGCGGCGTCAGCGCCCATAGCACCGCCCCGGCAAGCAGCGGCAAGAGATGCCCACCCCGTATCACCGGCGGATCAGGCTTTCGCCGGTCATTTCAACGGGCTTCTCAATCCCCATCAGTTCAAGCAACGTCGGGGCCAAATCCGCCAGCCGCCCATGCTCAAGCGTGGCACCATCGGGTCCCCCGAACATGATGACCGGCACCAGATTGGTCGTATGCGCGGTATGCGGACCATTGGTTTCTTCGTCCCACATGGTTTCGCAGTTGCCGTGATCCGCCGTCACGATCATCGCGCCACCCATGTCTTTCAATGCTGCAAGCACCTTCCCCAACCCCGCATCAACAGCCTCGCAAGCCGCGATGGCGGCATCCAGATCGCCGGTATGCCCAACCATGTCGGGATTGGCATAATTGGTGACAATCAGGTCAAACCTGTCGCGGATCGCACCGACAAAATGCTCGGTCACTTCAGGGGCCGACATTTCCGGTTGCAGGTCATAGGTCGCGACCTTCGGGCTGGCCGCCATATAGCGGGTCTCGCCCTCGACCGGGGCTTCCTTGCCGCCGTTCAGGAAGAAGGTGACATGGGGGTATTTCTCGGTCTCGGCGGTGTGAAACTGGGTCTTGCCATGTTTCGCGACCCATTCGGCCAGCGTGTTCACGATGTCGCGCTTGGGAAAACAGGTGGTCATATAGGCGTTGTGATCGTCGGAATATTCCACCATGCCCAGAAGCGCCGACAAGGTCGGGCGCGGGCCGGTGTTGAACTCGGCAAAGCCCGGCTCGCCCATGGCGCGCAGGATTTCGCGGGCGCGGTCGGCGCGGAAGTTGATGAAGAACAGACCATCGCCGTCCTTCATGCCCTGATACCCCGTGACAACAGCGGGCTGGATGAACTCGTCCGTTTCGCCCTTGCAATATGCGGCGGTGATGGCGGCATCGGCGCCCATGACCGCTTCGCCCTGCCCTTTGACCATGGCATCGAAGGCCCGGCTGACGCGCTCCCAGCGATTGTCGCGATCCATCGCGAAGTAACGACCGGTCACGGTGACGATCCGGGCGCCCTCGGGCAGCGCCGCTTCGAAGGCTGCGACCTGTTCGCGCGCCGATTGCGGTGGCACGTCGCGCCCATCGGTGATCGCGTGGACGGCCACGGTCAGGCCCGCATCGGTCAGCGCCTTGGCCGCCGCGACAAGGTGATCCTGATGGCTGTGCACCCCGCCGGGGCTGACCAGCCCGGCAATATGCGCGGTGCCGCCTGCGGCCTTGACCTTGGCGGCGAAATCCAGAAGCGCTTCGTTCTTGAAAAACGACCCATCCTCGATCGCCAGGTCGATCTGGCCCAGATCCATCGCCACGACGCGGCCCGCACCTATATTAGTGTGACCGACCTCTGAATTCCCCATCTGCCCGGTGGGCAGGCCCACATCGGGGCCATGGGTGATCAGCGTGTTATGCGGGCAATTCTCGATCAGCCAATCGAAATTGGGCGTGTTGGCCAGCGCGGGTGCGTTATAATCTCGGGTTTCACGCAGCCCCCAGCCATCAAGAATACACAGAACAACAGGCTTGGGCGTGGTCATGGAAAAGGTTCCTTTGGCTGCTTACTGCCTGTCTATTGCGCGACAAGTCCGGGTGCAAGGCAGGCAGATACCGCGACGCCGGTCAGACCCGGTGATAGGGACTGCCCGCCAGGATCGACGCGGCGCGGTAAAGCTGTTCGGCCAGCATCACCCGCACCAGCATATGCGGCCAGACCATCTTGCCGAAGGACAGGCTGGCATCGGCCTTGGCGCGCAGGGTGGGGTCGATCCCACCGGCTCCGCCGATTACGAAAGCCACGTCGCTGCGCCCATCATCGCGCCAACGCCCCAGCAGGTTTGCGAAGTCGGGCGAGGACATGACCTTGCCACGTTCATCCAGTGTGCAGACCAGCGCGCCCTGTGGAATGGCCCGCTCCAGCAATGCGGCCTCGGCAGCCATACCCCCGCCCTTCTTGTCCTCGACTTCATGGATTTGGGCAGGCCCCAGGCCCAGCGCACGCCCCGTGCGGTCGAACCGGGTCAGGTAGTCGTCGATCAGGTCGCGCTCAGCCCCGCCGCGCAAACGGCCAACGGCGCAGATATGCACCTTCATCGCGTCGCCCCTTGAAGATCAGGTCGATGCGCCGGCCGTGCCCGGCTCCAACCACATCTTTTCAAGCTGATAGAACTCGCGCACTTCCGGGCGGAACACGTGAACGATCACATCGCCGGCGTCGATCAGAACCCAATCGCCCTGATCCTTGCCTTCGGTCTTCGACAGGACGCCCATGTCCTGCTTGAGCTTCTCGGTCAGCTTTTCCGAAATTGCCGCGACCTGACGGGTCGACCGGCCGGAACACACAACCATATGATCGGCCATCTCGGATTTGCCACGCAAATCTATGATCACCACATCTTCGGCTTTGTCATCTTCAAGTGAGTTAAGAACCAGCGACAGGATATCGTCGCTGACATTGGTCTGAGGGGCCGCCGTCATTGCGGGTTTCCCTGCAGTCGCATCTTCTGCGACCTCTGTTTGCGGAGACAGGACATTGTCCTCCTATCGAAGCGCGCCGATCCGCCCCGGTGCTGGGCACATGTGAATCGTAGCATCAGATGGGGGCGATCTCAACGCTCGTCAAGCAACGAAGGCGAATGGGGCGTGCAAATGGGTCACGCCTGCGGATTTTCGCCGGTCTTCACGGTTTCGATCTTCACATCGTCCAAAAGCCGCACCTCGCGCTGCGGGAACGGGAACGAGATGTCGTTCTCGTGGAACGCATCCCAGAGCGCCAGATAGACATTGCCGCGAATGTTGGTCAGCCCGCCGGTCGGATCGTCGATCCAGAACCGCAAGATATAGTCAACCGAGCTGTCGCCAAATCCAACAATGTGACAGACCGGAGGACGAAAGCTCAGCACCCGTGACACGTTGCTGGCGGCCTCGATTGCGACCTTGCGCACCTTGTGCGGGTCGTCGCCATAGGCGGTGCCGAAATAGATATCCAGCCGCACGAACGAGTTCGTGTGCGACCAGTTCACCACCTGCCCGGTGATCAGGTCTTCGTTCGGGATCAGGTATTCACGCCCGTCCCGCGTAACGACGGACACATAGCGCGCACCAAGCTGCTGGATCCAACCGAAGGTTTCGCCCAGGCTGATCACGTCCCCAGGCTTAATCGACTTGTCCAGCAGGATGATCACGCCAGACACAAGGTTCGACACGACCTTTTGCAGACCGAAACCAAGGCCGACACCGATGGCACCGGACAGAACCGCCAAACCAGTCAGGTCGACACCGATCACTTTCAGGCCCAGGAAGAATGCCGCCCCATACAGCAGAAGCTGGATGAACTTGACCGCCAACACCTGCATCGAAGGCGAGATGTCGTCGTTGTTCTTGATCTTTTCCGCCGATCCGCGGCTGAACATCCGGGCCAGTGCAAACAGCGCCGCCGTGACCACCACGGCCCTGAGCACGTCCAGAAGCGAGATGTGGAAATCGCCGGTCGAGATCGCGAGATTGTCCAGCACGTCGCCGATTTCGTCAGTAACACCCAGATAATACAGGGTCACATAGATCCACAGCCCCCATTTCGTGGTGCGCCGCAGAACGCGGTTTTCGACGATCACAGAGGCAAAACCCACCAGCACCCAGGCCAGGGCCAGCGTGCCGATTGCCGCGATCAGATAGGATCGCGACGGCCAGGTCACCTCGCGCATCACGGACACGACCAGCCACGACATCACCACGAACAGCATCATGGGGATGCGGCGCTTGGTGTGGATGGCAAAGCGCAACCGGCGCTTTGACCACCCCTCGCGCGAGCGCAGCCAATGGTCGATTTTGGGGTTTAGCGTCTTGCCGACTGCCCAGGCAATCAGTGCCAGAAGCACAACGATGGCGACCTGATACAGGCGCCATGTCTGACCCAGGCTGAAAAAGAAGGTCGCACCTTCATCCCAGAGCGGCATCAGCTGATCGCGCAAGGTGTCGAAGGTCGTCGTGGCAAGCTCTGGCAGGTCTTCCGCGCCGCTGCTCTGTCTGGGTGATGTGCCGGGATGCGGCGTTGCTTCAGGCTCCATGAGCTGACTTTTACATGCAGCTTTCGCCACGTCCAGTCGCCGAACGCGGCCCACCCCCAATCACCCTTGCGAGGCAGGCGGCAAAAGGGTATCTCAGCAGCATGACTCGGGTTTTCGATATGGATGATCGCGCGCGCCTGCCCTGGCGTTTTTTCGGCGCGACGCGGGCTGTGCAGGCCCACCTATAAGGTGGCGCCCCCTACCTATTGCAACCTGATACACATCCACGACCATCCACGGAGAGCGAAATGACCGCCCCGAAGACACTCTATGACAAAATCTGGGACGCCCATGTGGCCCACGAAGCCGATGACGGCACCTGCCTTCTGTATATCGACCGCCACCTGGTTCACGAAGTGACCAGCCCGCAAGCCTTCGAAGGGCTGCGGATGGCGAACCGCCAGGTCCATGCCCCCGACAAGACGATCGCGGTGCCGGACCACAACGTGCCCACCACGCTGGACCGCGCCAAGGGGATCGAGAACGAAGAAAGCCGCATTCAGGTCGAGGCGCTGGACAAGAACGCCAAGGATTTCGGTATTCATTATTATCCCGTTGACGATGTGCGTCAGGGGATCGTCCATATCGTCGGGCCCGAGCAAGGCTGGACCCTGCCCGGCATGACCGTGGTCTGCGGCGACAGCCACACGGCCACCCACGGTGCGTTCGGCGCCTTGGCCCACGGCATCGGCACATCCGAGGTCGAACACGTTCTGGCCACGCAAACGCTGATCCAGAAGAAATCGAAGAACATGAAGGTCGAGATCACCGGCAAGCTGAAGCCCGGCGTAACCGCGAAGGACATCACGCTGGCGGTGATCGGCAAGACAGGCACGGCTGGTGGCACCGGCTATGTCATCGAGTATTGCGGCGAAGCGATCCGCGATCTGTCGATGGAAGGCCGTATGACGGTCTGCAACATGGCCATCGAAGGCGGCGCGCGCGCCGGTCTGATTGCACCCGACGAAACCACCTTCGACTATGTAAAGGGCCGCCCCCACGCCCCGAAAGCGGGCCAGTGGGAACAGGCTTTGGAATACTGGAAGACGCTTTACACCGACGAGGGCGCACATTTCGACAAGGTCATCACGCTGAAGGGCGAAGAGATCGAGCCGGTCGTGACCTGGGGCACCTCGCCCGAGGATGTTCTGCCGATCTCGGCCACCGTGCCCAGCCCCGAGGATTTCACCGGTGGCAAGGTGGAAGCCGCCCGTCGTGCCCTTGAATACATGGGCCTGACCCCCGGCCAGAAGCTGACGGATATCAAGATCGACACCGTTTTCATCGGGTCCTGCACCAACGGACGTATCGAAGACCTGCGCGCCGTGGCCGACGTGGTCAAAGGCAAGAAGATCAAGGACGGACTGCGCGCGATGATCGTTCCCGGCTCGGGCCTTGTGCGGGCGCAGGCCGAGGAAGAGGGCCTGGCCGAGATCTTCAAGGAGGCCGGTTTCGAATGGCGCCTTGCGGGCTGTTCGATGTGCCTTGCCATGAACCCCGATCAGCTTTCCGAAGAAGAACGCTGCGCCTCGACCTCGAACCGGAACTTCGAGGGGCGGCAGGGCTATAAGGGCCGCACCCATCTGGTGTCGCCTGCCATGGCAGCGGCTGCAGCGTTGACCGGTCATCTGACCGACGTGCGTGAGCTGATGTGATTCGCCGCACGGCGTTTCGTCTGCAAAACGACAGTAAAACAAAGGATTG
>JAUHWP010000186.1 GCA_030424645.1 Alphaproteobacteria bacterium
GGTGTATCGCGCCCATCCTTGCGCGATGCCATTGCCGACCTTGAGAAAAAGGGCCTTCTGTCCCGCCGGGCCGGTGCCGGTATCTTCGTCAGCGAAAGCCTGGACAGTTCGTTTCCACCGGCACTGACACAACTCTTTTCGCGCCATGATGAAGCGGTCTATGACTATATCGCGTTTCGCCGGGATATGGAGGGGCTGGCAGCCGAACGGGCGGCCAGGTTTGCCTCGGACACCGATCTGAAAGTGATCGCGGAACTGTTTCACAAGATGGAAGGCGCCCCCGAAGGTCAGGGCGCCGATCTGGACAGCGATTTTCACATGGCAATCATCGAAGCCAGCCACAATGTGCTGATGGTCCACATGATGCGGGCGATGTATGACCTGCTGAAGCAAGGGGTATTCTACAGCCGTCAGGTGGTGATCCAGATCACCAACACGCGTGTCGACCTGCTGGAGCAGCACAGGGCGATCAATGACGGCCTGCAAGCGCGTGATCCCGCCCGTGCGCGCGCCGCGGTCGAGGCGCATATGGATTTCGTCACCCAAGCCTATACCGATCTGCGTCGCGCAGCGCGAAATGAAGAGGTCGCGCGCCAGCGTCTTACTTATGAAAAAGAGCGCACTTGAACCGGCCAGCCAATAAAAAACCCGACCGAAAGGCCGGGTTCTTTGAATTTATCTGTCCTGGGCTTAGTGCAGCTTGGCCTCGACCGTTTTGATCGCATCGTCGATCAGGCTGTTGCCCTGGGTCGCCGTCATCTGCTTGGCAATCACATCGCGGGCGGCTGCCACAGCAACCTGGGCGGCGGTATCGCGCACCTCTTTCACGGCGGCGGATTGCGCCGATGCGATCTGATCCTCGGCATTTGCCAGGCGCCGCGCGATCGAGGCTTTCAGCTCTTCTTTCGCTGCGGTGGCTGCGCTGGCTGCTTCATCCTTCGCATGGGCGACGATGCGTTCAGCCTGCTTGGCCACTTCCTTCTGTTTGCGTTCGTAAGACGCCAGAATGGTCTGGGCCTCTTCGCGCAGGGCGCGGGCTTCTTCAAGCTCGGACCGGATGCCTTCGGCACGATTGTCCAGTTGGGTTCCCAGCATCTTGTGAACGCCCAGATAGCCCAGAAAGGTCACAAACAGAAGGAATGCCAGCATCACCACGGTATTGGTGTTTGCCAGATCGGCCCAACCCGCATCGCCCGCCGCAAAAGCAGGGGCAGCGACCGTCAGGAACAGCGGGGCAAGAATGAACTTTTTCATGTCGTTACCCTTTCATCCGGGCGGTCACCGCAGCGGTGATCGCTTTGGCGTCAGCCTTATAGCCCATGGAGGCGAGGATTTCTTTCGCCGTGTCCTTGGCAACGGTTTTCACGCTGTCCACGGCCCCGGCACGGATCTCGGCGATCGCGGCTTCGCTTTCTGCGGCCTTGGCTGCAATTTCCGCATCTGCCTTGGCAGCGGCGGCATCGACTTCGCCCTGAATTTCCGCACGAGCCTCGGCAACAATCTTGTTTGCCTCGGCGCGGGCGTCTGCCAGCGCTTTGTTGTAAGCTTCTTCGGCCTCGACGGCCTTCTGCTTCAGATCCTCGGCAGCCGTCAGGTCGTTGGTGATCGTGCCCCGACGTTCGGACAGCACGGCCTCGATACGGGGCAGCGCGATCTTTGTCAGAACGAAATAGATCACGACCAGCGTGACAACGAGCCAGAAGATCTGGTTCCCGAAGGTCGAGAAATCCAGCTGCGGCATACCTGCGGCGTCCGCACCACCATGCGCGGCGTCAGCAGCACCATGGGCTGCGTCGGTGCCGTGCGTGGCCTCGGTTGTCTGTTGCGTGTTACTTGCCATGTCTTATCTCCAAACCGGATTACTTGGGGCGAAACATTGCGCGCTTCGCCCCCGCGTAAGGATGGTTCAGGTCTTAGACAGCAAACATCAGCAGCAGGGCGACCAGGAACGAGAAGATGCCCAGGGCTTCTGCAAATGCGATACCGATGAACAGGGTCGCGGTTTGTGCGGCGGCTGCCGACGGGTTGCGCAGGGCACCGGCCAAGAAGTTACCAGCAACGTGGCCCACACCGATAGCGGCGGCACCCGAACCGATGGCTGCCAGACCTGCACCGATGAATTGACCCATTTGAGCGATATTGCCTTCCATTGTGATTTCTCCTTACGTTGGAATGCTTGAATTGGTTGGATGAGCGGGCTGCAACCGTCTTAGTGCGACGGATGCAGGGCGTCTTTCAGGTATACGCAGGTCAGGATCGAGAACACGTAGGCCTGGATGAAGGCCACGAGCACTTCGAGCGCATAGAACGCTGCGATGGCGAGGATCGGCAGGAAGCCGAACAGTCCAAGGGCGGCGGCAAAGCCGGCGAACACCTTGATCACGGCGTGGCCAGCCATCATGTTGCCTGCCAAACGAATGGAGTGGCTGACCGGGCGCACGAAGTAGGAAATGATCTCGATGATGGCCAGCACCGGGCGCAGCGGCAAAGGCGCGGCCGACACCCAGAACAGCCCCAGGAAACCGGCGCCGTTCTTCACAAAGCCCAGCACGGTCACAAAGACGAACACGATCAGGGCCAGCACGGCGGTGACGGCAATGTGGCTGGTGGCGGTAAAGCTGGTGGGGATCAGGCCAAGGAAGTTGGCAAACACGATGAACATGAACAGCGTCATGATGCCGGGGAAGTATTTGACGGCGTCTTTACCCGCCACATCCTCGACCATCTTGTAAACGAAGCCATAGGCCATTTCGGCCACCGACTGACCACGCGTCGGCACGATGGCACGGCCACGCGACCCGACGACCAGAAGCAGCACGATACCGATGATCGCGACAACCATCCACAATGTCTGGTTGGTCGGGGTGAAGGTTCCAAGATGGTCGCCACCGAACAGCGGCTTGATCTCGAACTGATCCATCGGGTGAATGGCCAGACCGGGAGTTTCAGGGGCGAAAATCGCGCCCGACAGAAGCACCAGAGCCAGAACAACAAAGAATGCGATCTTGATGATCGGGCCGCCACCCTGTTTTGCGCTTTGATCAGCCACGTCCGTTACCCTCTTCTTCCGCGGCGTCCTGCGCATTCTGCGCATCTTCCGCTTTCTTCTGCATCTGGGCCGCCGTCGACAGCATGACCTTCATGCCCGCCGCGAAGCCCAACATAATGAACAGCACCATGAAGATGGGTTTTGTGCCAAACAGCGCATCCAACCCGTATCCGATGCCGAAGCCGATCAGCAGACCGACCGTAAGCTCTATGACCATCTGCCAGGCAAAGGACGCCTGGTTATAGGCCTCGTCGCCGGTCTTCTTCTGCTTGTCCTCTCCCTTCGCCGCTTTCAGGCGTGCCTCGAGCTCTTGCAAGCGCTCGCGATCGGGTTCGTTGGACAAGAAAATGCCTCCGGTAACGGTTGGTGCATGTGCTAAGGGCTGCCGGGCCGTGAGTCAACGGTGTTTAGCGCCAACATGACAATCTATAAGGCATTGAATTTATTTTGCTTTATGGGCATCTGGAAAACGACATGGCAGCGCGAAAGCCTGCCCGGCAGGATTTGGGCACAAAACTCGTCATTCAACCATTTGGTTGACGATTGCGACGCCCAGACGTAACCCACAGGCATGGAGACCCGCCTTGATCTTGCCTTTGCCGCCCTGTCCGATCCGACCCGGCGCGCAATCCTGACCATGCTTCTGGAAGATGACATGGCCGTCACCGATGTGGCAGAGCCGTTCGAAATGTCACTGGCTGCAATCTCGAAACACCTGACGATCCTGACCCGTGCCGGGCTGATCAGCCAGGAAAAGCGTGGCCGCGTCAAATGGTGCAAGC
>JAUHWP010000056.1 GCA_030424645.1 Alphaproteobacteria bacterium
AGAAGATCTTTATCTCGGCCGGCGATCATGACATGTCGGAAAACGTCATCCACCTTGTTCTGGCGAAAATCCCCGGCGGGCCCGAAGGCATCAAGGGCGTGTCGCTGTTCATCGTGCCGAAGTTCAACGTGAATGACGACGGCTCGGTCGGATCGCGCAACGGCGTAAGCGTCGGCAACATCGAGAAGAAGATGGGCATCCACGGCAATTCGACCTGCGTCATGAATTATGACGAGGCGACGGGCTATCTTCTGGGCGACATGCACAAGGGCATGCGCGCCATGTTCACCATGATGAACGAGGCCCGCCTGGGCGTTGCCATGCAAGGCCTGTCGCAAGCCGAAGCGGCCTATCAGAACGCCGTGATCTATGCCAAGGACCGGCTGCAAGGGCGCGACGTGACGGGCGCGAAGAACCCGGATGGCCCTGCCGATCCGCTGATCGTGCATCCTGACATCCGCCGGTCGCTGATGGACCAGAAAAGCTTTGTCGAAGGCGCGCGTGGCTTCCTTCTGTGGGGGGCCTTGCTGATCGACCAGGCGCATCGCGCAGACGATAAGGACGCCGATGGGCTGATCAGCCTGATGACCCCGGTTCTGAAAGGCTTCCTGACCGACCAGGGCTTCGACATGACGGTTCTGGCCCAGCAGATCTATGGCGGTCACGGCTATATCGAAGAACACGGGATGAGCCAGTTCGTGCGTGACGCCCGGATCACCCAGATTTACGAGGGAGCCAATGGCGTTCAGGCGCTCGACCTTGTGGGTCGCAAACTGGCGGCAGACGGTGGCAAACCCGTCATGGCCTTCTTCGACCTGATCAAATCCTACTGCAAGAAACAGGGCGAAGACGAAGCGATGAAGGATTTCATCGAACCTTTGAAATCCGCGTCGAAACACCTGCAAGCCGCGTCGATGTTCTTCATGCAGAACGGCATGAAAAACCCCAACCACGCACTGGCGGGCAGCTATGACTTCATGCACCTGTTTGGCCATGTCTGCCTTGGCTATGCCTGGGCACAACAGGCCCGTGCCGCGCTGGACGCCCTTGCAAACGGGGCATCTGACGCCACGTTTTACGAGACCAAACTGACCACAGCACGTTACTATATGGCACGCCGCCTGCCTGCCACCGGCATGCACCTGGCACGCATCGAAAGTGGCGCCGATCCGGTGATGGCGCTGGACGCGGACGCGTTCTGAACCAGACCAGCAAAGCGAGGAGAGATCATGCCGAAACGCTTCAAACTGACCCGCCGTTTCCCCTGCGCGATGACAGAGGATGGCTATCGTCGGCTCAGGCGTTTCGCAAAAGAGGCAGGGCTTGACGAAGGTGAAGCCCTGTCCTTCCTCTTCGAGCATTTCGACAGCGTGACGGATCACGAAAACCTGACCGCCCGCCTGCGTCTGTTCAACTCCGAACTGGACGCGCGCAAACGCTGAGCATACCGCCGCGGGCGCCGTTGGGTGCCTCCGGCGGGGATATTTCCGACAAGAAAAAGCCTGCTCGTTTTTTCTTGTCGGAAGTATCCCGGGGGTCCGGGGGCAGCGCCCCCGGCAACCGGCCATCGAGAGGGAGGACCGGATGACGATCAAACTCTATTGTTTCGGTGAAAGCGGTAACGCCTATAAGGCTGCCCTGACGCTGGAGCTGTCGGGCCTTGAGTGGGAGCCGGTTTTTGTTGATTTCTTCAACGGCGAAAGCCGCAGCCCGGCGTTTCGCGACTTGAACCCGATGGGCGAAGTGCCGGTGATGATCGACGGCGATGTCACCCTGTCGCAATCGGGCGTCATTCAGGACTATGTGTCTTCGAAATCCGGCAAGCTTGGGGGGCGCAGCGCCGCCGAGCGCCGGGAAATCCTGCGTTGGCAGTTCTGGGACAATCACAAGATGTCGTCCGTGGCGGGCAGCACGCGTTTCCTGATGAACTTCCTGCCCGAAGACAAACGCCCGGCCGAAGTGATCGCCTTCAACCAGGCCCGCCTGAAAGGCGCTTACAAGGTTCTCGAGAGCGAGCTTTCGCATCGCAACTGGCTGGTGGGCGATGACATCACGCTCGCCGATATCTCGTGCTGCGGCTACCTCTACTATCCCGAACCTTTCGGCTTCGACCGCGCCGAATGGCCCGCAATCGACGCCTGGCTGACCCGGATTTCCGAGACACCCGGCTGGAAACACCCCTATGACCTGATGCCCGGCTCCCCCGCGGACCGTGCGTGATCACGAAAGGATAAACAATGACCGACGCCTTTATCTATGACGCCGTGCGCACCCCGCGCGGCAAGGGCAAGAAAGACGGCACCCTGCACGAGGTGACCGCCGTGCGCCTGTCCGCGCTGGCGCTGAACGCGTTGAAAGAGCGCAACAATCTGGACGGCCACGCGGTCGAGGACGTGATCTGGGGCAATGTCACCCAGGTCGGCGAACAGGGCGCCTGTCTGGCCCGTTCCTCGGTGCTCTATTCCGATCTGGACGAACGCATTCCAGGCGTGTCGATCAACCGCTTCTGCGCCTCGGGGCTTGAGGCCGTGAACATGGCCGCCAACCAGGTGAAAGGCGGCGCGGGCGAGGCTTATATTGCCGGTGGTGTGGAAAGCATGAGCCGGGTGCCGATGGGCATGGACGGGGGCGCGATTGCCGCCGACCCCTATCTGGCCATGAAGGCCTATTTCGTGCCGCAGGGCATCTCGGCCGACATCATCGCCACCGAGTACGGCTTCGGCCGTGACGACTGCGACGCCTATGCGGTTGAAAGCCAGAAACGCGCCGCCGCCGCCCGCGCCGCCAAGCGGTTCAAGTCGATCATCCCTGTCAAGGATCAGAACGGGCTTGAGATCATGGCCGAGGACGAGATGATCCGCGAGACCACCATGCAGACGCTGGGCGGCCTGAACCCGTCCTTCAAGGCGATGGGCGAGGCGATGCCGGGCTTTGATGCCGTGGCCTTGCTGAAATATCCGCATCTGGAGCGCATCAACCACGTGCACCATGCGGGCAATTCGTCCGGTATCGCCGATGGCTCTGCCGCTGTGCTGATTGGCAACAAGGAGTTTGGCGAACGTCACGGGCTGAAGCCGCGCGCGCGCATCAAGGCAACATCGAAAGTCGGCACCGATCCGACGATCATGCTGACCGGCCCGGTTCCGGCGACGGAACGCGTGCTGGCTGCTGCTGGTATGTCGTTTGGCGACATCGACCTCTTTGAAGTCAACGAAGCCTTCGCCTCGGTCGTGCTGCGGTTCATCCAGGCGTTTGATGCCGACACCGACAAGGTGAATGTGAATGGCGGTGCGATTGCCATGGGCCACCCACTGGGCGGCACGGGCGCGATGATCCTTGGTGCGCTTCTGGATGAAATGGAGCGGTCGGACAAGGAAACCGGTCTGGCCACGCTCTGTATCGGCTCGGGCATGGGTGCCGCAACAATTCTGGAACGGGTCTGAACATGATCATCCGTAAGGACAGTGTTGCACCAACCGTATCCCAGGCCAGCTATCCCGCGCCTTATACCCTGCCGGCTGGGCGCATGATGTGGCAGGCCCTGGGTGACGCGGGCGGTCTGACGCAATATGGCGTTTCGCTGGAAACGCTGCACCCAGGAGCCGTCAGCTCGCAATTGCATTGGGAGGATCGTGAAGACGAGTTCCTTTACATGCTGACGGGAGAATTAACCGTGGTCGAGGATGGAAACGAGACCGTCATCACCGAAGGCGATGCTTGTGCCTGGAAAGCAGACACCAAGGTTGCGCATCAGCTGCGCAATCATAGTGATGCGGATGCAACTTATCTGATCATGGGCACACGCGACCCTGAAAACACCTGCCATTACCCTGGATTGGACTTGCTGGCGACGCCCGCGGGTTTCACCCATCTGGATGGAACAAAATACCCTAAGAAGGGAGATGACAAATGACCGATTTTACAATGGAAACCGATGCCGATGGCGTCGCCACCATCACTTGGGACGTGCCCGGGAAATCCATGAACGTGCTGTCCTATTCGGCACTGGAGGAGCTGAACGGGCATATCGACACCGTGCTCTCCGATGACAAGGTTAAAGGTGCGATCATCACCTCGGGCAAGAAGGATTTTGCCGGGGGGATGGATTTGAACGTCATCGCGCAGATGAAGAATGAGGCAGGCGACAACCCGGCGCAGGGTCTGTTTGACGGCATCATGCAAATGCACGGCGTGCTGCGCAAGATCGAACGTGCGGGCATGGACCCCAAGACCAACAAAGGCGGCAAACCGATTGTCGCCGCCCTGCCCGGCATCGCGCTTGGCATCGGTCTGGAAATCCCGCTGGCCTGTCACCGCATCATCGCGGCGGACAACCCAAAGGCCAAGATCGGCCTGCCGGAAATCATGGTCGGCATCTTCCCCGGCGCGGGCGGCACCACCCGGCTTGTGCGCAAGATGGGCGCAATGGCAGCGGCGCCCTTCCTGTTGGAAGGCAAGACGGTTGCGCCCGACAAGGCCAAGGTTTCGGGCCTGATTGACGAGGTGGTTCCGGCGGAAGATCTGCAAGCGCGCGCCAAGGAATGGGTGCTGAACGCGACCGACGCGGACATCGTGAAACCGTGGGACGCCAAGGGCTACAAGATGCCCGGCGGCGCCCCCTATCACCCGGCTGGCTTCCAGACCTTCGTTGGTGCTGCGGCCATGATCCACGGCAAGACCAACGGCGTTTATCCTGCTGCCAAGGCGCTTCTGTCGGCGGTCTATGAAGGCGCGATGGTGCCATTCGACGACGCGTTGCGCGTGGAATGCCGCTGGTTCGTGAACGTGCTGATGAACCCGTCCTCGTCCGCCATGATCCGGTCGCTGTTCATCAACAAGCAGGCGCTTGAAAAAGGCGCCGTGCGTCCGAAAGACGTCGATGACCAGTCGGTCAAAAAGGTCGGCGTTCTGGGTGCGGGCATGATGGGGGCTGGCATTGCGCTGGTATCCGCTATGGCTGGCATGGAAGTCGTTCTGATCGACCAGACCCAAGAAGCAGCTGATCGCGGCAAGGCCTATTCCGAAGGCTATCTGGACAAAGGCATCGCCCGCAAGAAAGCCACGCCCGAGAAGAAAGAGGCCGTGTTGAACGCGATCACCGCCACCACCGATCTGGAAGCCCTGAAGGGTGCAGATCTGATCATCGAAGCGGTGTTTGAGGACGTGGGCGTCAAGGCCGAGATGACCAAGAAGGTCGAGGCCGTTGTTGGCCCCGATTGCATCTATGCCACTAACACCTCGACCCTGCCGATCACCGAACTGGCCAAGGCGTCTGAGCGCCCCGAGCAGTTCATCGGCATCCACTTCTTCTCGCCTGTTGAGAAGATGATGCTGGTCGAGATCATCAAGGGCAAGGAAACCGGCGACCGGGCCGTGGCCAAGGCGCTGGACTATGTGCGCCAGATCCGCAAGACGCCGATTGTCGTGAACGACGCGCGCTTCTTCTACTGCAACCGCTGCATCATTCCCTATATCAACGAGGGGATGCGTATGGTGGGCGAAGGCGTGTCGCCCGCGCTGGTCGAAGGGGCCGCGAAACTGCTGGGCTTCCCGGTCGGTCCGCTGCAACTGGTCGATGAAACCTCGATTGATCTGGGGGTAAAGATCGCCAAGGCAACCAAGGCGGCCATGGGCGACGATTACCCGGATGACGCGGTGGACGAGATCATCTTCTGGATGGCCGATCAGGGCCGCATGGGCCGCAAGGCCAACGCCGGTTTCTATGACTATGACGACAAGGGCAAGCGCACCGGCCTGTGGGAAGGGCTTGGGGGCAAGTTCCCGCTGGCAGACGACCAGCCCGACCTGACCGAGGTGAAGCACCGCCTGATGATGTCACAGGTTCTGGAAGCCGTCCGCGCGCTGGAAGAAGGCGTGTTGGAAGACATCCGCGAAGGTGACGTGGGCGCGATCCTGGCCTGGGGCTTTGCGCCGTGGTCGGGCGGCCCGTTCAGCTGGCTGGACATGATCGGCGCGGGCAAGGCGGTCGAGATTTGCGACGGGCTGACCGACGCGCATGGCGCAAGGTTCACCACCCCGGCCCTGCTGCGCGACCTGGCCGACAAAGGTCAGACCTTCTATGGCCGGTTCGATACGGCGCAGGACGCCGCGTGACGCTGCCACATACGACATGACCAAAGGGCCCGGGCAATCGCTCGGGCCTTTTTAGAATGTATATGAAAACCGCCGGATATCCTTGGCGCAGATATCAGCGACAAGTGCCGCATCGCCGTCAGTGTAATAGCTGCGGTAATCGGCACGGCGATCCGATCTGTTCTCATGCGGCATCGGCCCCAGCGCAAACCCCAAATGCTTTTCGAACGGGGTCAGATCATCGGCCAGGGCTTCCATCCGGGCAAACAGATCGCACCGCATGACCCCCGCCTGATCCATCACATAGGCCTCCATCGGCGAGGCGACGAAACTGTCAATCGTGTGCTGATGGTTCAGGAACTCGGAAAACGTCAGGGCATGCGCCAGGTCGACCGCCGGATGGTCGAAATGCTGCGCCTTGAGCCAGTGGTAATAGCTGACCAACCTGTCCCACGGGTTTCGCACCAGGGTCACGACGAAGTAATCCTCGATCTGCTGTTGCGTGACCAGCCCATAGATATCGCGCAGCCGGGAGTGTTTCCAGAGCCGCCCGGACGACTGGACATGCTTCATCCGCTTGCGCCGCCGGACCGCCTTCGGCGTATCGCCCAGCATGATGTCGTCTTTCATCGCCCGCGCCTCAAGCGCCAGGGCAAGCGACGTTCCCCCGGTTTTCGGCGGATGGATGAAGATATAGCGGCGCCCGTGTGAAATGATCATGCAGCGACCATAGCGGGGTTTCAGACAGGGCGCGAGCGCAACGAGATGATTGCCCCGGAAACGATGATCAGGATCATCCCGAGAACGGCGCGGGCGGGCACGGGATCGCCGAACAACACGAAGCTCCACCCCGCCGCGAAGGGCAGCAAAAGATATTCGTAGATCGCCACCTGCGCCGCATCCCCCAACTGATAACCCTTGAATATCAGGCCAACGGCGACAAGCGATCCCACCGCCTGCATCACGGTCAGCCCCCAGCCCAGCGGGGTGGGCCAGACCAGGCCGCGCAGAATGAAGCCGTCTGTCCCCGGCGGCACATTGTGGACCCAAAAGGTCATCGCCACCGATCCGATCAGGCCAAACAGCCCCAGCGACAGGAAGAAATACAAAAGCATCGACATCGCGCTTTCCCCCTCGCACCATTGCCGCGTCGCGATCCCTCCGATGGCATAGAAAAACCCGGCGGCCATCGGGACAAGCGCCACGGGATCAAGGCCGTTCGCAAAGGGATTCAGCACGATCAACACGCCAGCAAACCCGACCACGGCGGCGCTGATCCGTGTCACGCCGACGGGTTGCCCAAGAAACAGGGCGCCGATCAACAACACCCAGATCGGGGCGGTGAACAAACCGGCCGCAACCTGTCCGATGGGCAGGAATGCCAGACAACCGAAATAGATCAGCATCGCCACCGCCGCGAACCCACCACGGACCATCACCGCCCAGCGGCGGAAGGGTTTCAACCGGGCACGACCGAACCGGGACAGCAAGACCAGCAGCCCAACCGCCATGATCGCGCGCATCAAGTGGAATTGCCACAGCCCAAGGTCACGGGCGATCATGGCGACAAAATTGTCGAAGAAACCCAGCATGAACATCGACAGACCGATTGTTCCCGCCGCCGCAAGCGTTCGATCGCCAGCCATGTCGCTTTCCGCCCTTTGTTCATGCGTCGTGAGCATTGACCACACGGGTATCGTTCTGGTCTGCTCTTAAAACGACATACACGACTGAATTGTCGCAGCAAGACAGGAGGTGACACCGATGGGCTGGATGGCTGACGAAACCGGGTTGGAGAAATGCGCGGCGAATTTCGTGCCCCTGACGCCCCTGTCGCATCTCAGGCGCGCAGCGCTTGTGTTCCCGAAGCGCGAAGCGGTTGTCTATGGCACGCGGCGGTTTACCTATGCGGACTATCACGCGCGGGTATCCCGCTTGGCCTCGGCCCTGTCCGAGCGTGGGATCAGGCCGGGCGACGTGGTCGCCACGCTTCTGCCCAACGTGTTGCCCCATGTCGAAGCCAGCTTCGGATTTCCGGCCTGCGGGGCGGTTCTGAACACCATCAACACGCGGCTGGATGTGGATACGGTGGCCTATATCCTCGGCCATGGCGAGGCACGCGCCGTGCTGGTCGACACGCAGCTTCTGCCGTTGGCCGAACAGGCGATCAGCCAACTGACCGAACAGGGCAACCCTGCCCCCTTGATTATCGAAGTCGCCGACCCGGAAGCCGGATTTCCTGCCACCGGCAAGCATCTGGAATACGAAGACCTGCTGGACGAAGGCGATGCCGATTTCGACTGGATCATGCCACAGGACGAATGGGAAAGCCTTGCGCTGAACTATACGTCCGGGACGACGGGCAAGCCCAAGGGCGTTGTCTGTCATCACCGGGGGGCTTATCTGATGACGATGGGCACACCGATCAGTTGGTCCATGACACTGTATCCACGCTATCTGACCATCGTGCCGCTGTTTCACTGCAACAACTGGAACCACACCTGGATGATCCCGGCCCTTGGCGGCACTGTGGTCTGCTGTCGCGACATCACCGCCAAAGCGATCTATGACGCGATTGCGGATGAGGGCGTGACACATTTCGGCGGCGCCCCCATCGTGCTGAACATGATCGTGAATGCGCCGGACAAGGACCGCCGCCGCTTTGACCATACGGTCGAGGTATTCACCGCCGGTGCCCCGCCCGCCGCCGCCACGCTGGCCGCCATCGAACCCCTGGGTTTCAACGTCACCCAGGTCTATGGCCTGACGGAAACCTATGGGCATGTGACTGAATGCCTGTGGAACGGCCCAGAATGGGACGCGCTGCCACAGGATGAAAAGGCAGCCATGAAAGCCCGCACCGGGATTGCCATGCCGCAAATGGAACATATCACCGTTCTGGACCCCGACACGATGGAACAGGTTCCGATGGACGGCGAAACCGTGGGCGAGATCATGATCCGCGGCAATTCGGTGATGAAAGGATATCTGAAGAACCCCCAAGCCACCCAAGAGGCGTTCAGGGGCGGATACTTCCATTCGGGCGACATCGCGCATCAAACCCCGGACAGCTATATCCGCATCACCGACCGCGCGAAGGACATCATCATCTCGGGCGGCGAAAATGTCAGTTCGGTCGAGGTCGAAGGCACCCTGATGCACCACCCCGCCGTCAGCCTGTGTGCGGTGGTGGCCAAGCCCGATGATACATGGGGCGAAGTGCCCTGCGCCTTTGTCGAGTTGAAGGACGGGGCAACCGTGACCGAGGACGAGCTGATCGGCTTCGCACGGGCGCGTCTGGCCGGATTCAAGACCCCCAAGAGGATCGAGTTTTGCGAGTTGCCCAAGACTTCGACCGGGAAAATCCAGAAATTCGAACTGCGTGAGCGTTTGCGCAACACCTCGTGACCCACCTCGCGCATTGCCCCAACGAGAGCAACGGACTATCCTGCGGGCAACGATAACGAGCAGCGAGCCCCGTCCAGCACATGACGGCCCTCACGAAATATGAACGGCTGGAGGCAGCCGGGTTGTGGCGCGGCGACCCTGACGCCCAGCGCCGGGATGTGATCGTATCGCTTGGCGATGCGACGCTGACCATCTCGGACACGCATGAAACCGCGCTGACCCATTGGTCGCTGCCCGCTATCATCCGGCTGAACCCCTCCGAACGCCCTGCCCTTTACGCGCCGGGCGAGGATGCGACCGAACAGCTTGAAATCGACGACGACACCATGATCCGGGCGATCGAAAAGGTGCGCCGGGTGGTTGAACGCCGCCGCCCCCATCCGGGTCGCCTGCGCCATTGGATCACCGCCGGTCTTTTCGCGTTGTTTCTGGCGCTGGGTATATTCTGGATGCCCGGTGCGCTCAGGGATTACACGGTGTCGGTGGTGCCGGACCCGACACGGGATGCGATCGGGCAACGTATCCTGACCCGCATCGGCCGGGTGGCCGGACAGCAATGCGACGGGCAAGACGGTCATGACGCGCTGGATCGACTGAAAAGCCGCGTGCTGGCGGCGCCCGACACACGGGTGATCGTGCTGTCGGGTGGCGTGCAGACCGCCGCCCACCTGCCGGGGCGGATCACGCTTCTGAACCGCGCCCTGATCGAAGATTACGAAGAACCCGATGTGGTCGCCGGCTTCCTGCTGGCCGAGGACATGCGCCGCCGGGACACCGACCCGATGAAAGCCCTGTTGGAACATGCGGGGCTGAAGGCGACGGCACAGCTTTTGACCACTGGCGATGTGCCCGACAGTGTCATCGACAGCTATGCCGAGGATCTGCTGACCACAGCCCCCGCCCCGCTGGACCATACCGCCTTGCTGGCACGGTTCGAAAAGGCGGGGGTGCGCTCAACGCCATATGCCTATGCACTGGACATCACCGGGGAAAGCACGCTTGAACTGATCGAGGCCGACCCGGTGCTCCTGGCCGACGCCACGCCCCTGCTGACGGATGCCAACTGGGTCCGGTTGCAGGGGATCTGCGGCGAATAAGCGGCCTGACCGTCGCCGGACCTATTTCGTGCCGAACATCCGGTCGCCCGCATCCCCCAGCCCCGGCATGATATAACCCTTTTCGTTCAGCCTTTCATCCAGCGCGGCGGTGATGATCGGCACATCGGGATGGGCTTCCTTCATCCGGGCCACACCTTCGGGCGCGGCCAAAAGGCACATGAACCGAATATTGCGCGCGCCTGCTTTCTTCAGAAGGTCAATCGCGGCGGCCGAGCTGTTGCCGGTGGCCAGCATCGGGTCGACCGCGATGACAAGGCGATCTTCCAGCGCCTCGGGCACCTTGAAATAATACTGCACCGGTTCCAGCGTTTCCTCGTCACGATAAAGACCGACAAACCCCACGCGGGCCGACGGGATCAGTTCAAGAACCCCATCCAGAAGCCCGTTGCCCGCCCGCAGGATCGACACCAGCGCCAGTTTGCGACCGGCCAGAACCGGGGCATCCATGTCCTGCATCGGCGTCTTGATGCGCTTGGTGTCCATCGGCAATTCGCGCGTCACCTCATAGGCCAAAAGCTGGCTGATCTCGCGCAGAAGCTGGCGGAAATGATTGGTCGGCGTGGTCTCGTCACGCATCAGGGTCAGCTTGTGCTGGATCAACGGGTGTTTCACGACGGTCAGGTGATCATACATCCTGGGCCTCCACTTTCCTGCGCACGCGGTCGCGCGTCGCATCGTCACAAAAGGCCGCCTCGATGGCGGTCAGGTTCAGCGCTTTGAAATCTGCAAGCTCCCAGCCGAACTGGCGCGACAGGTTTTCGTATTCTTTCACCATGTCGGTGCGAAAGAAGGGCGGATCGTCGGTCGAAACCGTGACCTTCACCCCCCGGTCGCGCAGTTTGGCGATGGGATGGGCGGCAAGCTCGGGATAGACACCCAGAAAAACATTCGAGCCGGGGCAGACCTCAAGCGTGATCCCATCCTCGATCAGACGGTCCACAAGCGCCGGATCCTCGATCGCCCGCACGCCGTGGCCGATGCGCTGCACGCGAAGATCGTCCAGCGCGGCGCGCACCTCGTCCGGGCCATTCCATTCACCCGCATGTGTGGTCAGCTTCAACCCCGCTTCGCGGGCCATGTCGAACGCATAGGCGAAATCGCCTTGCGACCCGAATTTCTCGTCGCCGCCCATCCCGAACCCGGTGATGAACTTGCCAGCAGTTTCCTGTGCACAGCGTGCAGCCTCGCGGGCCGCATCGGGGCCGAAGTGGCGCACAGCGGTGACGATACCCCGCAGGATAACGCCGGCATCGCGTTCGACCTCGGCGGCGGCCTCTTCGATGGCGGCAAGATACTCGCGCCACGCGACCACATCACGCCCCCCGCAAAAATCGGGCGAGATAAAGGTCTCAAGATAGACCACGCCAGCCTCGGCACAGTTTTCCAACACCGCACGGGTCAGCCGTGCATAGTCCTGCGGGCTTTTCAGGACCGAGGTCGCCGCCTCGTAAACCTCAAGGAAATGCCAGAAATCACGATAGGCATAACCGCCATCCTCGGCAAAGATGCCGGACAGATCGACGCTTTTTTCCTTGGCCAGATCACGAATGAGCTCCGGCGGGGCCGCACCTTCGATATGGGTGTGCAGCTCGACCTTCGGCAATACACGGTGACTCATAGAAACGACTTTCCTGCTCCACGGGTTTTCAAACCCAGATGAGCGGCCACTGATGCCCCAATGTCGGAAAAACCGCAAATGCCAATCTCACGCAGGCCCAGCCCGGCGCCGATCACCGGCACACGCTCGCGGGTGTGATCGGTGCCAACCCAGGTCGGATCATTGCCGTGATCGGCGGTGAAGATCAGAAGGTCGCCATCGCGCATCTTGCCAAACAGGCGCGGCAGTTCCGCGTCAAACCACTCCAACGCGCGGGCATATCCCGATACGTCGCGGCGGTGGCCGAACCTGGAATCGAACTCGACGAAATTGGCGAACACAAGGTCTCCATCCGCCGCCGTATCCATCGACGCGACCAGATGTTCCATCAAGTCCGCGTCGGCCCCTTTTTTCAGCGTGTCGATACCCTGATGGGCGAAGATATCTCCGATCTTGCCAATCGCGTGCACCTTCCGGCCCGCATCATGCACCCAGTCGCACAAGGTGGGGCTGGGTGGGGTCATTGCGAAATCGCGACGATTGGTGGTGCGCCAGAACCCTTCGGCTTCCGAACCGACGAACGGACGGGCAATGGCGCGACCGACCTGCATCTCGTGAACCACAGGCGCAATTGCCTCGCACAGCGCGATCAGCCGCTCAAGCCCGAAACTCTCTTCATGGGCCGCGATCTGGATCACACTATCGACCGAGGTATAGACGATGGGCTTGCCGGTGCGCACATGCTCGGCCCCAAGGTCTTCGATGATCTGTGTGCCCGAGGCGTGTTTGTTGCCAAGTATGCCATCCACGCCTGCAATCTCGCAGATTTTGCGGGTCAGATCTTCAGGGAAGGCCGGTTCGGTATCGGGGAAATAGCCCCACTCCCAGGGCACGGGCACGCCTGCGATTTCCCAATGGCCCGACGGCGTATCCTTGCCCTTCGAAATCTCTTCGGCGGCGCCCCACAGACCTTGCGGCGTGGCGTCCAGACCCGGCGTTTCATCGCCCGAGGCAAGCCGGATCGCCGCCCCCAGCCCAAGCCCATCCAGATTAGGCATCCTCAATGGGCCGGATCGACCATCCTCGGCACGCCCGCCAGCACAGGCCTGCGCGATATGGGCCAGCGTATTGGCCCCGGTGTCAGGCACCGTCTTGTCGTTGAAAAACGCATGTGCATCCGGCGCACCGCCACATCCGGCGCTGTCCAGAACGATCAGGAAGGCGCGCGTCATGTATTCTCCATATGCTCGGTCCCGAAGGCACCGGGCAGCAGTTCCGCCATCGTCATCGTCAGGCTTTCTCCACCCAGCGTCATCATGGTGATGGCGGCATCTGCATCTGCAAACTCGGCCAGCTTCTGGCGGCACCCGCCGCAAGGCGTCACCGGCAACGGGGCATCCGCGATCACGACCGCTTCGACGATCTTGTGATCCCCGGCCAGCACCATGGCGGCGATTGCCCCCGCCTCGGCGCAGGTGCCTTCGGGATAGGCCACATTCTCGACGTTGCAGCCCGCATAGACAGAGCCTGAGGCACATCGCAGCGCCGCCCCGACCTTGAAGTTCGAATACGGGGCATAGGCGTTTTCACGCACGGTCTTTGCAGCATCCAGCAGCGACATCGGACCTCCTGCAACGGTAATGGCTGTGATATTCAGCCACCGTGACGCGGCGTGGCCCCGGATGCAAGGCCAAACCTTGCCGAGTTGACGCGCAAGCCAATAGCTGCGCTATCCTGTGATTGCGCAAGCAGGCTTGATTGCGCGGCGCTGCCTGATATATGGCAGTCTTGAAGATAGTTTAAAGTTAAACTTCTCGCTGGAGGACATCGTGAGCGACGACAATTACCCCCGAAAACGCGCGCTGGATTATCATGAATTCCCCAAGCCCGGAAAGCTGGAAATCCGCGCGACCAAACCCATGGCAAACGGGCGCGACCTGAGCCTGGCCTATTCACCCGGGGTTGCCGAAGCCTGCATTGAAATCAAGAATAATCCTTCCACCGCAAGCCGTTATACAGCTCGCGGCAATCTGGTTGCCGTGGTGTCAAACGGATCGGCCGTGCTGGGTCTGGGCAATATCGGCGCGCTGGCCTCGAAACCGGTGATGGAAGGGAAGGCGGTTCTGTTCAAGAAGTTCGCCAATATCGACTGTTTCGACATCGAGCTGAACGAGAGCAACCCCGAGAAACTGGCCGACATCGTTTGCGCGATGGAGCCCAGCTTTGGCGCCATCAATCTTGAGGATATCAAGGCGCCCGATTGTTTTATCGTTGAACAAATTTGCAGGGAACGGATGAACATCCCGGTTTTCCATGATGACCAGCATGGCACCGCGATTGTCGTCGGGGCTGCAGCCACCAATGCGTTGAAGGTGGCGGGCAAATCCTTCGACCAGATCAAGGTCGTGTCCACCGGGGGCGGTGCGGCGGGAATTGCCTGTCTGAACATGCTTCTGAAGCTGGGTGTGAAGCGTGAAAATGTCTGGCTGTGCGACATTGACGGGCTGGTGTACGAGGGCCGTGAGACCGAGATGACACCGCAGAAAGCCGCCTATGCCCAAGGGACGGACCCTGCGACGCTGGACGATGTGATCCGGGACGCGGATCTGTTTCTGGGCCTTTCGGGGCCGGGCGTCCTGAAGCCCGAGATGGTCGCCAGGATGGCCAAACGTCCGATCGTGTTCGCCCTGGCCAATCCCACGCCTGAGATCATGCCGGACGAGGTGCGCGCGGTTGCCCCCGATGCCATCATCGCCACCGGGCGGTCGGACTTCCCTAACCAGGTCAATAACGTCCTGTGTTTCCCGTTCATTTTCCGGGGCGCGTTGGATGTCGGCGCGACCGAGATCAACGACGCCATGCAGCTTGGCTGCATCGAAGGAATCGCGGCGCTGGCCCGCGCCACCACATCGGCCGAAGCAGCGGCGGCGTACAAGGGCGAACAGCTCAGTTTTGGCGAAGACTACCTGATCCCGAAGCCGTTCGATCCGCGCCTGATGGGCGTGGTGGCCACCGCCGTGGCCAAGGCCGCGATGGAAAGCGGTGTCGCCACCCGACCCGTCGAGGATATCGCAGCCTACAAGGCGGCCCTGGATGGGTCCGTGTTCCGCTCGGCCCTGATCATGCGCCCGGTGTTCGAGGCCGCGGCGACAGCCGAACGCCGGATCGTCTTTGCCGAAGGCGAAGACGAACGCGTCTTGCGGGCGGCCAATGCGATGCTGGAGGAAACGACCGACGCGCCAATCCTGATCGGGCGACCGGATGTGATCGCGCGGCGCTGCAAACGGGCCGGTCTGTCGATCTCACCCGGCAAGGATTTCCAGATCGTGAACCCGGAACGCGACGACCGTTACCGCGACTATTGGACCGCCTATCACCAGATCATGGCGCGCAAGGGCACCACGCCAGACCTTGCCAAGGCGATCCTGCGCACCAACACCACCGCCATCGCCGCGATCATGGTGCATCTGGAACAGGCCGACAGCATGATTGCCGGCACGTTCGGGCAGTATCTGTGGCATCTGAACTATATCAAGCAGATTCTGGGAACCAAGCAGCTGCACCCGGTGGGGGCGCTGAGCCTGATGATCCTGCCCGATGGCCCGCTGTTCATCACCGACACCCATGTGCACAACACCCCGACCTCGGAACAGATCGCCGAATCCGTCTGTGCCGCCGCACGACATGTGCGTCGTTTCGGCGTCGAGCCGAAGATCGCGCTGTGCTCCTATTCCCAGTTCGGCAATCACGATGGCGACAGCGGCGTCAGGGCACGTGGCGCGTTGGAGATACTGGACAGCCGCCCGCGTGATTTCATGTATGAGGGCGAGATGCATGTCGACGCGGCGCTGGACAGGGATGTGCGCCAGCATATCTTCCCCGGTGCCCGCTTCGATGGCCCCGCCAACACGCTGGTGTTTGCCAATGCCGACGCCGCCAGCGCCGTGCGCAACACCTTGAAGGTGAAAGGCGGCGGGCTTGAGGTCGGTCCGATCCTGATGGGAATGGGCAACCGCGCCCATATCGTGACACCGTCGATCACCGCGCGCGGGCTTTTGAACATGTCGGCGGTGGCCGGCACACCGGTTGCCAAATACGGGTGACGCGACTCAGCGCTGCCAATCTTTGCAAGGTGGAGTTTGCAGTTTTGCAAATTCCACCTTTATCAAATTTATTGCACTTGTTTCGCAGAGGTTTGCAAAAATTTGCAGGCCATTCCTTGCCCGATTGCAAATTTTTCTGGCTAAACCGTCGCACCACGATACGCCAAGCTTGCCCAGACGATGGCCGGAAGCGTAACACTTCCTACCAAGGGAAACTGGAGGAAGTGCACCATGGCATACAAAGACGTTTACGCCGCGTGGCAGGCTGACCCGGAAGCATTCTGGATGGACGCGGCCAAGGCGATCAGCTGGGACAAGCCACCTTCGAAGGCGCTCTTTGACGAAAACGCACCGCTTTACGAATGGTTTTCGGATGGCTTGGTCAACACCTGCTATAACGCGGTTGACCGGCATGTGGAAAATGGCCGTGGCGATCAAGTGGCGATCATCTATGACAGCCCGATCACCGGCAACAAGGCCAAGATCACTTTTGCCGAATTACAAACCCGTGTGGCAGCCATTGCGGGCGCTCTCAACGCGAAAGGCGTCGAAAAAGGCGACCGCGTGATCATCTATATGCCGATGGTGCCCGAAGCCCTGATGGCGATGCTGGCGGTCACGCGGATCGGCGCGGTGCATTCGGTGGTGTTCGGCGGTTTTGCCTCGAACGAATTGGCGGTGCGGATCGACGATGCGAAACCCAAGGCGATCATCGCCGCGTCGTGCGGGATCGAGCCGGGGCGGGTCATCGCCTATAAGCCGCTTCTGGACGGGGCCATCGACATCGCCCAGCACAAGCCCGACTTCACGATGATCCTGCAACGCGAGGAAGCCGCAGCAGATCTGATCGAAGGGCGTGATTTCGATTGGGCCGAGGTCGAAGCCGCCGCCGAACCCGCCGATTGTGTGCCGGTCGAAGGCAACCATCCCGCCTATATCCTTTACACCTCGGGCACCACCGGCCAGCCGAAAGGCGTGATCCGTCACACTGGCGGCCATCTGGTCGCGCTGAACTGGACGATGAAGAACCTGTACAACGTCGATCCGGGTGATGTGTTCTGGGCTGCGTCCGACGTGGGCTGGGTCGTTGGACACAGCTATATTACCTATGGCCCGCTGATCCACGGCAACACCACCATCGTGTTCGAAGGCAAGCCTGTAGGCACGCCAGATGCGGGCACCTTCTGGCGGGTGATTTCCGAACATAATGTCAAAAGCTTCTTCACCGCCCCGACCGCCTTCCGCGCCGTGAAACGCGAAGACCCAAAGGGCGAGTTCGTCAGGAAATACGACCTGTCCTGTCTGAAACAGGTCTATCTGGCTGGCGAACGCGCCGACCCCGACACGATTGTCTGGGCGCAGGACCAGTTGCAAGTGCCGGTCATTGACCACTGGTGGCAGACCGAAACCGGCTATGCCATCGCCGCCAACCCGCTGGGGATCGAGGAACTGCCGGTCAAGCTCGGTTCGCCTTCGGTGCCGATGCCCGGCTATGACGTGCAAATTCTGGACGAAGGGGGCCATCCGATGGCCGCTGGTGAACTGGGCGCCATCGCCATCAAGCTGCCGCTGCCCCCCGGCACGCTGCCCACGCTCTGGAACGCCGAGGACCGGTTCAAGTCCAGCTATCTGAATACCTTCCCCGGCTATTATGAAACCGGGGACGCGGGATACAAGGACGAAGACGGCTACCTTTACATCATGGCGCGCACCGATGATGTGATCAACGTGGCCGGGCACCGCCTGTCCACCGGCGCGATGGAGGAGGTTCTGGCCAGCCACCCCGACGTGGCCGAATGCGCCGTTATCGGCGTCACCGACCAGCTGAAAGGCCAGTTGCCCTTGGGTATGATCTGCCTGAACGCGGGCACGGATCGGCCCGAAGACGAGGTGACCGCCGAATGCGTCAAGCTGGTGCGCGAAAAAATCGGCCCGGTCGCCGCCTTCAAGCTGTGCATCGTGGTCGACCGCCTGCCCAAAACACGGTCGGGTAAAATCCTGCGTGCGACGATGGTGTCGATTGCAGATGGCAAGGATTACAAAATGCCTGCCACCATCGACGATCCGGCCATTCTGGAAGAAATCCAAGAGGCCCTGAAAAGCCTCGGCTATGCCGGCTGATACCAGAATGTGAGCCTGGGAAACTCATCCAAGCCGGTCTTGGATGAGTTTTTTTTGGATTTTCGACAGTTGGTTGGCTAAAACCGCATCGGGCACAAGGCTCGTTCTGGCGAATTGGGGGCGGATATGGCGATGAACGAAAGGGGCAATCCCGACACCGCCCGACTGTCCGAAACCGACAAAAACGGTCCGCCCCCGGTTATCATGGCGCTGGCCCCGCCCGTCATTGCCGACTTTTTCCCCCGCGCGGTTTTCGACCAGCTCGGCTGCGATATCAGGTATGCGAATTCGATCTTCGAATCCAGAACCATCGCCGAAGACGACATGGTCGACATTGCCATCCTGCCCCTGGATGTGAACGGCCACAGCGTTCTGCCCCTGGTGCGCGACCTCATGAAGCGAAACCCCCGGCAGGCAATTATCGTTGTCTCGCAAAGCGACCAGATCAACGATGCTGCCGAGGCTATGCGGCTGGGCGCAATGGACTGTATCTTTGTGCCCTTCACCCAAAACCGGCTGCAAAAAACGGTCGGCAACGTGCTTCAGACCCTTCGCCGCACCGACACGCCTGACACCGGAAGGCGGAAGCCCTCGCCCCCCTCCGGGTCGCGCGCTCCCCTGAAGAACACGGGCACGGAAACGCCAGCAACCACCGTATTCCCATGGATACGACATGGTATGGTCCTGTCCGATCTGTCCATGAAACCCGTCTTGCGCGCGCTGGATACTGTCGCATCGACCAATGCCCCGATCTATATCCACGGC
>JAUHWP010000057.1 GCA_030424645.1 Alphaproteobacteria bacterium
TTCGATCCAGAAGGTCGAAGCGACCGGCGAGCTTCGGTTTTTCAGCGCCATCGACGAAGGGCTGGTGCTGACCGTTGCGGTGGCCGATGACATCGTGTCCCATCTGGAACGGGAAATGGCCAAGCTGTCCGAGCATGGAAAGCCGGATGCCATCATCGCCTGCGAATGTATCCTGCGGCGGCTTGAGATCGACCAGATTCAGGCCAAGGGCAAGATCTCGTCCATCCTGTCCGACAACAACGTCATCGGGTTTCACACCTATGGCGAGCAGATCAACATGCTGCATGTGAACCAGACCTTCACCGGCGTTGCAATCTATTCCGCGGATCAGCCCGATGATTAGCAATCCGCCAGCCGTTCCGCTGTTGCGGCCTGATGACGGGGCCGAGCGCAAGTTGGAGAAGTTGCAGCGTATCGTCGATGTGCTGATGCGCCGGGTCGAAGCCGGCGGCGACGAAAGTTTCGACAGCTATGCCTATTTCCAGACGGCGGTCGAATTTGAAGAGCAGGTGAAAGCCCGCACCAAGGATCTGGAAGTTGCGCTGGCGCAGCTGAACCAGTCCAAGGCCCATCTGGCGGATGCCAAGGTCGAAGCCGAAAATGCCCGCGCCGATCTGGCCGGGGCGTTGGAGGCGGTGAAAGAAGGGTTCGCGCTGTTCGATGCTGCTGGCCTGTTGATCCTATCGAACCAGCGGTTTGCCCGCATGTTTCCCGACGTGGTGTCGCATATCGCGCCGGGGCTATCGCTGGACAGCTATTTCGAGAAAGTGTCGAACAGTTCGGCCTTGGTGCTTGCAAAGGATGTCACGCCATGGATCTGGCGCCGCGACAGGGCGACCAAGCTGACCCAGAAACACGCCGATTTCGTTGTCGAGATTCAGGGCGACCGCTGGGTGCAGATCAGCCAGCAACGCACCCCGAATGACGGCACCGCCATTCTTCAGACCGAAGTGACGGACATGGTCCGCCAGGCGCGGCAGGAACGCGACAAGCTTCTGGACGATCAGGCCAAGATCGTGCGGGCAACGCTGGACCATATCAATCAGGGTGTGTGCATCTTTGACGAAGAAGACCGGCTGGCCGGGTGGAATGCCCGGTTCCTTGACCTGATGAGCCCGCCGATGGAACTGATGCGGGCTGGCACCAGTTTTGAACGATTCGTGTCGCATTTCAACGATACACAAGGGTTCGCGATGCCCAAGGCACCGCAGCTTCTGGTGCAATGGGTGCGCAACCGCCGCAAGCGCGATCCGCTGAAGGTCGAGCTTCATCGCGCGGACGGGACCATTCTGGATGTGTTCAGCGACATGACACCCGACAACGGTTTCGTGATCAGTTTCACCGACGTGACCGACGAACGCGCCACGACCGCCGCCCTGCACGAGATGAACGAGACATTGGAGCTGCGCGTTCAGGAACGCACGACCGAGATGCAGAAGGCGCGCGATGCGGCCGAACGTGCCAACACGTCGAAGTCACGCTTTCTTGCTGCGGCCAGCCATGATCTGCTGCAACCCCTGAATGCCGCAAAGCTGTTCATCTCGTCGCTGGAAGAAACCGATCTGGACGGCGAACAGGCACAGATCGCGGGTCGTGTGAAAAGCGCGTTTGACAGCGTCGAAACGATACTGGGCGCGCTTCTGGATATTTCCAAGCTGGATGCGGGAACACAGGCGAATATCTCGGTCTTTCCGCTCAGCCGGTTGCTGGTGCCGCTGAGCGAGGAATTTCAGGCCCTGGCGCGTGCCAAGGGGCTTCAGTTCCATGTCGTCGATTGCGGGCTGGATGTGGAAAGCGACCCGGCCTTCCTGCGCCGTATCATTCAGAACCTGGCGGCGAATGCCGTGACCTATACCGATACCGGCAAGATTCTGGTCGGGGTGCGCCGACGCGGGTCCGAGGCATTGATCGAGGTGATAGATACCGGGCAGGGTATTCCCAGTGACCAGCATGACCGGGTGTTTCACGAATTTCACCGGATCAAGCGCCCGGCCGAGACCGCACCGGGCATGGGTCTTGGCCTTGCCATCGTGCGCCGGGCCTGTGACCTTCTGGGTCACGACCTGACCATGCGCAGCGTCGAGGGTGTGGGCACCCGCTTTACCGTTCGTGTTCCCTTCCACAAACCGCAAGGCGCGGCAGATGTTTCACCGTCGGTCGAGCCGGGCATCGACCGGGTTGCCTTGACGGACATGATCCCGCTTGTCATCGAAAACGAGGCCGCGGTCCGGCTTGGCATGATGACCCTGCTGGACAGTTGGGGGGCCAGCCCGATCGAGGCCGAGAACCTTGAACAGGCCAACAGCATCATCAGCGAAATCGGGGTGATCCCCGATGTCATTCTGGCGGATTATCATCTGGAGAACGGCTTTACAGGGATGCACGCCATCCGGGCACTGCGCAGTGCCCATGGGCCGATACCTGCGGCGCTGATCACTGCCAACCGGTCGGATCACCTGGTCACCAAGACGACCGAAGAAGGCGTCGAACTGTTCTATAAACCGCTTGAACCTAAGATGTTGCGCGATTTCCTGACCCGGCTGAAAGCGCCCGCATCCTAGGGTCGGTGCGGGCGTATTAGCCTAAAGTCGCACAGACACAGGCCCCTTGAGGCGTCAGATTATGACGTAGCCCGATGGAGGTTTCGGGAATCAAGGAGGATCATCATGAACGACATGACTCATACCGAGGCCGGCACCTATGTGTCGCCCTTCGCTGACCGCTATGACAATTTCATCAACGGGAAATTCACGCCACCCGTCAACGGGCGGTATTTCGACAATGTGACCCCGATCACCGGTGAAAAGATTTGTGAATGCGCCCGATCGGATGCTGCGGATGTCGAGCTGGCACTGGATGCCGCTCACGCCGCGAAGGCCGCTTGGGGCGCGACCTCGGCCGCCGAGCGGTCGAACATCATCCTGAAGATCGCCGACGCCATCGAAGCCAACCTTGAGCGTCTGGCGCAGGCGGAAACCTGGGACAACGGCAAACCGATCCGCGAGACGATGGCCGCCGACATTCCACTGTCGGTGGATCATTTCCGTTACTTCGCGGGCGTCCTGCGCAGCCAGGAAGGCAATATGTCCGAGATTGACGCGGACACCATCGCCTATCACTTCCACGAACCGCTGGGTGTCGTGGGCCAGATCATTCCGTGGAACTTCTCGATCCTGATGGCGGCGTGGAAGCTGGCGCCTGCGCTGGCTGCCGGCAACTGCGTGGTTCTGAAACCCGCCGAGCAGACCCCGGCGGCGATCATGATCCTTGCCGAGATCATGAACGAGTTTCTGCCCGCCGGTGTCCTGAACATCGTCAATGGTTTCGGTGCCGAAGTCGGCGACGCATTGGCCCGCAGCAACCGCATTGCCAAGATCGCCTTCACCGGCTCGACCGCGACCGGTCGCAAGATCATGGAAGCCGCGACGGTCAACCTGATCCCCGTCACGCTGGAACTGGGCGGAAAGTCCCCCAACATCTTCTTCTCGGACGTGATGGCGCAGGACGACGCCTTCCTGGACAAGGCTGTCGAAGGTTTCGTGCTGTTCGCCTTCAACCAGGGCGAGGTCTGCACCTGCCCGTCGCGTGCGCTGATCCAGGAGGACATTTATGACGAGTTCATCGCCCGCTGCATCAAGCGCGTCGAGGCGATCAAGCATGGCGATCCACGCAACCCGGAAACCATGGTCGGGGCGCAGGCGTCGCTTCAGCAGCAGGAAAAGATCCTGTCCTATCTGGCCATCGGTCGCGAAGAAGGCGCCGAGGTTCTGACCGGTGGCGATGCCGCCCGGTTCAACGGCGAACTGGCGGGTGGCAACTATATCCAGCCGACCATCCTGAAGGGCCACAACAAGATGCGCGTCTTCCAGGAAGAGATTTTTGGGCCGGTCGTCTCTGTGACCACGTTCAAGGATGAAGAGGAAGCCTTGGCCATCGCCAACGACACGATGTATGGCCTTGGTGCAGGTGTCTGGTCGCGTGACGCAAACCGGTGCTATCGCTTTGGGCGCGCGATCGAAGCAGGTCGTGTCTGGGTCAACAACTATCATGCTTACCCGGCACATGCGGCCTTTGGTGGATACAAGCAGTCCGGTATCGGGCGCGAGAACCACAAGATGATGCTGGGTCACTATCAGCAGACCAAGAACATCCTGATGAGCTACAACCCCAACAAGCTGGGTTTCTTCTAGGAGATACTGGCGATATCGCTGCACTCACGAACGACCTCTCCGCTTCGATGGAAGCGGAGAGGTTTCCTGTTTCAGCCGCCCAGAAACGCTCCGACGGTCACGCCCACATCCTTGCGCTGGGAATACATCAGCAGATGCCCGGCGGGATAAACCTCAAGCCGGGCGTTTTGCATCATGTTGGCCAGCAGGATCTGGTTGGTGATCGGGATCAGCCCATCATATTGCCCCGCGATGATCAGGGTTTTTTGCGACAGCTGACGCAGCCATGGCAGGCTGGTCCAGTTGCACATGGCGCGCACCTGCGTGAAATACCCTTCCGGGCTGGGCGCGATGGCGTGTTTCGAATATTCACGGAAATCGGCGGGGGCAAAGATCGCCTCGCCTCCATACATCAAGGGGCCGATGAAGTTGCCATAGGTCTTGCTGATGTAACGCATCGGGAACATGATTTCAGACAGTGCAATCGGGGTGCCCCACCAACTGCCGATACCACCCGCCGACGTGATGGCCAGCACCAGTCGGCGCACGCGGTCAGGTGCATCGAAGGCCATCTGTTGCGCCACCGCCCCGCCCCAGGAAATGCCCAGAATGTCAAAGCGGTCGATCTGTAACGCGTCCAGCACACGCATTGCAAAACCGGCGTAATCCGGGATCGTGATCACGCCGTCAACCATCGGCGTGCGCCCGATCCCCGGCATGTCGAAGGCCACGACGGTGCGGTCTGCCAGCTCGTCAATCAGCGGCAGAAGCACCTCAAGCGATTGGCCCAGCCCGTTGAAGATCACAAGGGGCGGGGCAGCATCAGAGCCATCGCGGCGCAGATAGCGGACCGGCGTGTCGTCGACGGTGACGCGTTTGAATTTAATGTCGGGATGCGGGTTCGTGGCATTCAGGTCTTTCATGCCCTACACACCCTCAAGCACATAGGTGCCCGGCGCCGGGTCCATGGGCGCATAGGTCTTGTTGCCAAGCGCCTTGGGTTTTGCGCCGCGTTCGGACGGGTTCTGTGCATCCAGCCAATCCAGCCAATGCGGCCACCAGCTGCCATCGGTCAGGGTCGCCGTTTCCTGCCAACTGTCAGCATCGCCCGTGGTCTTGCCACCCGTCCAGAACTGGCGGCGGCTTTTGGCGGGGTGGTTGATCACGGTGCCCGATACATGCCCGCCGGTGGTCAGCACGAATTCGGTCGGACCCGAGACCAGCTTGGTCGCTGTATAGGATGTTTTCCACGGCACGATATGGTCACCATCTGCGGCCAGGAAATAGCACGGCAGGTCGATATTGCGTGTATCGACCGGCGTGCCGCACAGGGTCAGCGCGCCGGGGTCTTTCAGCTTGTTCGCCATATACATTTCCTCGACGAAATAGCTGTACCACTTGGCGGGCAGGTTCGACGTGTCGGCGTTCCAATACAGAACATCGAAGGGGGCAGGTGATTTGCCCATAAGATAGTTCGAGACGACGAAGTTCCAGATCGACTCGTTGACATGCAGCATCGCCATTGCGTTGGCGATATCGCGACCGGGGGCAAGCTTTTCGGCCTTCAGCCGTTGGTCATAGGCTTTAACCTGCGGTTCATCTATGAAGACCCGGATCTGACCGGGATCGGAAAAGTCAATTAGCGACGACAGGAAGGTCGCGGTGCCTAGCTTGGCTTTCAACTCTTTCGGCATGACGGCCAGGGATGCGGTCAACATCGTACCGCCATTGCACCAACCCAGAATGTCGATGGACTTGGATTTGCTGACGGCGGATGTGACCTTTATCGCTTCGAATATCCCGTCCGCGATATAGTCATCCCAACTGTGGTCCCCCATCTCGGGCCCCGGATTGCGCCAGGCGATGGTATAGACGCTCTGCCCTTGCTCTAGCAGATAGCGGATCATCGACTTTTTTTCGTTCAGATCGAAGATATAGAACTTGTTGACGCAGGGCGGCACGATCAGAATCGGGGCCTCGCGGGTCTTGGCGGTCATCGGCTCGTATTGAATCAGCTCGATCAGCTCGTTGCGGTAAATCACCGCACCGGGGGTCGTGGCCAGATTCTTCCCCACCTCGAACGCGTCTTCGTCGGTGGTCGAGATATAGCCCTTTTCAAGATCGGCCAGCAGGTTCTGATAGCCGTCAAACAGGCTTTGCCCCCCGGTTTCCCTGGCAAGCTGCTGGGCTTCGGGGTTGGTCAGCAGGAAGTTTGACGGCGCCATGTTGTCGGCCGCAATCCGGGCATAGAAACTCAGCTTCTCCTGCTCCTGTTCCGGCAATCCCGCCTTGTCGGCCATGTCCACCATGGCCTTGGTGGTCAGCTCGTAAGAATGGCGCAGGATCGGGAAGATGCCTTCGCTCCATGCCTCATTGCCAAACCGGCGGTCGCTTGTATCGGCCACGGCGGATTCGCCATGCAGGGCGGTGCCCATCCACAGTTTCGCCATGTCGCATTGGTATCTGAGCATCGTATTGGCCCAATCCGTAAAGACGGACTTGTCGGTTTTGCTCATCGCCTCGAACAGTTTGAACAGATCCTTGGACATACCCTCTGCCTTTCCGCTTGCACCGATTTCGCGCGAACCTGTCAGGGAAATGCTTCACGAATTTTGCAAGCCCCACCCGCACGCGCAGTTTTTTTGTATCAGCGATGTGGGGAAGAAAGAAGGCAGCAGCTATCGCCACGGCGCGGAAGGTAGGTGTCAGAGGAAGAAAGGGCGGCGATCAGGAAATGAGCAAGCCGATCAGACACCGGTTTGGACCCGATATTGAGACGTGATGCAATACCAAGCCGACTGTGTTTCAATCAGGTTCAAAGCCCGTGCGACTATTCCAATTCCGAACCGGAGACCACATGATGACGATCCTGAAAATCACCCGCTGGCCTTCGATTCTTGTCTTCCTGCTGGCGGGCTGTACGGCAACGGCCTTTGCCTTCGTGTCGATAAACCTGTTCTCGCAGTCGATGGCCAGCCTTGAGTTTCTCAGCAAGTTTGGTCGTGAGGCGGTTCGGCATGGGGTGCTCTGGCAATTGCTCGAACTGGTGATCTGGGGGCTGCTGTCCCTGTCGTGCTGGGTTCTTTTCAAGATCTGCGAACATGAGCTGGTGCACCGCTACACAGTTTGGGCGGCGAAATAGCCAACCGCCAGCCAATGCGCTGGGTTTCAACTGAATGATCTTGGGGAAATGGTGCCCAGAAGAGGACTCGAACCTCCACGTCCATACGGACACTAGCACCTGAAGCTAGCGCGTCTACCAATTCCGCCATCTGGGCACGGTTGGTGAAGCCGCGATGTAAAGTGAGCGGCTGGCACTGTCAACCGCAATTCGCGGGGTTTTCAAGAATTCCGTTTGCGGCTTGCCCAAAGCGGCGCGGAAAGCTATGCAAAGCCCAAGGTTTTCAAGGAGAGCTACCATGTCCAAGCTTGTCACCATCTATGGCGGTTCGGGCTTTGTCGGGCGCTATATCGCACGCCGCATGGCCAAACAGGGATGGCGCGTGCGCGTTGCCGTGCGTCGGCCAAACGAAGCCCTGTTCGTCAAACCCTATGGAGCGGTCGGGCAGGTTGAACCGATTCTGTGCAACATTCGTGACGACGCCTCGGTGCGGGAAGCGATGGTTGGGGCGGATGCGGTGGTGAACTGTGTGGGTGTCCTGAACTCGATCGGCAAGAACAGCTTTGAGGCTGTGCATCACGACGGGGCCGAGCGCGTGGCGCGGATCGCGGCCGAACAGGGCGTGGGTCAACTGGTGCAACTGTCGGCGATCGGCGCGGATGCAAACAGCGACAGCGAATATGCGCAAACGAAAGCGCAAGGCGAAGCCGGTGTGCAAGAGGCATTTCCGGGCGCCGTGATCCTGCGCCCGTCGGTGATTTTCGGGCCCGAGGACGAGTTTTTCAACCGGTTCGCCGGGATGACCCGTTTTGGGCCGATCCTGCCGATCACCGGGGGCGACACGAAGTTCCAGCCGGTCTTTGTCGATGACGTGGCCGCCGCTGCCGAAAAGGCCATTCTGGGTCAGGTTGCGCCAGGCATTTATGAACTGGGCGGCCCGGATGTGGCGACCCTGCGTGAGTTGATTGGCGAGATGCTGGAGGTTGTGCAGCGTCGCCGGGCGGTGATCAATCTGCCCTTTGGCGTGGCGCGGCTGCAAGCGGCCGTTTTCGATTTCATCCAGTGGATTTCGGGCGGTCTGATCAAGGCGCCGCTGACGCGCGACCAGGTGCGGTCGCTGGCGCATGACAATGTTGTCGCCGACGGTGCCAGGGGCTTTGCCGATATCGGTATCACCCCCACGGCGACCGAGGCGATCCTGCCGGATTACCTTTGGCGGTTCCGCCACAATGGGCAGTATGCGGCAATTCAGAATTCGGCCAAGAACCTGCGCGCCAACGGCTGACGTTCGGGATCACGAGATTTACAAGGCGCGGACCGGTCCGCGCCTTTTTCATTGATAGGCAATGAACAGAAGCACCGCCCCCAACGCGACGCGATAGATCACATAGGGCGTGAAACTGACCGAGCGGAGCAGGCGCATCATCAGGCTGAGTGCCAGAAGCGCGGATACGAAGGCCAGCACCGCCGCGATGGCCCCGTCCTTGGCGACCTGCATGTTGGCGGTCGCCACGACCTCGGACCCCAGCAGGACGCCCGAGGCAAAGATTGTCGGGATCGACATCAGCATCGACAGCTTGGCCGCATCGTGGCGTTCATATCCCAATGCGCGGGCGCCCGAGATGGTCGCGCCGGATCGGGATGTGCCGGGGATCAGGGCCAGAGCTTGCCAGAAACCCATGACGATCGCATCCCGAAGCGTCCAGTCGTCGGCTTTCTTCTCTGCAGGGCCTTTCTGATCGACCCAATACAGCACCAGCCCGAACAGGATCATTGTCCAGGCGATGACTTTCACAGACCGCATGGCGTCGTTCAGGCCGGTTATCTTCAGAATCAGGCCGATTGCGATGGCGGGGATCGTCGCGATGGCCAGCAGGAAGGCGAGCTTCGCGCCGGGCGTGTCAATCCGCCCGGTCAACATGCGTGGCACGCCCGCAAGCCCCATGCGAACGTCCCGCCAGAAGAACAGGACCACGGCCCCCAACGTGCCGACATGCACGGCTACGTCGATGGTTTGGCCCTGATCGGGCAGGTTGGTCAGATGTGGGATCAGCGCAAGATGACCAGACGAGGAAACGGGCAGAAACTCGGTGATTCCCTGTATCACCGCGACAAGAAACAAATGGGCAAGGGTCATATGCGCGCCTTCTGGATATGGGTGTTGGGCAAGCTAAACAAGCCATCTGGAAAGGGAAGAGGGATAAAAGGTAAGCATATATGACATAAAAAAGAATATTCTTTTGCAGATTTGCTGAATTTTCTGCTAAGGATCGACATAAAGGTCAGCACTACTGTCTTTTAATTCCGACGCGCTCCCTTTACAAGCGCAGGACCGAGCCAAATTGACGGAGAGCCAGGATGGCCAAGCAGCCTATGTTGAAATTTGTGACCGTTGGGCGTGACATGCCCGAAAAGCGGGCGGCTGACGCGCGCAAGGACGACTTTCACGAGATCTACGCCGAGTTTGCGGCCCAGAAGGCTGCCGAGCAAGCCAGCCGGTGCAGCCAGTGCGGTGTGCCCTATTGCCAGACTCACTGCCCCCTGCACAACAACATCCCCGACTGGCTGCGGATGACGGCAGAAGGACGCCTGAAAGAGGCTTATGACCTGAGCCAGTCGACCAACACTTTTCCTGAAATCTGCGGCCGTATCTGCCCGCAGGACCGTCTGTGCGAAGGCAATTGCGTGATCGAACAATCCGGCCATGGCACCGTCACCATTGGCGCGGTCGAGAAATACATCACTGATACAGCCTGGGACAATGGCTGGGTCGAACCGATCACACCCGTGGCCAAGCGCGAAGAAAGCGTTGCCATCATCGGGGCCGGTCCGGGTGGGTTGGCCGCGGCGGACGTGTTGGTGCGCGCAGGCGTCAATGTGACGGTTTACGACCGGCACGACCGGGCCGGTGGCCTGATGACCTATGGCATCCCCGGCTTCAAACTGGAAAAAGACGTGGTCATGCGCCGCGTGAAGCTGTTGGAAGATGCGGGCGTCGAGTTTGTTCTGAACTGCAATGTCGGCAAGGATATCAGTTTCCAGGACATCCGGGCCATCCATGATGCCGTGCTGCTGGCCACCGGTGTTTACAAGGGGCGCGACCTGTCCGGGCCGGGGGCCGGGGCCAAGGGCATCGTTCCGGCGCTGGATTACCTGACGTGTTCCAACAAGCTGGGGTTCGGTGACGCCGTTCCTGCCTTTGACAGCGGAGAGTTGAACGCAGAAGGCAAGAACGTCGTGGTCATCGGCGGTGGCGACACCGCGATGGACTGCGTTCGTACGGCGATCCGGCAGGGTGCCAAATCGGTGAAATGCCTGTATCGCCGCGATCGTGCGAACATGCCCGGATCGCAGCGCGAGACACAGAATGCCGAGGAAGAAGGCGTCGAGTTTGTCTGGCTGTCGGCCCCGAAAGGGTTCACAACCGATCTGAGAGTGACCGACGCCGCCAACCCGTCTGCGCAGTTGGGACCCGTGAAGGGCGTGATCGTGCAGAAGATGCGGCTTGGTGCACCCGATGCCACCGGTCGCCGCAGCCCGGAAGTGATCGAAGATTCCGATTACACTGAAGATGCCGATCTGGTCATCAAGGCGCTGGGCTTCGAACCCGAAGACCTGCCGACCCTGTGGGACGAGAAGGACCTGACCGTCACCCGCTGGGGCACCGTCAAGGCTGCCTTTGGCACCCACCGGACCGATATGGACGGTGTCTGGGCCGTGGGCGATATCGTGCGCGGCGCGTCGCTGGTGGTCTGGGCGATCCGTGACGGGCGCGAAGCGGGGGCCAATATTCTGGCCACCCTCGACGCCGCCCGCGCGCTTGCTGCCGAATAACGAATTTTCCGGGCCAGCCGGGTCAATGCACCCCCGCCCGTCCGAGAGGAGAACCGAGATGACAAAATATGATGCCGAATGGGTCCGCCGCGAGGAAGCGAAGCGCAAGTTCATGGCCGAGCACAGCCTGTATCGGGAAGAGGACGAGCACAGTTCTTGCGGCGTGGGCCTGGTTGTGTCGATCAATGGCAAAGCCTCGCGCGATGTGGTCGAAGCCGGTATCGCGGCGCTGAAAGCGATCTGGCATCGCGGAGCGGTCGATGCCGATGGCAAGACCGGCGATGGCGCCGGCATTCACATCCAGATCCCCGTGCCGTTCTTTTATGACCAGATCCGTCGCACCGGCCACGAGCCGCACGAAGATCAGCTGATCGCGGTTGGGCAGGTGTTCCTGCCGCGCACGGATTTCGGCGCCCAGGAAGCCTGCCGGACCATCGTGGAATCTGAAATTCTGCGCATGGGCTATCACATCTATGGCTGGCGTCACGTGCCGGTGGACACCACCTGCCTGGGTGAAAAGGCCAACGCCACGCGGCCCGAGATCGAACAGATCATGATCTCGAACTCGAAAGGTGTGGATGAAGACACGTTCGAGCGCGAGCTTTACGTGATCCGCCGCCGGATCGAGAAAGCGGCGGCCGCGTCACAGATCAACGGGTTGTATATCGCGTCGCTGTCCTGCCGCTCGATCATCTACAAAGGCATGATGCTGGCCGAGCAGGTGGCGGTGTTCTATCCCGACCTGATGGACAAACGGTTCATTTCGACCTTCGCCATCTATCACCAACGCTATTCGACCAACACCTTTCCGCAATGGTGGCTGGCGCAACCCTTCCGCATGTTGGCCCATAACGGCGAGATCAACACGCTGAAGGGCAACCTGAACTGGATGAAAAGCCATGAAATCCGCATGGCCTCATCCGCTTTTGGCGATCTGGCCGAAGACATCAAACCCATCGTGCCGGGCGGGTCGTCGGATTCGGCGGCCCTGGACGCGGTGTTCGAGGTTCTGGTGCGTGCGGGCCGTTCGGCCCCAATGGCGAAAACCATGCTGGTACCGGAAAGCTGGTCGAAACAGGCGGTCGAACTGCCGGAAGCCTGGAAAGACATGTATTCCTATTGCAACTCGGTGATGGAGCCGTGGGACGGCCCCGCCGCCCTTGCCATGACCGACGGACGCTGGGTCTGTGCCGGGCTTGACCGCAACGGTCTGCGCCCGATGCGTTATGTCGTCACCGGCGAGGGTCTGGTGATTGCCGGGTCCGAAGCCGGAATGGTCCCGATTGACGAGGCCGGGATCGTTGAAAAAGGCGCGCTGGGTCCGGGGCAGTTGCTGGCTGTCGATACCGCCGAGGGCAAGCTTTACCACGATACCGAGATCAAGGATCGGCTGGCCGCGGCGCTGCCCTTTGGCGAATGGGTCGGCAAGATTGCCGATCTGGGGGAAGAGTTCACCGGGATCGAGGAAAAGCCGATCTATGCCGGTGACGACCTTCGGCGCCGTCAGCTTGCGGCGGGCTATACGCTGGAAGAGCTGGAGCAAATCCTGGCACCGATGGCCGAGGACGGAAAGGAATCCCTGGCGTCGATGGGCGATGATACGCCGTCTGCGGTGTTGTCGACCAAATATCGGCCGCTCAGCCATTTCTTCCGCCAGAACTTCAGCCAGGTGACCAACCCGCCCATCGACAGCTTGCGCGAATTCCGCGTGATGTCGTTGAAGACCCGGTTCGGCAACCTGAAGAACGTGCTGGATGAAAGCGGCGCCCAGACCGAGATCATCGTGCTGGAAAGCCCGTTTGTCGGGAACGAGCAGTTCATCAAGCTGACCGAAGCTTTCAACGCGCAGATGGTTGAAATCGACTGCACCTTCCCGGCGGATGGCGGCGAAGGGGCGTTGCGTATCGCGCTTGGCGACATTCGTGCCAAGGCCGAAGACGCCGTGCGCTCGGGTGCCGGGCATCTTGTTCTGACCGATCAGGGGCAGGGCGAAGACCGTATCGCGATGCCGATGATCCTTGCCACGTCGGCCATTCACAGCTGGCTGGTGAAGAAGGGTCTGCGCACCTTCTGTTCGATCAATGTGCGGTCGGCGGAATGTCTGGACCCGCATTACTTCGCGGTGCTGGTGGGCTGTGGCGCGACCACGGTAAACGCCTATCTGGCCGAGGATTCGCTGGCCGACCGGATTGAACGCGGTCTGCTGGACTGTTCGTTGACCGAAGCGGTGCGTCGCTATCGCGAGGCCATCGACCAGGGTCTGTTGAAGATCATGGCGAAGATGGGCATTTCGGTCATTTCGTCCTATCGCGGCGGTCTGAATTTCGAAGCTGTTGGCCTGAGCCGCGCGATGGTGGCCGAGTATTTCCCCGGTATGACATCGCGGATTTCGGGCATCGGTGTGAACGGCATCCAGAAAAAGCTGGAAGATGTGCACGCCGCCGGGTTCGGTGCTGGTAACCGGGTTCTGCCGGTGGGCGGTTTCTACAAGGCCCGCCGCTCGGGTGAAACCCACGCCTGGGAAGCCCAGACCATGCACCTGCTGCAATCGGCCTGCGACCGTGCCTCGTTCGAGATGTGGAAGCAGTATTCGGCACGGATGCGGGCCAACCCGCCGATCCATCTGCGTGATCTTCTGGACATCAAGGCGATGGGCAAGCCGGTTCCGATCGAGGAAGTGGAAAGCATCAACGCGATCCGCAAACGGTTCGTGACGCCGGGCATGTCCTTGGGCGCACTTAGCCCCGAGGCGCACAAGACGCTGAACGTTGCGATGAACCGCATCGGTGCCAAATCGGATTCGGGTGAGGGCGGAGAAGACCCCGCGCATTTCCACCCCGAACCCAATGGTGACAACCCGTCGGCCAAGATCAAGCAGGTGGCATCGGGCCGCTTTGGTGTGACCGCCGAATACCTGAACCAGTGTGAAGAGCTTGAGATCAAGGTCGCCCAGGGTGCAAAGCCCGGCGAGGGTGGTCAGTTGCCCGGCATGAAGGTCACAGACCTGATTGCGCGGCTGCGCCATTCGACCAAGGGTGTGACGCTGATTTCACCGCCGCCGCACCACGATATCTATTCGATCGAAGATCTGGCGCAGCTGATCTATGACCTGAAGCAGATCAACCCGCGCTGCAAGGTGACGGTGAAACTGGTGGCGGCGTCTGGCGTCGGCACGATTGCGGCGGGGGTCGCCAAGGCCAAGGCCGATGTGATCCTGATTTCGGGTCACAACGGTGGCACCGGGGCATCGCCTGCGACGTCGATCAAGTTCGCTGGTCTGCCGTGGGAAATGGGTCTGACCGAAGCCCATCAGGTGCTGGCGATGAACAACCTGCGCGACCGGGTGACGCTGCGCACCGATGGTGGTTTGCGCACCGGGCGTGATATTGTCATGGCCGCGATGATGGGCGCCGAGGAATACGGCATCGGCACCGCCGCCCTGATCGCGATGGGCTGTATCATGGTGCGTCAGTGTCAGTCGAACACCTGCCCGGTCGGCGTCTGCACGCAGGACGAAGACCTGCGCAAGAAGTTCACCGGCAGCGCCGAGAAAGTGGTCAACCTGATCACTTTCTATGCGCAGGAAGTGCGGGAGATTCTGGCCTCGATCGGCGCCCGGTCGCTGGATGAGGTGATCGGCCGCGCGGACCTGTTGAGCCAGGTCAGCCGTGGGTCGGCACATCTGGACGACCTTGACCTGAACCCGCTTCTGCTGGTTGTCGATGGGGCGGACAAGATCGTTTACAACCGCAATCGCGACCGCAACGCGGTGCCCGATACGCTGGACGCGGAAATCGTGCGCGATGCCAATAGGTTCCTTGAGGACGGCGAGAAGATGCAGCTGTCCTATACCGTGCAGAACACGCATCGGACGGTTGGCACCCGGATTTCCAGCCACATCGTCAAACGCTTCGGGATGCGCAACAGCCTGCAACCCGACCACTTGACGGTGAAGCTGCAAGGCTCGGCCGGGCAGTCGCTGGGGGCGTTTGCCGCGCCGGGTCTAAAGCTTGAAGTGTCGGGCGATGCCAACGACTATGTTGGCAAGGGCTTGTCGGGCGGCACCGTGGTGGTGCGCCCGCCGCTGTCCAGCCCCTTGGTGGCCCGTGACAACACCATCATTGGCAACACGGTGCTTTATGGCGCGACGGATGGTTACCTGTTTGCCGCCGGGCGCGCGGGCGAACGGTTCGCGGTGCGCAACTCCGGCGCGCAGGTGGTGATCGAAGGCTGTGGCTCGAACGGGTGCGAGTATATGACCGGCGGGGTTGCGGTGATCCTTGGGTCCATCGGCTCCAACTTCGGGGCGGGTATGACGGGCGGTATGGCCTATCTTTACGACCCGGATGGCGTGGCGCAGAAATACATGAACATGGAAGGCCTTGTGACCAACCCGGTCACGGTCGACCATTGGGAAACGCAGTTGAAGTCGCTGATCGAACGCCATGCCGAAGAAACCCGCAGCCAGTTGGCGACGGAAATCCTGCGGCACTGGGATCTTGAGGTCGGGAACTTCATCCAGGTCTGCCCGGTCGAAATGCTGGACAAGCTGCCCGCGCCGCTGAGCACCGAAGCAGACGCTATTCCCGCCCAATAGGCTGCATATCACATGAACGCCCGCCCACCCGGCGGGCGTTTTCACGACATTTGCACCCCATCGCGTATCTTGACCGGATCGGCGCATCATGGTCTGAAAGATACGTGGCACGAGCAGCAAAAAAGAAGCCGGCAGGCAAAAAGAAGGCGCAAAGGAAAAAGCGCATCAAGCTTCATCCAATTGAATGGATCAGGCTTTGGTTAAGGCGTGTTGTTCTGGCTGTCCTTTGCTTTTTCGCGCTGGGCATCGTGGGCTATGCCTTCGTCAACCCGCCGACCACACCGCATATCATCAGCGAGAAAATGCGCCTGGGCTGGGCGGATCGGCGATGGGTCGATCTGGATGAAATAGCGCCGGTGATGGCGCGATCTGTCGTGGCGGCCGAGGATGCGAATTTCTGCCGTCACTGGGGCTTTGATATGCGTGCCATTCGGGCCGCGATTGACGATGGCGGGTCGCGCGGGGCATCGACGCTGACGCAGCAGGTGGTGAAGAACGTTTACCTCTGGCATGGGCGGTCATGGCCGCGCAAGGCACTGGAGGCGACGATCACCCCGTTCGTCGAGCTCGTGTGGACCAAGCGGCGGATCATCGAAGTCTATCTGAACGTGGCCGAATTTGACGAAGGCGTGTTTGGTGTCGAAGCCGCCGCGCGCCATTATTTCGGTGTCGCGCCCGAGAAACTGACCGCCGTGCAGGCTGCGCGTCTGGCGGCACTTTTGCCCAACCCGAAGGAACGGTCCGCCTCGCGCCCGTCGCCATTTGTGCGCAAACGCGCGCAATCCATCATGGATGGAGCGGCCACGATCCGCGCGGATGGGCGGGCTGCCTGTTTCGAGGATTGATCCCTTGACCCAAACGCGGCAATACGGGACAAGGAACAACGGCTGATACACACCATGAACCGACTATTTCACGTCCCCCTTTCCCCTTTCTGCCGCAAGGTGCGCCTGTCGCTTGCCGAAAAGAAGATCGAGGTTGAACTGGTCGAGGAGAAGTACTGGGAAAGAAGCTCGGACTTCCTGCGTCGCAACCCGGCGGGCAAGGTTCCGATCCTGAAGATCGACGGCAAGTTGCTGAGCGAGAGCGGCCCGATCTGCGAATATATCGAAGAACGCTTCCCCGACCCTGCGCTTCTGCCTGATGATCCCGAAGCTCGTTACGAGGTGCGCCGACTGGTCAGTTGGTTCGATGACAAATTTCACAACGAGGTGACGTCGAACCTGCTGTATGAGCGGGTGAACAAGAAGGTGATGGGGGCAGGTTATCCCGAAAGCCGCAACATCAAGGCCGGCGCGAAGGCGATCAAGTATCATCTGGACTATATGGGCTGGTTGTTGGAGCAGCGCCGCTGGCTCGCGGGCAACACGATGACGTTGGCCGACTTTGCGGCCGCGGCGCATCTGTCGTCACTGGATTACATCAGCGATGTGGACTGGAACCGGAACGAAAACGTGCGCGAATGGTATGCCAAGATCAAATCGCGCCCGGCCTTCCGGTCGATCCTGGCCGACCAGATCCCCGGCTTTCCGCAGCCACCGCATTACGCGGATCTGGACTTTTGACCGCCGGGATCCGGCAGGCCATCACAGACCAAGCCTTGAACGAAGGTTTCGCGCGCGCAGGGTTCTGCCGCCCTGACAGTGTGCCCAAGATCGCCGAGCGGCTGGAAACCTATGTCTCTGAAGGGCGGCATGGCGATATGGGCTGGATGGGCGAACGGATGCACTGGCGCGGCAACCCCGCCGCCTTGTGGCCCGAGGCGCGCACCGTCATCATGCTGGCCGAACCCTACACGCCGTCGCACGATCCGATGGACGTGATCGGAATGCCCGACCGCGCTGCGATCAGCGTTTATGCGCAGAACCGAGACTACCACGATATCGTCAAGAAACGGCTAAAGCGCGTCGGGCGCTGGATGATCGATCAGTTTGGTGGCGAGATCAAAGTGTTCGTGGACACGGCGCCCGTCATGGAAAAACCGCTGGCCGAAGCGGCGGGTCTGGGGTGGCAGGGCAAGCACACGAACCTTTTGTCGCGCGAACTGGGCAACTGGTTCTTTCTGGGTGCGATCTTCACGACGCTTGACCTGCCCGTAGATGCGCCGGGGCATGAGAACTGCGGGTCCTGCACCGCCTGTCTTGAGGCATGCCCGACCGACGCCTTCCCCGCCCCGTTTCAACTGGATGCGCGGCGCTGTATTTCCTATCTGACGATCGAGCATAAAGGGCCGGTGGACGAGCCGCTGCGCTCGCAAATGGGCAATCGCATCTATGGATGTGACGATTGCCTTGCCGCCTGTCCGTGGAACAAGTTCGCGGTCGCGGCGTCAGAGATACGCTATGCCGCGCGTGACGATCTGGTGGCCCCGAAGCTGGCGGAGCTGGTCAGTTTCGATGACGCGGGTTTTCGGGCCCATTTTTCCGGCAGTCCGATCAAGCGGATCGGATTGTCACGGTTCCTGCGCAATGTGCTGTATGCGATTGGCAATTCAGGGGATGCATCCTTGCTGCCCCACGCGCAAATCCATGTGGACCACGCAGATCCGGTGGTGGCGGATGCTGCGCGCTGGGCTGTGGGCAAGCTTTCTGCGATCCCCTAGTTCGCAGGGGCGTTTGGCGGACGGGTCGAAACCATGTGATAGGCCATGATCGCGGCGTTCACCCCCTTGACGGCCTTGTCTTTCGGAAAGGGGCCAATTCGCGAGGCCCCGACCACGAACAGCACCGATGTGGCCGCCCCGGCGCTGTCGGTCACGATGACACGCAGATCGACTTGCTTGATGTCGAAAGCCTGCACCAGAGATTGTGCGAACGCGTCGCTGGGTTCGGCTTCCTGCGCGCTGTTCCAGGACAGATGCGCGACCACTTCCGATGCGGTGGCATTTTCGTGTTCGGTCAGGGCAGCTTTCGTAATGCCCAGCGGTCGCAAGGTTGGGTCGTTGGTGTGGTGATACCACGCCAGCGCCACCACGCTGGGCAGGGCGATCACGCCGATGATCACCGCCAGCAATCTGACCCCGCGCCGCGCAAACATGCCCCTCTCCTATCCTGCGTCATGGGCAGGATAGGATGGGCAGGTTCACGAAATGTTAAAGGGTGCTAGCTGCGCACCAGCTTTTCATAGCTTTCCGCAATTTCGCGGGTCAGCGCGCCGACTTCAAACGTATGTTCACCGAT
>JAUHWP010000187.1 GCA_030424645.1 Alphaproteobacteria bacterium
GCCTTGCTGCCAGTACAGAATCTGGATCAGCGCCGCGATCAGAAGCAGCGGCCAGGCGATTGAGGTTTGCCCGGCCAGCAAGGCCCCACCGGCCAGGCTGAAACTCAGAAACATTGCGGGGGTCAGTTTCATGTTCCAGCGCGGAATGGTCTTGAGCTGGGTATAGATCATCGAGGTCGTGAAGACGGTGATCAGTGCCAGAACAGAGCCTATTACGCCTGAAACAGCCATTTCGGCCCCCAGAAAGATGCGCGGCACCGCGACCAGTGCGAACAGGAACAGCGTCAGGATCGCGGCGATGCCTTCGCGGCTCAGCCAACTGGTGCGCCATTGGCTCAGTGCATAGATCGCGTTCTTCTTGTTGCCCAGATGGAAGGTCGACGCCAGCAGCCCGGCGCAGGACAGGGCGTAGGCGATAAAGAAGAACGCAAAGGCCGTGCCGCCGCTGACATCGGGCATGCCCAGCCCCAGCCAGAAGAACAGACCGAAGCCCAGCCCGGACAGGGTGGTGAAGATGATGACGCTGGGGGCAGGATGCATCCGGGGTCTCCGTCAGAGCTTTTCAAGCGCTTTGTCAAGCCAGCCAAGGAACCCTTTGGGTTCGTCTGTGATGGTCTCAAGCGGTTGGGTGTCGAGCGTATCCTTGGGGCGCGGCGGCAGGTATTTGTTCACCGGCTTGGTGCCCAGATCGGGCATCAGGTCATAACCCCCGCGATTGGCCACCAGTTTCGACACATCGCTGTCGGGGTCGCCCAGATCGCCAAAATGGCGCGCGCCTGCCGGGCAAGTGCGCACACAGGCGGGCACCCGGTCTTCTTCGGGCAGGTTTTCGTTATAGATCCGATCTACGCACAGCGTGCATTTCTTCATGATCCCGGCTTCGCGGTCCAGCTCCCGCGCGCCATAGGGGCAGGCCCAGGCACACAGCCCGCAGCCGATGCAGCGATCTTCGTTGACCAGCACGATCCCGTCTTCGGAGCGTTTGTAGCTGGCGCCGGTCGGGCAGACGGTCACACAGGGGGCATCGTCGCAATGCAGACAGGATCGCGGCATGTGGATGGTTTGCGCCGCTTTGCCTTCGGCCTGCGCCTCATAGGAAAACACCCGGTTCAGGAACGTGCCGCCGGGGTCCGCACCATATGGGTCCGTGTCGGACAGAGGTTCGCCATAGTTCTGTGTGTTCCACCCCTTACAGGCGGTCACGCAGCCATGACACCCCACGCAGGTGTCTAGGTCGATCACCAACCCCAGCTTCTTGTCGGTCTTTTCAGGAAGGGCGGTCATCAAATTTTCCTTGCGACAACATCAGGAGCTTTGCCCACGGGCGAGGTGATCGAAGGGTGCGCAGGCTGGCTTTCCGCCGGTTTAGGGACTGCTTTTGTTATCTTCACTCGCAGATCGAACCACGCCGCTTGCCCGGTGACGGGGTCCGAGTTCGCCCAGCGCAGCCCATCCCCCTTGGGCGGTTGCAGCTCGTGGATCAGGTGGTTCAACAGAAACCCCTCCGTCGCCTCGGTTGCATCGGTATCCAGCGCCCAGGCCCCCTTGCGCTTGCCGATGGCGTTCCAGGTCCAGACGGTCTTGGGGTTCAGCGCCGCGTGATGGGCGACCGGAACCGTGATCGACCCATGCGCCGAGGTCACGACCGCATAGTCCCCATCCTCAAACCCGTGTTCCGCCCATAGGTCCGTCGGCAGATAGAGGAAGTTCTTGCCAGTGATCTGCCGAAGCCATGCGTTTTGCGACCCCCAGGAATGATACATGTGCATCGGGCGCTGGGTCAGGGCGTGGATGGGAAAATCGTCCGCATCGACATTCGCATCCTCGAACGGCGGATACCAGGTCGGCAGCGGGTCCATGGTTTCCGCAATCCGCGTGCGCAGGTGGTCGGGGGGCTGGATGTCGCCATGCCCCTCGGCCGCCAGTTGGAACTTGCGCATCGGTTCGACATAAAGGTTGAAGACATAGGGGGCTTCGGCGTCGAAAATGCCACGCGCAACGGCCCATTCCTGATAGGCCTTGTTCCAAGGCTTGTAAAAGCTGGCCTCAGTCGGAATGTGATCCACCCAGAACCCGCCATTCTCGATATATTTGTCAATTTGGGCCGGATTAGGCTCTCCTCGCCCCCTGCCCTCGCCGTCTTTCCCGCGCCAGCCCGCCAATGGTCCAACGCCCGGACGGCGCTCGTGATTGACCAGATAATCGGCGTAATCCCTGAACTTCGGCGCGCCATCTTCGGTCACGAAGCCCGGCAGGCCCAGCTTGGCCCCCAGTTGTATCAACACCGTCTGGAACCCGCGCACGTCGCGGTCGGGTTCGACCACCGGCCAGCGGATCGCATCTGCGGCGCCGTCGGCCTCGCAGATCGGGCGGTCCAGCAAGCTGATGCAATCGTGCCGCTCAAGATAGGTCGTGTCGGGCAGGATCAGATCCGCATAGGCCACCATTTCCGAACTATAGGCGTCGGAATAGATGATATGCGGGATCACATAATCGCCCTTCTCATCCGTATCGGTCAGCATCCGCATCACCTCGGACGAGTTCATTGACGAGTTCCACGCCATGTTGGCCATATACATGAACAGCGTGTCGATCTTGTAAGGATCGCCCGCATGTGCGTTCGAGATCACCATATGCATCAACCCGTGCGCCGACATCGGGTTTTCCCATGTGAATGCCTTGTCGATGCGCTTGGCTGTGCCGTCACCGTTCAAAAGCAAATGCTCTGGCCCCATCGGATAGCCCAGATGCGGCCCGTCCAGCGGCTGGCCGGGGGTGACACCCGCATGGGGCTTGGGATGGGCCTCGGGCGGTTTTGGATAGGGCGGTTTGAACCGGAACCCGCCCGGCACCTCGACCGAACCCAAGAGGATTTGCAGCAGATGCAGCGCGCGACAGGTCTGGAACCCGTTCGAATGCGCCGAAATCCCGCGCATCGCGTGAAAGCTGACCGGTCGCCCGATCATCTTGTCATGTTTCTGGCCCTTCCAGTCCGTCCAGGGCTGGTCCAGCACGATCTCTTCCTCGAATGCCACCCGCGCCAGTTCGGCGGCGATGGATTTGATGCGATCCGCTGAAATGCCGGTCTGATCCGCCACCGCGTCGGGCGCATAACTTTCAGACAGATAGCGATCAGCCAGCAACTGGAACACCGGGCGATGCGATACGCCGGCATCCTGAAAGCTGGCCGCAAGATCGGGCATCACGCCCGGCGCGTCATAGTCGGCAAGCTTGCCGGTGTCACGGCAAACGACTTGCGGCTTACCGTTCTCGCCCCGCAGAAAAAGACCACTTTCAGGCGAATTAGGCTCTTCATTCACAATGAAGCCTGCATTGGTATAGCGTGACAGATAAGCCAGATCGACCTTTCCCGCCCGCAGCAATTCATGCACCAGCGCCAGGATGAACAGCCCGTCCGTGCCCGGTGTGATCCCCACCCAATCATCTGCAATCGCGTTATAGCCTGACCGGATCGGGTTCACGCCGATGACCCGTGCGCCACGTTCTTTCAGCTTGCCCAGACCAATCTTGATCGGGTTGCTGTCGTGATCTTCGGCCACGCCGAACAGCATGAACAGCTTGGTGCGGTCCCAGTCGGGTTGGCCGAACTCCCAAAACGCGCCGCCCATCGTATAGATGCCCGCCGCCGCCATGTTGACCGAACAGAACCCGCCATGCGCGGCATAGTTCGGCGTGCC
>JAUHWP010000188.1 GCA_030424645.1 Alphaproteobacteria bacterium
CAGACCGTTGCTTTTCAGCCCCTGAACCGCATCGGCCACCTGCGCGATGGCGATATCGAGCTTTTCTTTGCGGTCCTCATAAAGGTCCATGTGCTGCATCGCACCCTGATAGGCCTGAATGCCCGCAAATTTCAGGTTCGGCGCGGCGTCGATCAGCTTGGCGATGTTGACCACATCCTGCGTGGTGCTGACACCACAACGGCCGGCGCCACAGTCAATCTCGACCAGCGCTTCCAGCTCGGTGCCCGCCGCGACGGCGGCATCCGACAGCGCCTTGACGTTCTCGGGGTCATCGACACAGACCAGAACCCGCGCGCCCAGTTTCGGCATTTCGGCCAGACGTTTGATCTTGGCTGGCTCGGTCACCTGGTTCGACACCATCACATCCTTGATGCCACCACGGGCGAACACCTCGGCTTCCGAGACCTTCTGGCAACACACGCCACAGGCCGCGCCAAGCTCTTGTTGCAGCTTCAGCACGTCGACGGATTTGTGCATCTTGCCATGGGCGCGGTGGCGCATCCCATGGTCCTTCGCATAGTCGCCCATTTTCTTGATGTTGCGCTCCAGCGCGTCCAGATCAAGGATCAGGCAGGGCGTCTGGATGTCGGCTTCGTCCATGCCGGGCTTGGCGGGAATGTCGAACCCCACCTCGTTCTGCGAGAAATCGGTTTGTGCGTTCATTGTTCAATCTCCAAATCAGGTGTTCAGCCAGGGCAGTTTGTCCAGATCGACATTGCCGCCAGTGATGATGATGCCGACACGCTTGCCTTTGAACGTGTCGGGGTTCTTCAGGATCGTGGCCAGAGGCACCGCGCTGGACGGTTCCATCACCACGCGCAGATGCTTCCAGATGATCTTCATCGCCTCGATGATCTCGGGGTCCGAGGCCGTGAAGATGTCGGACACATGGTTCGACACGAAATGCCAGGTCAGATCTTTCAGGGGCACCAGCAGCCCGTCGGCAATGGTCTTGGGCGCGTCATCGGCGATGATATACCCCGCCTTGAAGCTGCGATAGGCATCGTCCGCCTGTTCAGGTTCCGCCGCGATGATCCTGGTCTCGGGCGCCGCGTTCGACAGGGTCAGGCAGGTGCCGGAGATCATGCCGCCGCCACCGATGGGCGCAACCACGTAGTCCAGCCCATCCACCTGTTCGATCAGCTCTTTCGAACACGTCCCCTGCCCCGCAATCACCCGCGGGTCGTTATAGGGATGCACGAAATCGCCGCCGGTTTCCGCCTGCACCTTGGCAAAGGTTTCTTCGCGCGAGGATGTGGACGGTTCGCATTCGGTGATCTTGCCACCATAGCGGCGCACCGTGTCCTTCTTGGCCTGCGGCGCGGTGCGCGGCATGACCACGTTGCAGGGGATGCCGCGCAGCATGGCGGCATAGCTCAGGCAGGACGCATGGTTGCCCGACGAATGGGTGGCGACACCCTTCTTCGCCTGTTCGTCATCCAGCCCGAACACCGCGTTGGTGGCGCCGCGCACCTTGAACGCGCCCGGCTCCTGAAAGTTCTCGCATTTGAAGAACAGCTCGGCCCCGGTCAGCTCGTTCAGGTAATCCGAAGTGCGGATCGGCGTGCGGCGGATATGCGGCTTGATGCGCGCATGCGCGTCCAGCATGTCCTGATAGGTGGGAATATACATCTTGGCCCCCTTACGCGGCTTTGCTCATGGAAAGCTGGTTGGCACGATAATATTCCTGCGCGGCGGCCACGCCCGAGCCCAGCTTGATATCAAGCCCCAGATCGACCATGCACATTTCAGCCGTGGCCAGACCGGACAGCGTCATCACATCGGTCAGGCTGCCCAGATGACCGATACGGAACACCTTGCCCGCAACCTCGCCCAGTCCCACGCCGAAGGCGACGCCGTATTTGTCGGCGGCATGGGTGACGATATCGGTGGCGTTGAACCCTTCCGGCGTGCGAATGGCGCTGACCGTATCCGACTGCACATCGGGCGTCAGGGCACACAGCTCCAAACCCCAGGCGTTCACGGCCTGACGCACCCCTTCGGCAATCCGGTGGTGGCGGGCAAAGACGTTTTCAAGCCCTTCGTCCAGCAGCATCTTGCAGGCTTCGTTCAACCCGTTCAGCAACCCGACCGCGGGGGTATAGGGATAGGCGTTGTTGGCATAGCCATTGCCCATGTCCCGCACGTCAAAGAAGGTGCGCGGCAGGGTCGCGGTCTCCAGCGCCGCCATCGCCTTGGGCGAAAAGCCGACAATGGCCAGACCGGCGGGCAGCATGAACCCCTTCTGCGAACCCGTGACAGCGATATCCACGCCCCATTCGTCCATACGGAAATCCATCGACGCGATCGAGCTGACGCCGTCCACGAACAGCATCGCCGGGTGGCCCGCCGCATCCAGCGCCTTGCGCACCGCGGCAATGTCAGACCGCACGCCGGTGGCGGTTTCGTTATGGGTGGCCAGAACCACCTTGATCTCGTGACCCGTGTCCGCCTTCAGAATCTCGGCATATTTGTCCGCAGGCAGACCGGCGCCCCACGGGGTTTCGACGATCTGAACATCCAGCCCATGACGCTGGCACATGTCGATCCAGCGGTGGCTGAACATGCCGTTGCGGGCGGCCAGAACCTTGTCGCCCGCCGACAGCGTGTTGGTCAGCGCTGTTTCCCAGCCGCCTGTGCCGGTCGAGGGGAAGATGAAGATCTTTGCGGTTTCGCTTTTCAGAACCTTCTTCACGCCCTCCAGCGCCGGATGCAGAATCTGCCCGAACAGGGGCGACCGGTGGTCCAGCGTCGGCATATCGACGGCCTTGCGCAGGCTTTCGGGCATGTTGGTCGGTCCGGGGATGAAAACGGGGTTCTGGAAGCTCATCTGTTTGCCCTCCTTTTGGCGATTGAAGAAAAGAATAGCGGCCGGACGTCAGACGGGATATATTTTTGAAAAAGTATTTCAGTTCAGCCAGAATGGCGGTATTTACGAGTATTAACAACAGGTTGCCTTTTTTCATTTTGGCGTTTTGATTATCAGTTTTTTTCATAAGGTCTTGCTTGTTTCACTTGGAGAGGACGAAAATGAAACAGACTCAACGCCGGATGGGGCGCCCCAAGAACTTCTCGACCAACGAGAAACAGACGACGATTCTGGCGCTGGATCGGGCCTTGGACGTGCTGGATGCGCTGGCCCATGCCAATGGTATGACCCTGTCCGAGCTGTCGACCCATCTGGATCAGTCCCCCGCCACCATGCACCGGGTGCTGGCGACACTTCATGCCCGTGACGTGGTCGAGATGGACCCGAAAACCCAGGCCTGGCACATCGGATCGGCGGCCTTTCGCATGGGGTCGGCCTTCCTCAGGCGCAGCAGCATCGTCGAACGCAGCCGCCCGATCATGCGCGAATTGATGGAGACCACCGGCGAGACCTCGAACCTTGGCATCGAACGCCATGGCGAGGTGATGTTCATCAGCCAGGTCGAAACCCATGAAAGCATCCGGGCGTTTTTCCCGCCCGGCACCCTGTCACCGATGCACGCGTCCGGCATCGGAAAAGCCCTGCTCAGTTGCTATTCTGATCGCCGTGCGGATCAGTATTTTCGCACCGCCCGCCTGACCGGGTTCACCGACAAAACCATCACCCGGCCAGACGCGCTTCGCGATGAACTGGACAGCATCCGGGCACGGGGCTGGGCCTTTGATGACGAGGAA
>JAUHWP010000058.1 GCA_030424645.1 Alphaproteobacteria bacterium
CCTCTGGAAGAACCACATCAGGGTTCAGGTCAAAGTCGGACGATGCCGTACTGTTTTGCAACAACGCCGCTTCAAGCCGCACCCGGTCATTCACCAGACACCTCTTCGGCCTCGAACCCGACGGTCGCAGGATCAAGATCGTAATGTGCGCCGCAGAACTGGCAATCGGCGGTGACGCGCCCGTCATCGGTGGTCATGTGACCGATATCACGCGCCGAATAGATCGACAGGCTTTCGCGCACCCGCGCTTCCGAACACGGGCACCCGAAGCCAACGGCCTGCGGATCGAACACGCGCGGCGCCTCTTCATGGAACAGCCGCACCAGCAGGTCGGTGGGTTGCACCGAGGGTCCGACCAGCTCCAGCTCTTCGACCGAGTTCAGAAGGATATTGGCGCGGTTCCAATTCTCGGCATCGTCATCGGACACCAGGTCCTGCGCGGACAGAAGCCCGCCCTCGCCCGACCCGCCTTCGCTCGTCACCTGCGGCGAGGCCTTGGGCATGTGCTGCAACATGATGCCACCCGCGCGCCAGCTTTCCGTGCCGCCCGTCCAGGTCGATTTCCCGAAGGTCAAATGAAACCGGGTCGGCAATTGCTCGGACTGCGCAAAATAGGCCTGCGCGCAATCGGACAGGGATTGCCCGGCAATCGGGGTCATCCCGGTATAGGGTTTCTGTTCGCTGCCCTGATGGATCAGAACGGCAAAATAGCCTTTGCCGATCTGCGCAAAGCCCGGCGCGTCGGGTTGCAGCCGGTCTTCGTCGAAGCTGGCATAGGCACGTATTCTGGCCGGCTCGCCCTCGCTCTCGGGCGCATAGTAATCGGTGGCGATCAGCCGGGCCGGACCATCCCCGCGCACCTGCAGGGACAGCTTCCACTGCATCTTGATGGTCTGCCCGATCAGCGCCGTCAGCAGCGCGGCTTCGGCCACCAATGCTTCGATCGCCGGGGGATAATCATGCTGCGACAGGATTGTGTCCAACGTGCCATCCAGCCGCACCACGCGTCCACGAATATCGCTGCGGTCCAGTTGAAAAGGCAGGATGGTGTCATCCCAGGCAATTTGGGTTCCAAGGGTCATGGGGTTTCCTATCGGCGTTCAGCTTGGCATACCGCGTCTATATGGTGTCGGCAACCAGAGGGAAAAGGGCAGATGCGCAGATTCGGCAAACCGCGGGAACAGGGTCGCAAATATGTGCTGCGGCCGGGGGCCTATGCGATTCTGCTTCACGGCCACGAGATGCTGATCACGCATCAGTCTGAACCTTTTAACGAATTCCAGCTGCCCGGAGGCGGAATAGATCCGGGCGAAACCGGTCAGGTCGCGCTGCATCGCGAAGTGATGGAAGAAACCGGCTGGAAGATCACCGCCCCGGTGCGGCTGGGCGCCTATCGTCGATTCGGCTATATGCAGGAATACGACATCTGGGCCGAGAAGATCTGTCACATCTATGCGGCCCGCCCGATCCGGCAGATCGGTGCACCGCTTGAACCGGATCATCAGGCGATCTGGACCGACATCGGCACCGCCCTTCGCATCCTGTGCAACGCGGGCGACCGCCATTTCGTCCGGCGTCACCTGCGATCCGGCTTGTAAGTGACCATCACACAGGACAGGTCGTCCCCCAGATCCTGCCCGCCCGAAAAGGCATCGAGATCCCAAACCAGTGCGTCGAACAACGCCTCGTTGGTCAGGTCGGCGTTCTGCCCGACGATGTCTGCAAACCCGGCCTCGTCCAGCATGGCGCCCGAACTGTCGACGCATTCGGTAAAGCCGTCGGAATAGAAAATCAGCCGTTCACCCGGTGACAGCGTCAGCTCTTGCCGATCGAACCGCGCATCCCTGATCAGGCCGACAGGCATCCCGCCAACCCCGAAGAACCGAACCTGATCCCGCGCCGACAGCAGCACCGCATTCGGATGACCGCATTGGGCCAGCTCGACCTTGCCTGTCTTCAGGTCGAGATAGCCAAACAGCATCGTGAAATAATGTTCAGAGCGCAGATCGTTCAACAGCAACCGGTTCAGGTCGTCGGCAACGGTTTCAGGGGGGCGGCAGCGGTAATCGCCGTCTTCCGCCCGTTCAAGCGCGATGTTATGCGTTGGCGACCCGTCCGAGAAGTAAGAGGCCAGCCGGGCGGTCAACAGTGCGGACGCAATCCCGTGACCGGACACGTCGATGGAATAGAAGGCAAGCCGATCTGCGCCGGCATCAAAAAACCCGACAAGATCGCCCCCGACATGCCCGCAGGGTTTCAGCATCAAAGACACCTCGGCCGCACCGAAGTCGCGATATTTCTCGCGCACCAGGGATTGCTGCATCTTGCGCGCTTCGACCAGGTCGCGGTCCAGCGAATCGTAAAGCGCCTGAATCTCTGCAAGGGTCGATGTGACAAGGCGGTTCTTGTCCTGCAACTCCCGCTCCATCGACAGGATGCGACCACCGGCATTGATGCGCGCGCGCAGTTCATCGGGGTTCACAGGCTTGGCAAGGAAGTCATCCGCCCCCACATCCAGCCCCTGCGCCACCGCCCCCTTGTCGGTTTTCGCGGTCAGCAGGATGAAATAGACATACCCCGACATGGGCAGTTGGCGGAAGGCGGCACACAGCTCAAGCCCGTCCATGCCGGGCATCATCCAGTCGCTGAGAATAAGATCGAAATGATCTTGGCTGAGAATTTCCAGCGCCTCGACCCCGGTTCCGGCCTCGGTCACATCATATCCCTGCCGGGTCAGGGACGAGGTCAGAATGCGGCGTTGCGCCCGGCTGTCATCGACCACCAGAATCCGACGCACCGAGTTGTCGGCCATTTGGGGCGGCGGCACCTGCAAAGCAGGCCCTTCACGCGCTGGATATAGGTTTGCGGCACTCACACCGGGTTCCCGACTTCGAATTCACTGTGCCAGAATGGATATCTGCCAGCTTTTAACAGTGCTTTAACGGGAAAATTTTATCTAATCACAAGCCGTTACGGGTTGTTAACGTGCGGGGCCTAAGCTGTAGCCATTCTTGCAGGAGGTTTTGATGATCAACTGGAATCGTGTGTCCGAACTGAAGGCCGAGCTTGGGGAAGACGACTTTGCAGAAGTCGCCGAACTGTTCCTGGAAGAGGTGGAGGAGGTCATATGCCGCCTGAAATCCGCACCGAAACCAGCACAGTTCGAGCAAGACATGCACTTTTTGAAAAGCTCGTCCCTCAACCTCGGTTTCGACACGCTGTCGAAACTCTGCGGCGACGGCGAGCGGGAGGCCGCCGCAGGAAACTATGACGCGGTCCCCCTGATCCCGGTGTTTCAGACCTATGACGCGTCTAAACAGGCATTTCTGAGCGGCGGCTAAAGCACGAACTCCGCGATGGTTTCATCGTTGGTTATGTCGGAATAGACAAAGCCACCTGTGTCCAGGCGGGCAAAAAGCACCTCGAAGTTCTCCGGCCTGCCGGTTTCGATCCCGATCAGAACCGACCCGAAATTGCGTGCGCTTTTCTTCAGGTATTCGAACCGGGCGATGTCATCCTCCGGCCCCAGGGTTTGCAGGAAATCCCGCAAGGCTCCGGGTCGCTGGGGAAGCCTCAGAAGGAAATATTTCTTCAAGCCGGCATATCGCTGGCTGCGTTCCTTCACCTCGGGAAGCCTTTCGAAATCGAAATTGCCGCCGGATGTCACGCAGACAACGGTTCTGCCCTTCACCTCGGCCCGCAGGTCCTTCAGCGCGTCGATCGACAACGCCCCGGCAGGTTCCAGAACCACGCCTTCGACATTCAGCATTTCCAGCATCGTCGCGCATATCCGATCCTCGGGCGCCGCAAGGACATGGCTGGTCAGTTCGGATTTCAGCGCACCGAAGGTCAGATCGCCAATCTGCGCCACCGCGGCACCGTCGACGAAATTGTCAACACGACCCAGCTTCACCGGCTTCCCGGCATCCAGCGCCGCCGCAAAGCTGGCCCCGCCCGCAGGTTCGACATAGCGAATATCCGTCGCTGCACCGATATCCCGCAGATATCTGGTAACGCCCGCTGACAGACCGCCCCCACCGACAGGCAGCACGATCATCTCCGGGGCCTGTCCCAGCTGTTCGGTGATCTCGGCCGCAACGCTCGCTTGCCCCTCGATCACGTCAAGGTCGTCGAAGGGCGACAGGAAATGCCCGCCAGCATCGGTGCAGAACCGCTGTGCCTCGGCCAACGTATCGTCGAAATAGTCACCAATCAGGCGGATTTCGACGTTGTCGCCGCCGAACATACGTGTCTTGTCGATCTTCTGCCGCGGCGTGGTCACCGGCATGAAGATCACGCCCTTTACGTCGAAATGGCGACAGACATAAGCCACGCCCTGCGCATGGTTGCCTGCCGACGCACAGACGAACACGCGGGTTTCCGGGCGGCGCGACAACACTTTCGCCATCGCATTCAACGCCCCCCTGATCTTGTAGCTGCGCACCGGGCTAAGGTCTTCGCGCTTCAGCCAGATATCGGCCTCATAAACCTCGGACAGGTGATCGTTGCGCAACAAGGGTGTTGCCGGAAACAGCGTGCGCATCAGATGTTCGGCGCTGTGGGCTTTGTCTGTGAATCTGGTCATGAACCAGCCTTCGCCTGAAAACCTGATCGGTTCAAGCCCTCTTGCCCCAACCGGCCCGCGCTTTCACGCAAGGCGTCGCGCCTTGCTCTTGCCAACAAAAACAGGTAACTGCGCGCAGACGATACCTAGGAGAAAACGATGTCTGCGCCCAAGAAAGTTGTCCTGGCCTATTCCGGCGGTCTTGATACCTCGATCATCCTGAAATGGCTGCAAACCGAGTATGGTTGCGAAGTGATTACCTTTACTGCTGACCTTGGTCAGGGCGAAGAGCTTGAGCCTGCCCGCAAGAAGGCCGAGATGCTGGGCATCAAGCCGGATAACATCCACATCGAAGACCTGCGCGAAGAGTTCGTGCGCGACTATGTTTTCCCGATGTTCCGCGCCAATGCACAATATGAAGGGCTGTATCTGTTGGGCACGTCGATCGCGCGACCACTGATTTCCAAGCGGCTGGTCGAGATTGCCGAACAGCACGGGGCGGATGCGGTTAGCCACGGCGCCACAGGCAAGGGCAATGACCAGGTGCGCTTCGAGCTGGCGGCATACGCCCTGAACCCCGAAATCAAGGTCATCGCGCCCTGGCGCGAATGGGATCTGAGCTCGCGCACCAAGCTGCTGGCCTTTGCCGAGCAGAACCAGATTCCGATTGCCAAGGACAAGCGCGGCGAAGCGCCCTTCTCGGTCGATGCAAACCTTTTGCACACCTCGTCCGAGGGCAAGGTGCTGGAAGACCCCGCCCAAGATGCCCCCGATTATGTTTACCAGCGCACCGTGCATCCCGAAGATGCACCGGACACGCCCGAGTTTATCGAGATCGAGTTCGAAAAAGGCGATCCCGTTGCCATCAACGGCAAGAAGATGTCGCCCGCGACCATCCTGACCGAGCTGAACGAGTATGGCCGCAAGCACGGGATCGGCCGGCTTGATCTGGTCGAAGGGCGTTATGTCGGGATGAAATCGCGCGGGATCTATGAAACCCCCGGCGGCACCATCCTGCTGGATGCCCATCGCGGGATTGAATCGATCACCATGGACCGTGGCGCGATGCACCTGAAAGACGAGCTGATGCCGAAATATGCCGAGCTGATCTATAACGGCTATTGGTTCAGCCCCGAACGTGAAATGCTGCAAGCCGCCATCGACCTGAGCCAGGAACATGTGACCGGCACCGTGCGCATGAAGCTCTACAAGGGTCTGGCCCGCGTGGTGGGCCGCTGGTCCGATCACTCGCTTTATTCCGAAGAGCATGTGACCTTCGAAGAAGATCAGGGCGCCTATGACCAGAAGGACGCGGCGGGCTTCATCCAGCTGAACGCGCTGCGCCTGAAACTGATCGCGATGCGCAACCGTCGCTTCAAGTAACTTCGCGCCACGTCACCGTGGACCGAACTGAAACGCCCCCGTATCAAGCGGGGGCGTTTTGTTTAGAGAGCCCGATGCCACTGACCCCGATTGCCGAAAAGATCGAGCGCGGTCTGAAGAAACGACCCTTCGCCGAAAGCCTGAAGCTGGATTGCGGCGACGATGGGGTCATCGTGTTGCAGGATGGGGCCTTGTCACGCGACGACAAGGACACGGCCTGCACGATTTCGATGACGCGGGACAATCTTGAAAAGCTGATGGCCGGCAACCTGAACCCGGTCAGTGCCTTTGCCATGGGCAAGATCAAGGTGACCGGCGATTTGTCGATTGCGATGCGTCTGGGGCAATTGCTGAAGGGCTAAACAGTCTCTGTTTCAGCCAGAAACGCCTCGACCTCGGCCCGGCTCGGCATCGCATCCGCCGTGCCAAAGCGCGTCACCTGAATGGCCGATGCCGCGGCACCGAACCGGATCGCATCGGGAATGGCCATTCCCCGATCCAGCGCGGCAACGGTGTTGCCGATGAAGCAATCGCCTGCCCCCGTCGTGTCCACCGGGTCGACCCGGAACGCCGTGACAGCCACCTGTTCACCTGTCGCGCCGACACGCCAGACGGCCCCATCCGCGCCCTGCGTAATTAACAGATTGGGCACGTCGATATCGTCGACAGCCGCGCCCAGTGCCTTTGACAATTGCGCGGCCTCGACCGCGTTCACCACAAGAAGGTCGACAACGGGCAGCATCCGGATGGCGCGGTCTGCATCAAAAGGTGCGGCCGAATAGACGACGAAGACGCCCCGCGCGCGTGCCAGTTGGGCAGCTTCGAACGTCAACCCCGTTTCGTTCTGCAAAACAAGGTAGTCGCCAGCCCCGGCATCGCCCAGCGCCTCCTTGATCTGGTCTTCGGAAATCTGGCCATTTGCGCCGGAATAGAGAATGATCAGGTTCTCACCCGCAGGGTCGATGCAGATATTTGCGTGCCCGGTCGCCGTGTTGACTGTGGCGATATGGTCGATGTTGATACCCGCGTCGGCAAGCCGGGCTTTGCACCAGTCACCATCGGCACCAATGGCACCGATATGGTGCACCTCGGCCCCGGCCAGGCCCGCAGCGATGGACTGGTTGGCACCCTTACCGCCCAGACCCACGCGATAGCCGGAAGACGCCAGCGTTTCACCGGGCATCGGCAGGTGATCGACCTCGTAGAAGTGGTCTATGTTTATCGACCCCAGATTATAGATTGCCACAGCAGCCCCCGTTTTCCCTCAGCCTATTGCGCTGGACAGCGATCACAAGGGAAAGCTAGGTTTGAGCTGCAATTGCCGAATTTATTCGCGGAAACGAATGTGACTTTCCGCTTGTATTCCATTGTATACCGTTTAAGGGAGTAGGCGGTAAACGCGCCCAAACGCATGGAGACCCCAATGACCACCAAGATCCAAGCAACCCTGATCCCCGGCGATGGTATCGGTCCCGAGATCACCGAAGCCGTCACCGCCGTTCTTGACCATATGGGCAGGCCGTTTGAGTGGGACGTGAAACAGGCCGGAATGGCGGGCATCGACGCCTCGGGCGATCCGCTTCCGCAAGCCACGATCGACAGCATCCGCCGCACCAAGCTGGCGTTGAAAGGCCCGCTGACCACGCCCGTGGGTGGTGGCTTCAAGTCGATCAACCTGCAACTGCGGCAGGAGTTCGAACTTTTTGCCAATGTCCGCCCGACCAAGACGATCAAGACCGATGGGCGCTATGACAATATCGACATGGTGATTTTCCGCGAGAATCTGGAAGGCTATTACATCGCCGATGAAGGATACATGGAACATAACGGCGACCCGGAAGGCAAAGTCTATTCCACCGGATACAACACCAAGGAAGAAGCCCGGCGGATCACCCGTGCGGCCTTCGACTATGCGGTGGCAAACGGGCGCAAGAAAGTAACCATCGTGCACAAGGCCAACATTCTGAAACTGCTCTCGGGCATGTTTCTGGAAGAGGCGCGCGAGATTGCTAAGGAATACGAAGGCCGCGTTGAATGCGACGAACGGATCGTCGATGCCTGCGCCATGCAGATGGTGATGTATCCCGACGCCTTCGATGTGATCGTCACCACCAACCTGTTTGGCGACATCCTGTCCGACCTTGCCGCCGGTCTGGTCGGCGGTCTGGGTCTGGCCCCCGGTGCCAATATCGGCAAGGACGCCGCGATCTTCGAGGCCGTCCACGGCTCGGCCCCCGATATTGCCGGCCAGCAAAAGGCCAATCCCTGCGCCTTCCTGATGGCGGCCGGTCTGATGCTGGAGCATGTAGGCAAGACCGATGACGCCAATCGCCTGAAACAGGCCATAATAGACACTGTTCAGGCCAAGGACCGCGTAACCCCCGACCTTGGCGGCACCGGCAACACCATGTCGATTGCCAAGGCGATCATGGACCGGTTGTAGGCGCATTTGACGCCCCTCAAGGACGAACAAGTCAAATCATGCGAGTCTGTGGAAAACGGAGGCCTGCATGACCAACCTGATCACCGTCACCAACGACACCGTCGAAAAGCACGGTTTCTTCTGTAAGATGAGCGCGCGCAAGACCAGCGCATGGAAACGCAAGCGTGCGTGGCTGGCAAATCGCTTTGACGAAGGGCTGCAACTGCGCCTGCTAGGCAACGGCGAACGCGGGTTTGTCGAGTTCATCCCAGCCAAGTACGCGTGGCGTGGGATCGAGGGTGCCGATGATCTTGTCGCCATCCATTGCCTTTGGGTCGTCGGCAAAAGTAAAGGCAAAGGACACGCCAAGCAGCTTCTGGACGAGGTTGAGGCTTGGGCGCGCGACGTCGGATATCGCGGTGTAACCGCGCTGACCCGATCTGGAAACTGGCTGATCGACAAAAAGGTCCTGGCATCTCGCGGCTATCTGTCCGTCGATCAGGTCGCGCCTGATTTCGATCTGATGCTGAAGGCGTTTGACGACGGCCCGGCACCACACATCGTTGGTGGCTTTGACGAAAAAGCGGCCTCATGCGGCTCGGGTTTGACGGTGTTTTATAGTGCGCAATGCCCCTATCTTGAGGATGCCGTTGCAAATGCAAGGGACGCCGCGAACGAGGCGGGGCTGGCGTTTCAGGCCATCGAAATCACCACCGCCGAGGATCTTCGACGGTTGGTCCCCAATCCCTACGGCGTGTTTTCAATCGTCCATGACGGGCATGAGGTCGCCAGTCATTACCTGCTGAAAAAGCAAATCATGCCACTGCTTGCGTTATCATCACCGAAAACCGACCGTTAAGCGTGCAACTCCCTTTTTTTTGTTGGCAGTCTTGTGTATGTGGATGGGGAAATTTCACCAATCACCGTTTCGGGGGATCGACCCTGCGGTGAAATCCTCCGCGAAAAAAAGAGGTGTCCTGACATGACCGATACATCGCAACCTGATATTCTGTATACCATTGTAGACGAAGCGCCCGAACTGGCCAGCGCCTCGTTCCTGCCGATCATCAAACGCTTCGCGTCCGCTGCGGGCGTCACCGTCGGCACCAAGGATATCTCGCTTGCTGCGCGCATCATTTCGGCCTTTCCCGAGAACCTGACAGACGCCCAGCGCCAATCGGATGACCTGGCCGAACTTGGCAAGCTGGTGAAAACGCCCGACGCCAATGTCATCAAGCTGCCCAACATCTCGGCTTCGGTGCCGCAGCTTGTGGCGGCCGTGGAAGAGCTTCAGGCACAAGGTTATGCCCTGCCCGACTATCCCGAGGAACCCAGGACCGATGAAGAAAAGGCGATCCGCACCCGGTATGATGCGATCAAGGGGTCGGCGGTGAACCCCGTCCTGCGCGAAGGCAATTCGGACCGCCGTGCCGCCAAGGCGGTGAAGAACTTTGCCCAGAACAATCCGCATTCCATGGGCGACTGGTCGTCGGACAGCAAGACCAAGGTCTCGTCGATGCCCGACAACGATTTCTATGCGAACGAGAAATCGGCCACCATCACCGCCGCACAAGCCGGTGACGCGAAGATCGAGTTCGTCGGCAAGGATGGCAGCGTGACCGTTCTGAAAGACGGCTGGACGCTGGACGAAGGCACCGTGGCAGACGCGACTTTCATGTCGGCTGGTGCGCTGGGCGCATTCCTGGCGGATGCGATCGAAGATACAAAGACAGACGGCACCATGTTTTCGCTTCACATGAAAGCGACGATGATGAAAGTGTCTGACCCGATCATCTTCGGTCACGCGGTGAAAGCCTGGCTGGCCCCCGTCTTCGAAAAATTCGGCGACAAGCTGGAAGCACTGGGCGTCAACCCGAATTCCGGCATGGGCGACCTGTTGGACCGCGTGAAAGGCGACACCGAGATCATGGCCGCGATTGACTCCGTCAACGCCGACCGCCCCGCCATGTATATGGTCGATTCGGACAAGGGCATCACCAACCTGCACGTGCCGTCGGACGTGATCATCGACGCCTCGATGCCCGCCGTGATCCGTGCAGGCGGCAAGGGCTGGGATGCAGCAGGCCAGAAGGGCGACACCAACTGCGTGATCCCCGACCGTTGCTATGCCACCGTCTATGACGAGACGATCAATTTCTTCAAGGAAAACGGCAAGCTGGACGTGACCACCGCCGGCGCCGTGGCCAATGTCGGCCTGATGGCCCAGAAGGCCGAGGAATACGGCTCGCATCCCACGACTTTCGAAGCCCCCGCCGACGGCACCATCCGTATCGTTCTGGCAAACGGTGAAACCCTGCACAGCCACGACGTTGAAGCCGGTGATATCTGGCGTGCCTGCACGGTGAAGAAGGCTCCGATTGAAAACTGGATCGAGCTGGCCATGGACCGTCAGCGCCTGACCGGATCGGAGGCGATCTTCTGGCTGGACGCGAACCGCGCCCACGATGCAGAGCTGATCAAGTATGTCGAGTCCGCCCTGAAAGCGGCTGGTGTTGCCAACAAGTTCCAGATCATGGCCCCGCGCGAAGCCACCCGCCAATCGCTGGAAACCATCACTGCGGGCAAAGATTCGATTGCCATCACCGGCAACGTGCTGCGCGACTATCTGACCGACCTGTTCCCGATCCTTGAGCTTGGCACCTCGGCCAAGATGCTGTCGATCGTGAAGCTGATGAACGGTGGCGGGCTGTTTGAAACAGGTGCGGGCGGGTCGGCGCCCAAGCACGTGCAACAACTGGTTGAACAGAACCACCTGCGCTGGGATTCGATGGGCGAATTCTGCGCGCTTGGTGAAAGCCTGAACTTCCTGGCCGACGCGAAAGGCAATGCGAAGGCGGGCGTTCTGGGCGCTGCAGCCGAGGAGGCTACGCAAGGCATCCTAGACAACAACCGTTCGCCGTCACGCAAGGTCGGCGAGCCGGACAACCGCGACAGCCATTACTGGTTCGCCCGTTACTGGGCCGAAGCCTTGGCGGCGCAAACCGACGATGCCGAGATCGCGGCGGAGTTTGCCCCGGTGGCCAAAGCGCTGGCCGATGGTGAACAAGCCATCCTTGCCGAGATCGCAGCGGTTCAGGGCCCGGCGGCCGATATCGGCGGCTATTACCACCCGAGCGTCGAGAAGAAGGCCAAAGTCATGCGGCCCAGCGCGACGCTGAACGCCATCATCGGCTGATCATAAACGCAGTAAATTCGAAACACCCCGTCACGCCATGGCGGGGTGTTTTTGTTTCTAAGGAGCCTGAGTCAGAACATTGGCGCGCAGCATTTCATCGCGTGTGGGAAACCAGATGGACCGGTTCGGGCTGTCATGGATCCGCCTGGCGAAATCTTCCGTGACACCCTGTTGGACAAAGAAGGCCAGATCGCGGTCCTGCTCTGCGGCAATATCGAACTGCGGCAGTTTCGCTGCATCCATCAGGGCGTAGCCATGAAAACCGATCTGCGCATCGGGACCGGCGGTGCGCGCCGCCCCCGCGATGAAAACGATTGTGCAGGCCGAGCTGCAATTCCGATCGACATGTGTGTCTAACTTGGCGGAAATGATCAGTTTTGCCAGTCCGCGGGCCTCGAATATATTCCCGCCAGAGCTGTCCAGCGACATGGTTTCAAGCCCGGTATTTTCCGCCAGAAGCGCCGCCATGCGCTTCGTGACCCCATGGGTCAGCGTGCCCTTGAACATCAGCGTATTGCTGTCCTTATCTACGGTCATGGTGTATTGCGCGGCACGCATCCTGTCCATCCTGACAAAGTAACGCTCGCCCTCCGGCGGGGTATTGGCGGCCAGCACCAACCCCCACCATTGCGACAGCATCACCGCGACCGCCACGATCAGCGCGACGATCCCACCCCAAAGCGGCAACATCGAGCTTGAGCCGGACAGGTTGCGCTCTGCGGCCCGGAAATAACCGACGCTTTGCCAGGTCATCAGGACGAGGTCGGCCGCGATGATCACGACGGGAACCGCCTTGGGCAACGGCTGCGCCCAGATCAGCACCGTAAAAACCCCATAGGCACCCAGCCGCAACAACACGCCGTTCACCCAGAACGAACGGTTCAGGGGCTGCTCTCCGCGCCAATGAGTTACCAGATATCCCATGCCCCACGATAGGGGCACAGAACAAAGCCGGTCAAACGGTCCGGCTTATCGTTCGCCCAGCCGTGCCGCGGCCAGAACCGCCATGTTCAGAATGTCGTTCGAGGTCGAATTCGTCGAACAAATCTGGATCGGCTGGTCGATGCCCGACAGGATCGGACCAATGACCGTCGCGCCTGCAAGTTCCTGCATCATCTTGACCGAGATCGACGCCGAGTGTCGCGCGGGCACCACCAGCACATTCGCCGGCCCCGACAGGCGGCAGAACGGATAATGGGCCATCACCTCGGCGTTCAGGGCCACGTCGGCGGTCATCTCGCCGTCGAATTCGAAATCCACACCGCGCTTTTCCAGAATGGCCGGAGCTTCGTGCATCTTCTCGGCCCGTTCCGACACCGGATAACCGAAGGTCGAGAAGCTGACGAAGGCAACACGCGGTTCAAGTCCAAGACCGCGCGCCACGCCGGCGGCACGCTCGGCGATATTGGCCAGATCTTCGGTTTCGGGCCATTCATGCACCAACGTGTCGGCAATCAGCACGATCCGCCCCTTGTGCAGAACGGCGGTGACACCCACCGCGCCGTCGGTCGCGCGGGCATCGAAAACATGGTTAATCCGATCCAGCACATAGGCAGATTTGCGCGTCGCCCCGGTGATCAGCCCGTCACCGTGACCATGCGCCAACATCAGCGATGCGAAGACATGCCGGTCACGGGCGGCCAGTCGGTGAATGTCATGCCGGTCAAACCCGTTGCGTTGCAGGCGTTCATACAGGAAATCCTTGTATTGCGGCATCTGGTCGGTGTTTGCCGCATTCACCACGCGCAGTTCGCGCACCGCATCGCCAAGCCCCAAAGCCTCGAGCTTGGTCTTCACATCTTCCGGGCGACCGACCACAAGGGCACGGCCATAGCCATTGCGTTGATACTGAACGGCGGCCCGCAACACTTGCGGCGTATCGCCTTCGGCAAAGATCATGGTTGCCTGGTTCTTTCGCGCGCGCGACGTGATCCCGCGCAGGATCGAGGCGGTCGGGTCCATCCGCGCCTTCAGGCTTTGTTCATACCCGTCCATGTCGATGATCGGACGACGCGCGACGCCCGTGTCCATCCCGGCCCGCGCAACCGCTGGCGGCACGACATAGATCAGACGCGGATCGAACGGCGTCGGAATGATGTAATCCCGCCCGAAGGTCAGTTTCTTGCCATAGGCCATCGCGACCTCGTCCGGCACGTCTTCGCGTGCCAGTTCGGCCAGCGCGCGGGCGCAGGCGATCTTCATTTCATCGTTGATGGCGCGCGCATTGATGTCTAACGCACCGCGAAACAGGTATGGAAAGCCCAGCACGTTGTTCACCTGGTTGGGATAATCCGACCGGCCCGTGGCCACGATTGCGTCATTGCGCACCTCGTGGGCTTCTTCCGGGGTGATCTCGGGATCGGGGTTGGCCATCGCGAAAATCACCGGGTTGTCCGCCATCGACGCCACCATATCCTGCGTCACCGCCCCCTTGACCGACACGCCAAGGAACACATCCGCGCCCACCATCGCCTCTTCCAGCGTGCGCAGTTCCGTATTGGCGGCATGGGCCGATTTCCATTGGTTCATGCCATCCTTGCGGCCCTGATAAATCACGCCCTTGGTGTCGCACACGATGCAATTGTCATGCTTGGCGCCCATCGCCTTGATCAACTCGATACAGGCAATCCCTGCGGCCCCGGCCCCGTTCAGCACGATCCGGCAATCTTCGATCTTCTTGCCCGACAGGTGCAGCGCGTTCATCAGCCCAGCCGCACAGATCACCGCCGTCCCGTGCTGGTCGTCGTGAAAGACGGGAATGTCCATTTCCTCTTTCAGGCGCTGTTCGATGATGAAGCATTCCGGCGCCTTGATGTCCTCAAGGTTGATGCCGCCAAAGGTCGGGCCCATCAGCTTCACGGCATTGATGAAGGCGTCGGGGTCTTCTGTGTCCAGCTCGATGTCGATCGAGTTCACATCGGCAAAGCGTTTGAACAACACGGCCTTGCCTTCCATCACCGGCTTTGACGCCAGCGCCCCAAGATTGCCCAACCCCAGAACCGCCGTGCCGTTCGAGATCACGGCGACAAGATTGCCCTTGTTGGTATAGTCATAGGCCGTCTGCGCATCCGCCGCGATCGCCTCGCAGGGGACGGCCACGCCGGGGCTGTAGGCCAGGGACAGATCGCGCTGGGTCGTCATCGGGACGGACGGCGTGACTTCGAATTTGCCCGGCATGGGGTCCAAATGGAAGGCAAGCGCCTCTTCCGACGTGATCTTGGCTTTGGGCATTGATGATGGCCTTTATTGTGGTCTTTAACGACCAACCCATACAGGGGGTCCCGTCGCGCCTCAACCGCTATTCGCGTAATTTTATGTCGCTTGGGAAATCTTTTTCGTAATTTTACGAAACCTGTAGCAAATCGTTGGCAACAACCAGAATGTTACCGCCATCAGGCCCGCCCGGATGTGCGATGGCCATTCTTTCGTGCCTTTCTGCGCAAATCAGCCTATATCTCGGACGAATACCAAGGGGGTTCGTGTGACGAAAAAGATCCTGCTGACTGGTGGTGCCGGCTTCATCGGCTCACACACCTATGTCGCCCTGAAAGAGGCGGGGCATGAGGCGATCATCCTTGATAATTTCACCAATGCCCGACGCGATGTCATCGACCGGCTTGAGGTCATCACCGGCGCCCCTGTTACCTGCGTCACCGGTGACGTTCTTGACCAGGCACTGCTCGATCGGCTTTTTGCCGAGCACGATTTCGACGCGGTGATCCATTTTGCGGCGCTGAAGGCCGTGGGGGAAAGCGTCGAAAAACCGCTGGATTACCTGAACACCAATATCGCGGGTCTTTACACGCTCTTGGGTGCCATGCAGCGCGCGAAGGTGTTTTCGCTGGTCTTTTCGTCTTCCGCGACGGTCTACGGGCAACCGGAACAGCTTCCTGTCACCGAGACCGCACCGCGCAGCTTTACCAACCCCTATGGCTATACCAAACTGGTCTGCGAACAATCGTTGGAACAGATTGCGGGGGCAGATGACCGCTGGGCCTTTGGCGTCCTGCGCTACTTCAACCCGGTCGGCGCGCACCACACCGGCTTGATCGGTGAGGACCCCAACGACATACCCAACAACCTGATGCCCTATATCGCCAAAGTCGCAACGGGCGAGCTGGAACGGCTTTCCGTCTGGGGCAACGATTATGACACGCCCGATGGCACCGGCATTCGCGACTATATTCACGTAATGGACCTGGCGCGCGGCCATGTTCAATCGCTTGACGCGCTGCTGTCCTCGGGCACGGGGCATGTGGTGAACCTTGGCACCGGCACCGGGTATTCGGTGCTTGAAATGGTTCGGGCCTATGAACGCGCCTGCGGCCACGAACTGCCATATCGTATCGCGCCGCGCCGCGCTGGCGATGTTGCCTGCGTCTATGGTGACACGCGGCTTGCGCAGGAATTGCTGGGGTTCAAGGCGGAATTGGGTCTGGATGACATGTGCGCCTCAAGCTGGAACTGGGTCTCGCGCCGCAAAAACACCTGATGCCCCTTTTACCCGACCTGCGAAGACCATAGTCTGTCGCAAACCGGATCATGGGGGACCACAGGTGAGCGACAAGACGGCCAAGATCACGCCGATGATGGCGCAATTTCTTGAGATCAAGAAAGGCTATCCCGACGCGCTCTTGTTCTATCGCATGGGCGATTTTTATGAGCTGTTCTTCGACGATGCCGTGGCTGCCGCCGCCGCGCTGGACATTGCCCTGACCAAGCGGGGCAAGCATCTGGGCGAAGACATTCCCATGTGCGGCGTGCCGGTGCATTCCGCCGAGGGTTATCTGCTAACCCTGATCCGCAAGGGATTTCGCGTCGCCGTCTGTGAACAGATGGAGGATCCGGCCGAGGCCAAGAAGCGTGGATCAAAGTCGGTGGTGAAACGCGACGTGGTGCGGCTGGTCACGCCGGGCACATTGACCGAAGAAAGCCTGCTGGACGCCCGCCGCCACAACTTCCTGGCCGCGTATAACGAGGTGCGCGATGATGCGGCACTGGCCTGGGTCGACATCTCGACCGGAGCGTTTCGCGTGATGCCCAGCACCCGCACCCGCCTGTCGCCCGAACTGGCGCGACTGGCCCCGCGCGAGCTGGTCATTTGCGACGATCTTTATACGGATCTGGGTGAAATAGTCTCGGAATCGGGTGCGTCTGCCACCGATCTGGGACGCGCGGCTTTTGATAGCACGGGCGCCGAGAAACGCCTGCTGGATCTGTTCAAGGTCGGATCGCTGGACGCGTTCGGCAGCTTCAGCCGTGCAGAAATCGGCGCGATGGGGGCCATCGTCGAATATCTTGAGATCACGCAGAAAGGCAAACTGCCCCTGTTGCGCCCACCGGTGCGGGAACTGGCCCACGGCACGATGCAAATCGACGCCGCCACCCGCCGCAATCTGGAACTGACCCACAGCCTGTCCGGTGGACGGGACGGTTCACTGTTGTCGGTGATCGACCGCACCGCCACGGCGGGCGGTGGGCGGTTGCTGGAACGCCGGTTGTCCAGCCCGTCCTGCGATCTGGATGAAGTTCATGCGCGGCTGGATGGCGTCGCGTTTTTCAAGGATAGCTCTCGGCTGACCGAAGATGTGCGTGCCGCGTTGCGTAACGTGCCCGACATCGACCGCGCGCTGTCGCGTCTTGGCCTCGATCGCGGCGGGCCGCGCGACCTGGCCGCCATTCGCGGCGGTCTTGCGGCTGCGGCTGATATTTCCAAGATGCTTTCAGGTCAGGATCTGCCCGACAATCTGGCCAACGCTGCGAAATCACTGACCGGGCATGACGACCTGTCCAGCCTGCTCGACGACGCGCTGATTGCCGAACCGCCGCTGTTGGCCCGCGACGGTGGCTTCATCGCACCGGGATACGACACCGATCTGGACGAGGCGCGCAAGCTGCGTGACGAAGGCCGGGGCGTGATCGCCGGAATGCAGGCGCAATATGCTGAACACACCGGGATCGGTAGCCTGAAGATCAAGCACAACAATGTGCTGGGCTATTTCATCGAAACCACCGCCACCCATGCGCAGAAAATGCTCGGGGCACCCCTGTCCGAACATTACATCCACCGGCAAACCACGGCCAACGCGGTGCGCTTCACCACCGTGGCGCTGAGCGATATGGAAACGAAAATCCTGAACGCGGGCAATCGTGCGTTGGAGATTGAAAAGCGTCTCTATTCCACCCTGGTTGAGCAGATTTTGGATCAAGCCCCCGAGATTGCACAGACCGCACGCGCCTTGGCCGAACTGGATGTCGCGGCGGCGTTTGCCGTGCTTGCGCGAACCGAAAACTGGGCCGCGCCGAAGGTTGACGACAGCCGCGTTTTCGATGTGCAGGCCGGGCGTCACCCGGTGGTCGAAGCCTCGCTCAAACGCTCTGGCGATCCGTTTGTCGCCAATGACTGCCACCTGTCCAGCGGCGAACGGGATGCGGATATCTGGTTGCTGACGGGGCCGAACATGGCGGGTAAGTCGACCTTCCTGCGGCAAAACGCACTGATCGCCCTTCTGGCACAATGCGGCAGCTATGTTCCCGCGAAGTCGGCGCATATCGGCATCGTGTCACAATTGTTCAGCCGCGTTGGCGCCTCAGACGATCTGGCGCGCGGGCGATCCACCTTCATGGTGGAAATGGTCGAAACCGCCGCGATCCTGAACCAGGCCGACGACCGGGCGCTGGTCATTCTGGATGAAATCGGGCGCGGCACCGCGACCTATGACGGGTTGTCGATTGCCTGGGCCACGCTGGAACATTTGCATGACGTCAACAAATGCCGGGC
>JAUHWP010000059.1 GCA_030424645.1 Alphaproteobacteria bacterium
ATATCAAAAAGGTATCGCGGCCGTTCTGGGTGCTTTTGCCGATCATCCTGATCCTTCTGCCCACCGCGCTGGTTCTGAAACAACCGGATCTGGGCACGGCGATCCTGCTTCTGGTTGGCGGGGGCGCGATGATGTTTCTGGCGGGGGTCAGCCTTTGGTATTTCGGTGCGGTTGTCGCCGCCGGGGTCGGGCTTGTGACCTCGGTCTTCATGTCGCGCGGCACGGACTGGCAGTTGCTGAAAGACTATCAGTATCGGCGTATCGACACATTCCTTGACCCGTCATCCGACCCGCTGGGGGCGGGGTATCACATCACCCAGTCAAAGATCGCGCTGGGGTCGGGGGGGTGGACCGGTCGTGGGTTCATGCAGGGCACGCAGTCGCGGCTGAACTTTCTGCCTGAAAAGCAGACGGATTTCATCTTCACCACCCTTGCCGAAGAACTTGGGTTCATCGGCGGTGTGTCGCTTCTGGCGCTTTACGTGCTGATCCTTGCGTTCTGCGTGGCCGCGGCGCTGCAAAACAAGGACCGCTTCAGCTCGCTTCTGATCCTTGGCGTTGCCGTGACCTTCTTCCTGTTCTTTGCGGTCAACATGTCGATGGTGATGGGGCTTGCGCCGGTCGTTGGCGTGCCCCTGCCGCTGGTCAGCTATGGCGGATCGGCGATGCTGGTGCTTCTGGTCGGCTTCGGGCTGGTGCAAAGCGCGCATGTGCACCGGGCGAGGCAGAAGCGGTGACGGTCAACGTCCTTTACGCAGGCAATCAGAAGCTGTGGCCGATCTATGAGATCGAGTTGGCCAAAGCACTGGATGAACAGCGCATCAACGCCAACATATCCTGTGATATGCCGCCGGAAGATGTGGACTATCTCGTTTATGCGCCAAATGGTCCGGTGCAGGATTTTACGCCGTTCACCCGTGCCAAGGCCGTGCTGGGCCTGTGGGCGGGGGTTGAGAAGGTCGTGGGCAACCCGACCCTGACCCAGCCTTATACACGCATGGTCGATGATGGGTTGGCCGAAGGGATGACCGAATGGGTCACGGGGCATGTTCTGCGTCATCATCTTGGGATGGACCGCTATATTCACAGAACCCAGCCGATCTGGCATCAGCCCGCGCCGCCGCTGGCGCGCGATCGGAGGGTCGCCGTTCTGGGTCTGGGGGCGTTGGGGTCCGCTGCGGCAAAGGCATTGCGCGCGTTGAATTTCAATGTCTGTGGGTGGAGCCGCAGCCCAAAGGACATCCCCGGCATCGACTGCCACAGTGGGGATGCGAGCCTGCGCAAGGTTCTGTCCCGTGCCGAAATCGTGGTGCTGCTTCTGCCCAAGACCCCGGAAACCGAGAACCTGTTGAATGCAGAACGCCTGTCGTGGTTGCCAAAAGGCGCGGTAATCATCAATCCCGGTCGCGGGCCGCTGATCGACGATCAGGCGTTGCTGGCGGCGTTGGACAGCGGGCAGGTCGGCCATGCCACCCTTGATGTGTTCCGCATCGAACCCTTGCCGGATGATGATCCCTATTGGGCGCATCCCAAGGTGACGGTCACGCCGCATATCGCGGCAGATACCCGCCCGGCATCAGCCGCCCGCGTGGTGGCCGAGAACATTCGACGGTCTGAGGCAAGCGAGCCGCTTTTGCATGTGGTGGACCAGGCGGCGGGGTATTAGACCCGTTGGGGGCCTAAACCTCCATCCAGATCGTCACCGGCCCGTCATTCACCAATGACACTTTCATGTCCGCCCCGAACCGGCCTTGCTCGGTCGCGATGCCAAGGTTGCGCAGGGCGTCGGCGAAGTGGTTATACAACCGCTCCCCTTCGGCGGGCGGGGCGGCGGCGGAGAACCCCGGACGATTGCCGCGCGATGTGTCGGCGGCCAGCGTGAACTGGCTGACCACCAGCGTCCCTCCGCCGGTATCGAGCAACGAGCGGTTCATCTTGCCCGCGTCATCCTTGAAGATACGCAGTTTCGCGACCTTGGCGGCCAGTGCATCGGCGTTTGCCGTGTTATCGCCCTCCATCGCGCAAACAAGGATCATGAGGCCTGGCCCGGTCTGGCCGATCAGATCTCCGTCCACGTGCACGGCGGCTTCGCTGACGCGTTGGATCAGGGCTTTCATGGTTTCTCCTCGTGTCCGTGCAGGCGGACCCACTGATCCAGCGGCGCACGGGTGGTGCGAAACTGGTTCGCTGGGTGGGTCTCATTGGCATATCCGAAGGATATACCGCACAGGATGATGCGATCATCTGGCAGGGCGAACCAGTCGCGCAGAAACGGCGCATAAGCCGCCACCGCCGCTTGCGGGATCGAGGCGATGCCAAGCGATGTGGCCGCAAGCGTGAAACCAGTGATGAACCCGCCGCAATCCAGATAGGCATAGGGGCCAAGCTCGGCCGGGGCGGTCAACAGGGCAAAACACGGTGCGCCGAACAGGTAAAAGTTTTCCATCATCTGCCGGGCCGAGGCGGCCCGGTCGCCGCGCGCCACCCCGACCGCTTCGTAAAGTTGCAGGCCGCAGGTCTTGCGCCGGGATTGATGCGCGCCGGTATAGGCGCTGGGCCACGGGATGTCGGGGCTTTGGGTGGCAGTCATGGCGTGGTCATACAGGGCGTCACGCAGCCGATCGGTCTCGGCGCCAACGGTGATGTCCACCTGCCATGGCTGGGCATTGCACCAGCTTGGCACTTTCTGCGCGGCGGTCAGGATCTGGGTGATCTTGTCCTTGGGAACGGGATCAGTCCGAAACCCACGGCAGGAATGCCGGGCGCCAAGCAGCGCCGAAAAGTCGTGATAGTTCATGGTCGATCCTATTGGCTTTGGGCAGACAGATAGCCGATAATCGCCGCCGCGATCAGCCCCAGAATGACCGCAAAAGTAATCTTCCAAACCGAATAGGGTCGTTCACCCTGCACCCGGCCGTTCTGTCCGTTCACCACGAAACGATAGGTCTTGCCTCGGTATTTATATGCCGCCAGCCAGACCGGCAGCAGGATGTGCTTGAAGGTGACGTCGGACATCTTGGTGTCCATGGACGTGACCCGTTGACGATCCCCGCCGATATCAAACTTCACATCCCGCAGGATAATGCGGTTCATGTAATCGCGCGCTTCCAGAAACCCTTGTTCCAGATCGACAGTATAGCCTTCAGCCTGAAATCCGGCCAGGAATTCGGGCCGGTAAGGTTCCAGCCGCGACATGTCCCAAGGCTCGAGCGCATCGGTGTATTTCTTCGGCAATCCGCGCGAGGCCAGCACCAGAACGTCATCAAAGAACCGCGCGACGCGCCCGGACACCGGACGCCACCTGACGGTTTGCGAGCGCTGTTGCCGTCGTTTCCCGTTGACCGTCACCGTGCGCGTACGTTCATGCACCGTGCCGCGCTGGCCGCTATAGGTCGTGCGCGTATCGGCATCAAAGGTCCAATAGGGCACATAGATACCGGACATGCGCCGCCCTTTGCGGGCATATTCACGCAAACCGTTGGGCGCGAACCACAAGCGCCCCAGCCAATCCGTCATCGCCTTGTGGGCATCGCGTTCCTTGACCTCGAACGGGGCAAGGCCCTTGGGTTTGAACTGACGATGTGCGCCGGTATCGGTGACGACGGGCGTGGCGCAGAACGGGCATTCCGAGGCATGGGTGTCGCCATCGAACTCGATCAATGCCGCGCAGTTGGGGCAGGTTGCGACGCGCGTGATCTCGGTTTCGCTCTCCGGCAGTTGTTCGGACATGGCGCGTTTCAGATCCAGTTCGCGAATGACCGGCAGGGTTTGCGGTCGGTCATCAATGGTTTGCTCAGACCCGCAGTGGTCGCAGGTCAGCAGGTTGCGCTCGGGGTCGAACCGAAGATCCGCCCCGCATTGGTCGCAAGGGAACCGGTGTTCTTCCAGTGGCGCTTGGGTGTCTTCGCGCGGATAGGCCATCCGGGTCAGCCTCTTTGCTCGGGCAATGGAACAGGGTGGGCGACGCTTGCGTTGCACAAGGCAATCATGCCCCCGGCGGTGGGGGCGGCAGAACGGTGAACAGTTGTGCCAGCTCTGCCACTTCCTCGGCCCGCTTCCAGCCATCCTGACCGGGGGTCCAGACATAGGTATCGCGCGTAAGTCCGCCAGATGCGGTCATCCGGCCCAGGGCAGCTTTGGAAAACGGCCCCTTGACCTCGCCGTTATCGGCAACGTGCCAAACATGTTCGACAGGTGGCGGTGGGGGTGTTTGCGGTGCAGGTGCCGCAGCGGTTGCGGGTGCGGCGCCCCATGGCCCGGTTTGCGCCATTTGCCCGGCCATCGCCATGCCCATCCCCATGCCAAGACCCGCGCCCATGCCGCCGCCCCCGCTTGGGTTTTGGGCAGCAGCGGTCATCGCTTCGGCTGCGGAATACTGCGTGAACGCGCCAAGATCGCCCGCCACACCCATCGACGTGCGTTTGTCCAAAGCCGCTTCGACAGCGGGGGGAAGCGAGATGTTCTCGATATAGAACTCGGGAATGATCAGACCGTATTCGGCGACGATCCCTGAAATCTCGGCCGCGATCAGCTTGCCCAGATCGGCGGTGTTGGCGGCCATGTCCAGAACCGGAATACCCGCCCCCGCGATCACGCGACTGAAGGCCTGCACGATGATGTTGCGGATCTGATAGCTGATCTCGTCCATGGTGAATTCACCGTCGGTGCCGACAATCTCGACCAGAAACTTCGCCGGGTCGGACACGCGCACGCTGTAGGTGCCGAAGGCGCGGATGCGGGTCGGGCCAAACTCGGGATCGCGCAACATGATCGGGTTCTTGGTGCCCCATTTCAGATCGTTGAAGCGGGTCGTGTTGACATAGTAGATCTCGGATTTGAAGGGCGATTTGAAACCGTGATCCCAATGGTTGATCGTGGTCAGGATCGGCATGTTGTTGGTTTCAAGCATGTAAAGGCCGGGTGTGAACACATCGGCCAGCTGACCTTCATGCACAAACACCGCCGCCTGTCCTTCGCGGACGGTCAGCTTGGCGCCATATTTGATCTCGTGCCCTTCGCGCTCGAACCTCCAGACCATCGTGTCGCGGGTGTCATCGACCCAGTGAATGACGTCGATGAACTCACCGGTCAGAAAATCAAGAATTCCCATTGTTACGCTCCCTTCCTGGGGTGTCGGTCATACTGCGCCACCGGTCAACTCGGCGGCCATTTGTCGGATGATCGGGCGGGCTTCTTCCGCCGTCATGTTCGGCCTCAGCCGGTCGTCATACAGCATCCGAAGCAGGTTTTCGTCATGCGTGGTCAGAAGGCCGAATTCCTCGTCATCGTTGAAGATCGACGGGCGCGCTTGCGGGCTGTCATTGGACAGGCCCAACCCCTGCGCGACTTCTTCGTGGATGCACGAGGTGCGCATCAGGTCGGGATGTTCGCTGCGAATGACGGCCACGGCCTGTTCGAACTGTCCGTTGTTGGCCGGATCGCGCCCGAACACCAGGCAATAGGTGTCGCGCGGCATGTTGATCACGGCATCCTGGCTTACCGCGCTGATGCCGGGCACGACCCGACGCAATTCGGGACCGAAGGCTTTGCGCTCGTCCTCGTTCAGGACATAGACGTGGAAATTGCCTTCGCCCTTGGTCATGCTGATCGGATGGCCTGTGACACGGGCCAGCCTGCGCACATATCTGGACAGAACGGCCCGGTCACGCGCTTGCTTGTCGTCCGGCGTGGACAGCCCGAACTGGATCGAGACCCGCACAGGTTTTTCCCAGCGTGTCAGGTGCGACGCATTCTCGCGCGCGATCAGACGCCCGCCTGCCGAGGAATATTCCTGAAAAAACGCGATGCGCTCGAAGTTGCGGGCCAGCATGGCGGCGCTGAACGGCACGTCTGCCCCGCCACCATCGGTTCGCAACAGGCCCTGGGTCAGCAGGCTGCGCTGCACGCGGGCATAGTAAGCCGTCAGGGCCACGCTTTCCGCGCTGGGCGCTGCCGAGAGCGAGGCCGCCCGAGGTTTCGGCGTCGGCGATGTGGGCAGACCGGCACCATCTGGTCCAACGGCCTGACATGCTGACAGCGCCAGCGTTGCCGCCAGCGCTCCGGTTGCCATCGTCAAGGCGTTTCGCCGCATCCTGTCCCTTTCGCTGTCCGGTCAGCCGCGTGGCACTGAACCGGCCATATTGTGCGCCGATGCTGTGCCGCGCGCCGTGGCCGCGGCCAGCGTGTCCTTCAACTCGGCTTCCATCTTGATCAGCTCTTCTTCGGCGGCAGCGCGTTTTGCTTTGCCTTCATCGGCAATCGCAAGGCTTTCCTCGATGGTGGCGATCAGCGTTGCATTGGCGGATTTCACCGCCTCGATGTCAAACACGCCACGCTCCATTTCCTTGCGCACCATGCGGTTCGCCTCTTGCAGGTTTTCGGCATTGGCGGTCAGAAGCTCGTTGGTCAGGTCGGTGGCGTCCTTCACCGCGCGGGCGGCTTCGGCCGAGCGTTGGATTGTCACGGCCTGTGCCAGCTGGGTTTCCCAAAGCGGCACGGTGTTCACCAAGGTCGAGTTGATCTTGGTCACCAGCGACTTGTCATTTTCCTGCACCAGCCGGATCGACGGCAGCGACTGCATCGTTACCTGACGTGTCAGTTTCAGGTCGTGAACGCGGCGTTCCAGATCGTCCCGCGCAGCGCGCAGGTCGCGCAGCTCCTGCGCCTTGATGACGCCCTGGTCTTCGGGCGCGTCGGATACCTCGGCTTCCTTGGCGGGGATGATCGTGTCGTCCAGTTGGGTCAGCTTTGCCTCGCCCGCCGAGATGTAAAGCGCCAGTTCGTCATAGAATTCCAGCGTCTTTTCATAGAGCTTATCGAGCGATTTGATGTCTTTCAGAAGCGTGTGTTCGTGGCCCAGAAGATTGTCGGTGATCTTGTCGATCTGGCCCTGAACGTCTTCATATCGCGCCATGAATTTCGCGGCAGGGGCCATGCGGCCCAACAGCTTTTCCCACCAGCTGCGTTCGCGGCGCATGTCCAGCTCGCTGATCGAAAAGCCACGGATCGTGGTGACGATGTTGCGCAGGCTGTCGCCTGCCGGCCCCACATCCTTGTTGCGCACTCCGGCCAACATATCCTGACTGATGACTTGTAATTCGGCTTGTGCGGCGGACCCGAACTCGATGATCGACTGGGTGTTTTCCATGTCGATCTCGGCCATTCGCTTTTCGATTTCCGCACTGACTTTCTTGTTGGCTTTTTCCAGTGGAACCAGCGCGCCTTCGGGTTCAGGCAGGATGACGGCTGTCACTTCTTCGATCTCTTTCAGGGCGGCTTCGGCCTGTTGGCGGGTCGTGTTCGTCATTGGGAAATCCTCACAAGTTACTCGGTTCGCACGCCTTCGCGTGCCAGTCTTTCGCGCAAGACCTCGATCTCGACATCAAGATCCGTGCGGTTGTCATTCAGGAACTGCCGGGTGCGCGCGGCGAAGTTTGCCTCTAGGTCATCAAGCAGCGCTTCGTAATCCGTGCGCGCCGAACCACCGGGGTCGCGCATGTGAATCTCGACGAACTTGGTCGTCGCATCGCGTGCGCCCAGCAGATAGACCCCAAGATACTTGCGCGCCGCGGTCAGGTCGCGCGGATCATCCTCGACCGTGCGAAACATGTCGCGCGCGGTTGCCATGAACCGATCCACGCGCCCCTCAAGCCGCCGATCCTTCGTGTATGCGATGGCGTCCTTCATGGCACGCAGGTGCTTTTCGGCTTCGGTGACGGCGCGGGCCACGCGGTCGGTCTGAAACTCGTCCACATCCTCCATCCCCTTGTCGCGCAGGGGGTCGATGCCAAAGGCGAACATGTGAAGGCCCAGGCCCAGCAGGCCAAGCGCGGCGGCAATCATCGGCGTGCCGTCCACCGACCCGGCCAGAAACACCCCAAGGCCGGTCATGGCGGACCCGAACAGCTTGCGCGGGATGGCCGGGCGGCGGGCAATCTTGCGGGCGTCGTATTCTTCATGGGCCAACACGCCTTCGCGGGTCAGCCACGCCGCTGCGATCAATGCGCCGAATGCCAGAAGCCGCAGGATCAGGTCGCCGGGGTCGCGGAAGAACGCCAGAAAGGCCAGCGGCAGCGGGGCCAGGAACAGCAGGTTCACACGCCCCCCCGCCCGCGAGCGGGCTTTGCCGTGATAGGGTGATCGTTCAACCGGCCCGTCGTTTCGATCTGACGATTTCGGACTGAATTCTCCACCATACCGTTGTGACATCACGCACCCCCCGTGATGGACACATAGAGGATCAGCGCAACAAGCACGAAAAAAGCGGTCTTCTGTAGTCCGTTTTCAGACAAGCGTGTGCCCTTTCTCGGTCACGGGTTCAAAGTCAATATAGGGTTGTATTCCCTTTATCGCCATGGGTTTGTTGGCAGCTTGTCGTCAGCACCGAAATGCGGCGCCGTTTGCTGGCGCCCCGGGTTCAAACCCCTGCCGCCCGGCCATTCCGGGTGCTTGGTATCTGTATATCCCATCCTGATATGTGCGCGCTAACATGGCAACGGGGAAAGCTGCCGCGCTTTCCCCCCGGTTCCCCTCCAGGATATGCGTGCCATCATGCGGTGCGGTTGTGCCATTTGCGCAATGCCCGCCCCATTACCCGATACCACAAGGGCGGGATCAGGGCGATGGTGGCCATCATCGGCAGGGAATAGGGCAGTATGGGGGCCTCTTGCGCCTTGGGCAGGGCCAGCGCGGGATACGGGCGCATCGGATGGGCGTGGTGATCCGAATGGCGTGGGGCGTTCAGCATCATGTGGGTTGAGAACCAGTGTGGTGCGTTCCAGCTGTGCTCCACGCCGACCGGGGCGTATTCGCCGTCCGGGTGCCGGTCCCGCATCAGCCCATAGTGCTGAACGTAATCCGACAAAAGCAGCTGCATCTGCGCATGCAGGCAAAGCAGAAGATAGACCAGAAACCCGCCGATCCCGCCGATCCAAAGCGCCGCGCAGATCATCAGGAAAGCCCCGGCAACATAGATGTAATAGGGGTTGATCCTGCGCCGTTGGCTGCGCGCAAGGTCTTGTTTCTCCATCTCGTATCCCGCGACAAAGGACCCAGCCCAGGCGCGCGGCGCAAAGTCATAGAAGCTTTCCCCATCCTCGGCGGTGTTCGGGTCGTCCGGGGTTGCCACCCAACGGTGATGCACCTTGGGGTGGGCCGATGCGTGATGCCCGAACAGAAGCGAGATATAGACCCATCTGCCAAGGGTGCGCAGTGTCCAGCTGCCGCGATGGATCAGCTCATGCGCATTGGCGTTCGAAACCTGCCCGAAGAACAGCCCGGCCGCCAGAAAGGTGCACGCCGTCGCGGTCAGGCTGTGCTGCATCCCGCCACCAAGCGCATGGACCACCAGTCCAAGCAAGGCGAAATGGCAAAGTGCCAGCACGGTCGACAGCAGGTCGGCATCATCGGCAGTTTCATCCTCGTTCAGCGCCGGGGTATCGCGGGTGATGATCGCGTCCAGCGCATAGGTCAACACCGTCATATAGATCAGGGCAGCGGCGGCAAACCAGCCCCCGAACACGGCCGCCAATGCGATCAGGGCGACGGGCGTCAGGCTTGCCAAGGCGAAAACCCTTAGTGGATGTGCTAAAATACCTGACATCTGTGCTCCGCCTGCAATCCCGGTTTGGGTTGTGCACGAAATATCGTGGAAACAGGCAGGATACGCAATCCGCCACCTGCATGTCGCTTTTGGATGGCGAAGGCTTCGGGGCGCTGTCTATTGTGGGGGCGATATCACATTGGGGTTTGTCATGGCGTTGGACAACAAAAAAGGCATCTGGAAATCAGGCAAGGGCAAGGGGCATCGCAAGCCCAAGGGCCGCCAGATCGACCCGACGGCCGTGGCAGAGGTTCAAGCCCTGTTGGGCGACCGCCCGCGCCGCCGCGATTTGTTGATCGAGTTTCTGCACCTGATTCAGGATGCCCATGGCCATTTGTCCGCAGCCCATCTGCGCGCGCTGGCACATGAGATGAAGATCGGTCAGGCCGAAGTCTATGAAGTCGCCAGTTTCTATGCCCATTTCGACGTGGTGCGCGAGGATGAGACACCGCCGCCCGCCTTGACCATTCGGGTCTGTGACAGCCTGTCGTGCGAGCTGGCCGGGGCCGAAACTTTGTTGAAAGCGCTGGATGACGGGCTGGACGCGGATCAGGTGCGGGTGGTGCGCGCGCCCTGCATGGGGCGGTGCGACACCGCCCCGGTGCTGGAATTGGGGCACAACCACATCGACCATGCCACGCCCGAGAAGGTGCAGGCGGCCATCGCGGCTTGCGATACCCACACCAAGCTGCCGGATTACGAAGACCTCGCGGCCTATCGCGCCGCCGGGGGCTATACCACGCTGGAAACCCTGCGTGCGGGTGGCGATTGGGAAGCGGTTCAGGACAAGGTGCTGGCCGCCGGTCTGCGCGGGCTGGGCGGGGCCGGGTTCCCGTCGGGCAAGAAATGGGGTTTTGTGCGGGCCAATGACGGCCCCCGCTATCTGGCGGTGAACGGCGACGAGGGCGAGCCGGGCACCTTCAAGGATCGGTATTATCTGGAGCGCAGCCCGCACTTGATGCTGGAAGGCATGTTGATTGCCGCCTGGGCCGTCGAGGCCGAGACCTGTTTCATCTATATGCGCGATGAATACCCGGCGGTGCTGGACATCCTGCGGCGTGAGATTGCCGCGCTTGAGGCCGCCGGACTGGTCGCGCCGGGTTACATCGACCTGCGCCGGGGGGCCGGGGCCTATATCTGTGGCGAAGAAAGCGCGATGATCGAATCGATCGAGGGCAAGCGCGGCCTGCCGCGCCATCGCCCGCCTTTCGTGGCACAGGTTGGCATCTTCAACCGCCCGACGCTGGTTCATAACGTCGAAACATTGCACTGGGTCGCCCGTATCCTGCGCGAAGGCGGGGATATTCTGACATCGGTCGAGAAAAACAGCCGCACGGGATTGCGCAGCTATTCCGTGTCCGGTCGTGTTGCCAATCCGGGCGTGCACCTGCTGCCCGCAGGGTCGACGATCCGCGACATCATCGACGCCTGTGGCGGCATGGCGGATGGGCACAGCTTCAAGGCCTATCAGCCCGGCGGTCCGTCCTCGGGCCTGTTGCCCGCGACGATGGACGACATCCCGTTGGATTTTGACACGTTGCAACCGCATGGCACCTTCATCGGGTCTGCCGCCGTGGTGGTCCTGTCGGACAAGGACAGCGCGCGCGATGCCGCCCTGAACATGCTGCGGTTCTTCGAGGATGAAAGCTGTGGCCAATGCACGCCATGTCGGTCAGGTTGTGAAAAAGCAGTGAAGTTGATGCAGGCGGATCACTGGGATCAGGGTCTTCTGACCGAACTGTGCACCGTGATGCAGGACGCCTCGATCTGTGGTTTGGGGCAGGCGGCACCGAACCCGATCCTGCTGACCATGAAGCACTTCCCAGACGAAATCTGACCGACACGCCGGGCAGTTCTTCCCACGTCAGGCTTGACCTGTGCACGCGGGCAGGCATGTGTTGTGCTAAGCGCGATCACCTGTTGTTAACGGCTCTGGTGCAAGGAAGAAGTCATGATCTACCTGCCGATCCTTTTGGGCCTGAGCTTTGCCGCTGCATATTTTCCGCTGACCTCGTCAAAACCGACATGGACGCGGTCTGCCATCAAAACCATTCCTCTGCTGGCCTTCGCCCTTGCCGCCTACCTTGCGGGTCTCGGGCCATTTCTTGTGGCGGGGTTGTTTCTGTCCGCGCTGGGGGATTTCGGCTTGTCACGCGACGGGGACGGGCCGTTTCTGTATGGTTTGTCTGCCTTCGCCTTGGCGCACCTGGCTTATATCCTGCATTTCCTGGGCCTGTCCGGCGCCCCATTGTGGGACGCGTTTTCCACGGTGCCGGTGGCTGCAATCACCCTTGTCGGGCTGATGGTATCGACCGAGCTATGGTTGGCCAGCCATACCGGGCATCTGCGATGGCCGGTCCGCATTTATGTCGTGATCATCGGCGCGATGGGGTTGGCGGCGCTGACATTGCCGCTGGGCTGGATCGTGAGCGGCGCCGGGCTTTTCATCACCTCGGACATGATCCTGGCGATCAGCCTGTTCCGGATGTCTGATACCTACCATCACCGTATCAAGGCGGGATATGCGGTCTGGACGTTGTATATCGCCGGTCAAATGCTGATTTTGTGGGGCGGGTTGTCGGGCTGACCCTGACGCTGCCCCCTTCCATCCGCCCCCCATGTGGCTTAGGTGGATAGAAAGCGATCAAGAGGGCGCATATGGCTTTTTTCTCGAAACTCAAGGAACGTCTGTTCAAATCGTCATCCAAGCTGGAAGAAGGGTTGGAGGCGATTGTCGAGGATGGCGGCGAAGAAGAGCTGATCGACGACGCTGTCGATACCGCCGAAGCCGCCGCGCCTGCGCCCGTTGACACCGCCCCGGAGGCGCCGGATGTAACTCCTGAGCCTGAGCCTGAGCCTGAGCCTGAGCCTGAGCCTGAGCCTGAGCCTGAGCCTGAGCCTGAGCCTGAGCCTGAGCCTGAGCCTGAGCCTGAGCCGGTTGCCGAAGTTGTCGAGATTGCAGAGGTTTCACCGGAACCGGAACCGGAACCGGAACCGGAACCGGAACCGGAACCGGAACCGGAACCCCTTGCCGCGCCTGTTGAGGCCCTTGTTGAAGAGGCCCCGGAACCCGCTGCAAAGCCCGGCCTCCTTGGCAGAATGTTTGGGCGGCGCGAGGCTAAGACTGTCGTTCGTCGCACGGTCGATGACGACATGCTGGAAAGCTTGGAAGACCTGATGATCACCTCGGATATGGGGGTCGATACCGCCATGCGCGTGACCGCCAATATTTCCGAGGGGTATTTCGGCAAGAAACTGTCGGTGGACGAGATCAAGTCGGTCCTTGCCGCCGAGGTCACACGGATCATGGAACCCGTCGCTGTGCCGATGCCGCTGTATCCCAAACGCCCGCAGGTGGTGTTGATCGTCGGTGTGAACGGGGCGGGCAAGACGACCACGATCGGCAAGCTTGCCAGCCAGTTTACGGCGGCGGGTAAGAAGGTCGTGATTGCCGCGGGCGACACGTTCCGCGCCGCCGCCGTTGAACAATTGCAAATCTGGGGCGAACGCGCCGGTGTGCCCGTTCTGACAGCGCCCGAAGGTTCGGACCCGGCATCCTTGGCCTTCGATGCGATGACCAAGGCCGAGGCCGATGGCGCCGACCTACTGATGATCGACACGGCGGGCCGGTTGCAGAACCGCGCCGATCTGATGGAAGAACTGGCCAAGATCGTGCGGGTCATCAAGAAGAAGGACGACACCGCGCCGCACAACACCTTGCTGGTGCTGGATGCAACGACCGGTCAGAACGCGCTGTCGCAGGTGGACACGTTCCAGAAACTCGCCGATGTGTCCGGGCTGGTGATGACCAAGCTGGATGGGACCGCGAAGGGTGGTGTGCTGGTGGCCTTGGCCGACAAGTTCGCCTTGCCCATCCACGCCATCGGAGTGGGCGAGCAGATCGACGATCTGGCCCCGTTCGACCCCGAGGATTTCGCCCGCGCCCTGATCGGCATCACGGATTAGGCGCCTGTCATGAGTGACCGGGAATGAGCGATTGGCTGTTGTCGCTGGAAGGGACCGAGGCCGGCCACCAGCTTGCGCTGATGCTGGCCTTGTTTGCGGCGTTTCTGCATGCGCTGTTCGGGGCATTACAGAAAGGGCGCCATGATCCGTGGCTGTCGCGCGGGGCCATCGACCTGTCCTATGGCGTGATAGCGGCCCCTTTCGCCTTGTTCGTCGTGCCATGGCCCGAGCCGCATATGTGGCCGATCTTCGCCGTCGCCTTCGTGATCCATGTCGGCTATAAGCTGGCGCAAAGCTATACCTATGCTTTGGGTTCTTACACGGTTGTCTATCCGGTGGTGCGCGGCACCGGCCCCTTGTTCACCGTGATCGGGGCGGGACTTTTGTTCGGCGAACACTTCACATCGGTTCAGTGGCTTGGCGTGGCGACCCTGGTGGCGGGGATTTTCGCGCTCGCAGCCTATAACCTGCGCCATTGGCAGATGGGCCGCGCGCAATTGAAACCCGCGCTGGCGATGGCAGTTGTGACCGGATTGTTTGTCGCGGCCTACACCACATATGACGCCTATGGCATCCGCGCGACCGCCGACCCGTTCACCTTCCTCGCTTGGTTCTTCTTCCTAGACGGGTTCTTCATGCCGGTCATTGCCGGTTTGCGCTGGTGGAACATGCCCGAGCGTCCAGCCCTTGGCCCCTTGATGGGGCGGGGCGTTCTGGGGGCCTTCGTCGCCTATTTCAGCTTTGGCTCGATCATGCTGGCCACCCGGTTGGACAGCGTGGGTGAGGCGGCAGTGCTGCGCGAAACCTCGACCGTTTTTGCGGCCTTGATCGGCTGGCTTGTGCTGAAAGAACGCGTCGGTCCACGTCGCGTTGCGATGATGGCTTTGATCGCCGTCGGCGCCGTGATAGTCGAGATGGGCGGATAAGGAGAGACCATGACCGAGAAGCAGGTAAACCCCACTGTCAGAGCGGCGTTGGAATACGGCCCCATCATCCTGTTCTTCGTGGCCTATACATTCCTGAAAGACCGGACCTTCGTGGTCGGCGGCACCGAATATTCGGGTTTTGTTGCCGTAACAGCCCTGTTCATTCCGGTTCTGGCTTTGGCCACGTTGGCGATGTGGAAACTCACCGGTCATCTGTCGAAAATGCAGATCATGACGCTGGTGCTTGTCGTCGGTTTTGGCGGGATGTCGATCTGGTTCAACGACGAACGGTTCTTCAAGATGAAGCCGACGATGATTTATGCGCTTTTCGCGGGTATTCTGGGCTTCGGGCTGATGCGTGGCACCAGCTATCTTGAGGCCGTGATGGACCGCGCCCTGCCGCTGGAACGGGAAGGCTGGATGATCCTGACAAAACGGCTGGCCCTGTTCTTTCTGGCGCTTGCCTTTGCGAATGAAGCGATCTGGCGCAGCATGTCCACCGACGCCTGGGTCAATTTCAAGACGTTCGGCCTGCCGCTGTCGATGTTCGGCTTTTTCATGACGCAGGCGGGATTGTTCAAGAAATACGGCACGGAAGAGGACGCCAGCGAAGGCTGACGCCCGACCGCACGCGGTCTGTGGAACTCCTGCTTATCGTTTGAACAGAATCTCCTGCGCCTTCTTGTCGTCCTGCAGGTTGCCGCGCTGATCGGATGCCACATCACGCCCGCGCTGCACCGCAGGCCGCGCGCCCACCTCGTCCAGCCAGCGGGCAAGGTTGGGTTTGTCGTCCAGTGTCTGTTCCTGCCCTTCCCACAGTGACGCCCATCCCCAACAGGCCATGTCGGCGATGGAATAGAAATCCCCGGCCAGATAACGGTTGTCGGCCAGTTGTCGATCCATAACGCCATACAGCCGCCCCGTTTCGGCGCGATAGCGGTCCTTGGCATAGGGCAGGTCGTTGGGCGGTTCCATCGACGGCGCATATTTCAGGAAATGATGTGCCTGTCCGGCCATCGGCCCCAAGCCGCCCATCTGCCACATCAGCCATTGATCCACCGCGATCCGTTCCCGCTCGGTCTTGCCGCAGAAGGTTCCGGTCTTGCGGGCCAGGTATTGCAGGATCGCCCCGCTTTCGAAGATCGAGATCGGCGCTCCGTCGGGGCCGTCGGGGTCGGTGATCGCGGGCATCCGGTTGTTCGGCGCGATCTTCAGGAATGCGGGATTGAACTGGTCGCCCGCCCCGATATTCACCAGTTTCACCTCATAGGGCAGGTCCATCTCTTCAAGCGCGATGGATATTTTCCACCCGTTCGGCGTGGGCCAGTAATACAGTTCGATGGGGTTGGGCATGTCATGTCTCCTTCGTTGCGGGCAGGATGACAGGCTGCGGGTATTTCGCAAGGCCGGGTGCACCGCCTGCATTCACGATCGGGCGAGCGGTCTGCGCCTGCCCACTTGACGCGTTTTGCGGCAGGCGCTAGGGCTAACACGTGGCGATTTGTTCACCGGATTGCGGGCCACGTTAAATATTCTGCTAAAGAGGTCAGGGACCTTGCGGGCGACATGCCCCGCAAATTCACCCCCGGCGCTCGTAATGCGGTGGGGGTTTTTTTGTGCGAAAGGAACGCGCGATGACAGAGGCTAAATCGGGCTGGTCGAAACGGACGACAGCCGTGCATGGGGGCACCCGCCGCAGTCAGTATAACGAAGTCAGCGAGGCGATCTTTCTGACGCAGGGCTTCGTTTATGACAGCGCCGAACAGGCGGAAGCCCGGTTCATTGAAAGCAGCCGTGAAGAGTTCATCTATGCCCGCTATGGCAATCCCACCGTGGCGATGTTCGAAGACCGGATGGCAGCACTGGAAGGGGCCGAGGACGCCTTTGCCACCGCGTCCGGCATGGCGGCGGTCAACGGCGCGCTTATGTCTGTTCTCAAGGCCGGTGACCATGTTGTTGCAGGACGTGCCTTGTTTGGTTCGTGTCTATACATCCTTGAAGACATCCTGATCCGCTTCGGGGTCGAGGTGACGCTGGTGGATGGCACCGACCTTGCGGCATGGCAGGCGGCTGTGCGCCCCGACACGGCGGTCTGTTTCTTTGAAAGCGTGTCCAACCCGGCGCTTGAAGTGATCGACATCGAAGGTGTGGCGAAGATTGCCCATGCCGTCGGGGCGCTGGTTGTCGTCGACAACGTGTTCGCGACCCCCGTGTTCAGCCGCGCGATCGAGCAGGGTGCGGATGTGGTTGTCTATTCGACCACTAAACATGTGGACGGGCAGGGGCGTTGCCTGGGCGGCGTCGTTCTGGGCACACAGGACTATATCCGCAAGACGCTGGAACCCTATCTGAAGCATACCGGTGGCGCGATGAGCCCGTTCAACGCGTGGGTCATGCTGAAAGGTCTTGAAACCATGGAACTGCGTGTGAAGGCGCAGGCGTCATCGGCGCTTGAGATTGCCCGCGCGCTGGACGGGCACGAGAAACTGGCCCGCGTGGTGCATCCGCTTCTGGACAGCCATCCCGACAAGGCCCTTGCGGAACGCCAGATGATCGGCGGGGCCGGCACCGTTCTGGCGCTGGAACTGGCGGGCGGGAAGGAAGCTGCCTTCCGGCTTCTGAATGCGCTTGAGATCGTCGTGATTTCAAACAACCTTGGTGATGCGAAATCCATCGTGACCCATCCGGCAACGACGACGCACCAGCGTCTGCCGGACGATCAGAAGATGCAACTGGGGATCACCCCCGGCCTTTTGCGCCTGTCCATCGGGCTTGAGGACACGCAGGACCTGATTGCGGACCTGAAACAGGCCCTAAACGCCGCCTGATTGGTCGCATCCTGAGCATCGTGTTTGGAGAATCCTTGCCAGACACTTATGTTATGAAGATGCGACAGGATCGGAGGGTCCGAGATGAACCAGATGAAGCGCAAGGGGGGCGAAGCCCATGATGCAGCCACAGCGCGCGAGGCGCTTGAGGTCTTGCGCGACTGGGCGGCGAAGGCCGACCCGGTCGAGGTTGCCCGGCTGGACCCGGCGATCGCGCGCCTGTTGCCCGGGGCTGAGTTGCCCAATTATCCCGATCTCAGCCGGGAGTATCCTTCTGACTTCAGCCCCGATGCCACCTATAAGGCGTCGATGCCCGATCTTCAGAACGGCCCGGCAAGCCTGATCCAGGGTGCCAAGCGGCATATTCAGCATGTGGGCATTTCGAATTTTCGCCTGCCGATCCGCTATCACACCCGCGATGGCGCGGATGTGACCCTGGAAACCTCGGTCACCGGCACGGTCAGCCTTGAGGCGGGCAAGAAGGGTATCAACATGTCGCGCATCATGCGCAGCTTCTATGCCCATGCGGAAAAGACCTTCAGCTTCGATGTGATCGAGGCCGCGCTGGACGATTACAAAACCGATCTGGAAAGCCTGGACGCCCGTATTGAAATGCGCTTTTCCTACCCGGCACGGGTGGAAAGCCTGCGGTCTGGCCTGACCGGCTATCAGTTTTACGACATTGCGCTGGAACTGGTCGAACATCGTGGCAAGCGGCGCAAGTTCATGCATCTGGATTATGTCTATAGCTCGACCTGCCCGTGTTCGCTGGAACTGTCCGAACATGCCCGCCAGATGCGCGGGCAATTGGCCACGCCGCATTCGCAACGCTCGGTCGCGCGTATCTCGGTCGAAAAGATACACCAGCCCAATCATACGCTGTGGTTCGAGGATCTGA
>JAUHWP010000189.1 GCA_030424645.1 Alphaproteobacteria bacterium
CCGTGTAGACGATGTCGGCGAAGGCGCGGATGCGGTTGTTGGAGGACCGCTTGTAGGGCGCACCGGGCCATTCGTTGAACGGGATCAGGTTGATCTTGGCCGGGATGTTGTGGCGCTTGATGTGGTCGATCAGACGATGGGCGTCTTCGTCGCTGTCGTTCACCCCGTCCAGCATCACGTATTCAAAGGTGATCCGCTCGCTGTTCGAGGCCTTGGGATAGGCGGCCAGCGCGCCCAGCAACTCCTCGATATTCCAACGCTTGTTGATCGGCACCAGCCGGTCGCGCACCTCGTCCGTGGTGGCATGGAAGCTGATCGCCAGAAGGCAGCCGATTTCCTCGGCGGTGCGGGCAATTTCCGGCACCACGCCCGAGGTCGACAGGGTGATGCGGCGGCGGCTGAGGCTGATCCCTTCCGGGTCCATCGCGATCTTCATCGCGTCGCGCACATTGTCGAAATTGTACAAGGGTTCGCCCATGCCCATCAGCACGATGTTGGACAGCAGCCGGGTTTCATCCTTGGGGGCGCCGGGTTCGGGCCATTCGTCCAGATCGTCGCGCGCCATCATGATCTGTCCGACAATCTCGGCGGCCGTCAGGTTGCGCACCAGCTTCTGGGTGCCCGTGTGGCAGAACGAACAGGTCAGGGTGCACCCCACCTGCGAGCTGACGCAAAGCGTGCCGCGATCCTCCTCGGGGATATAGACGACCTCGACCTCGTGGCCACCGGCGATGCGGACCAGGTATTTGCGGGTCCCGTCCTCGGACACAAGACGGCTGACCACCTCGGGGATGTCGATCACGAAATGTTCGGCTAGCAGCGCGCGATAGGTCTTCGCCAGGTTCGTCATCGAATCGAACTCGCGCACGCCCCATTGGTAAATCCACTGCCAGACCTGCCCGGTGCGCATCTTCGCCTGCTTTTCGGGCGTGCCCACCGATATCAGCGCCTCGCGCAACTGGTCACGCGTCAGGCCGACAAGATTGCGCTTGCCACCTTCGTCGGTCTTGCGGGGGATGGTCATGACATCCTGAGTGATCGGGGCTGTGGGTTCCATGGCGCGTTCCATTATGTGCAAGGCGGCAGCTTATAGTCCAGCAAACACGACTTGTCACGCCATGGATTGCACCACGGCGTGTCAGAATATCGTGAAGCGTGGTTGGATCAGCCGCCGCAGCGCTTGCCGGCTTCTTCGACAGCCGCGGTGAAACCAAGCAGGCTGAACGTGTCCTGCGTTTTGGTGCCGCGCGCGCTTTCGGCGCTTGCAACCGCGCTTGCCCCACGTTTCATGGCAGCGATGATCTTTGCATCGTCGTCCGGCGATGCCGACCAGGCCCATTCACCGTCAGTGAAAAGCTGGAAGGTCGTATCCCCGATTGCCAGCGACACGGTCGACCCGTTTGCGAAAGGATAGCCCCCGGTGAACGATACCTCGCCATTGACGTTCGAACCCGGACGATAGCTGACGAACAGCAGGATATCACCGCGCCTTACCGCGACCGAACGGCCGTTTCTGGTGTTCACGGTTTCCTTCGGGCTGGAAACGCTCCAGCATTCTGTCGGGTTGTCTTCGACAAACACACTCCAATCGGTGTTTGCAGCGACCCGGTTCGAGCTTTCCTGAGCGAAAACGCCCGTCGCTGCCAGTGACAGGCCCAGTGCGCAAATCGCGCCTGCAATCGTTCGTTTCATGTCTAACACAGCCTCCAGCTGCCTCTGCCTCAAGCCCTTGCGTGTGTCCCAACCGTCTGACGCGGCCCTTGACTGTTGCGCTTGGGTCGTTTCCAAGTCTGTTCTCTGAGTTTAGCGCGAAATGCGCGCGTATTAAAAGCCCCTGCGGCGGATTTTCGCGCGTTTGGTTTGGAAAGGAGGACCCGATGGGTCAGTCGGAGTGTCTGGTCGAAGTTTGGCGCGGAGATATCCTTGAAAGCCAACACCATGGCCATGCGGTGATTTGCAATGCCAGGGGCGAAATCGTGGATGGTTGGGGCGACCCTGAACAGGTGATCTTGCCGCGATCCTCGGCCAAGATGTTGCAGGCCTTGCCCTTGGTGGAAAGCGGGGCTGCGGATGCGGCGGGGCTGACCACCGAGCAACTGGCGCTGTCCTGTGCCAGCCATCAGGGGGCGGCGATTCACACCACGCGCGTGACCCGCTGGCTGGCCGATATGGGTCTGGGCAATGATGACCTGTTATGCGGGCCGCAGATGCCGGACGATCGCACGGCAAAGACCGGGCTGATCAAGACCGATGCCAGCCCCTGTCGGATACATAACAACTGCTCGGGCAAACATGCCGGGTTCCTGACACTCGCGCACCATCTGGGCGCCGGGCCGGATTACGTCGGTCTGGACCATCCCGTGCAGCGTGCGGTGAAAGCCGCGTTCGAAGAGGTCACGGGGGAAACCAGCCCCGGTCACGGCATTGATGGCTGCTCGGCCCCGAATTTTGCGTCCACACTGGCCGGGATGGGCCGCGCCATGGGGGCGTTTGCAGGGGCGAAAGCCGGGGGGGACATGCGTCAGAGGGCGGCAGTCCGTCTGCGCGAGGCGATGATGCTGCACCCGGACCTGGTGGCGGGTGAAACCCGTGCCTGTACGGAACTGATGCGCACGGCGAAGGGGAAGGCTGCGTTGAAAACCGGGGCCGAGGCGTTTTTCGTCGCGATCCTGCCGGAGCAGGAGCTTGGCGTCGCCTTGAAGATCACCGATGGAGCGACGCGGGCGTCGGAATGTGCAATAGCGACGATCCTTGTGAAACTGGGAATTCTGGACGCCGATGATCCGATGGTGAAGAAGCGGATGAACCCGGTGGTGAAGAACTTTGCGGGGTTGGATACCGGCGAAATTCGACCGAGTGAAGCGTTGCTGAGGGGGTAAGGGGCGTTGCCCCTCTGCGCGTGCGCGCATTCACCCCAGGATATTTGTGGCCAGAAGAAGCGGTTTAGAGCAGATCCGTGATCAGTTTCAGGGCCATCGCGGTCGAGGCGATGACCAGAAGCGGTTTGATAAGTTTCGCGCCGATCCGCGAGGCGAGGCTGGATCCAAGATAGGCCCCGGCGATCTGGGCCGCGCCCATGGCAAGACCGATCGCCCAAAGTGGCGAAATCACGATCAGGAAACCCGCCAGCCCGCCCACATTCGAGGCGAAGTTCAGAAGCTTGGTATGCGCCGTCGCTTTCAGGATGCCGTGGCCTGCCATGGTGACGAATGCCAGCATGAAGAAGGCGCCCGTTCCTGGACCGAGCAGCCCGTCATAGAAGCCGATCAGCGGCACGAAGGTCAGGGCGAAGATGGTGGGGGACAGGCGTTGGTGGCGATCTACGTCGTCCAGGCCGGGTTTCAAGGCAAAGAACAGTGCGATGGCCACCAGCAGCACGGGCAGGACCCAGCGGATCATGTCCGTGGGCAGGGCGGTGACGGACAGCGCGCCGAGCAGCGCCCCGGCGAATGACAGCGCCGCAGGTTTCAGTTGCGCGCGCAGGGTGACATGCCCGGCCCGTGCGTAGGTTATGGCGGCCATGCCGGCGCCGAACAGGCCCTGAACCTTGTTGGTTGCCAATGCGTTGACAGGCGGCACGCCTGCCAGAAGCAAGGCGGGGACGGTGATCAATCCGCCGCCGCCTGCGATGCTATCGACGAAGCCTGCGATGA
>JAUHWP010000190.1 GCA_030424645.1 Alphaproteobacteria bacterium
ATGGGGAGGGTCAAATTTGTAACACATTGTTCTCATGATTTACCAACCAGGCGGTCGGTTTTGCCGGGTGATGATTCGGCTGGATAACAGGTGAAGTGTTTCAAAATTCGACAAAAAAAGCCCCCCATCCTGTGTGGCTGGGGGGCCGGAACTTCCGCGAAAACCCGCCTTACTTCGGGCCGGCCTCAAGCGCATCCTCGAACGTGCGCAAACCGGTTTTCGGCGCCTGAACAAGGACAGCCATGTTGCCGGGCTTGTGTTCATTGCGCAACATTTTCATATGCGCGTCCGGGATCTCTTCCCAAGGGAACACTTCCGACATGCAGGGGTCGATTCGACGTTCGATCATCATGCGGTTGGCGGATGCCGCCTGCTTCAGATGCGCAAAGTGGCTGCCCTGAATCCGCTTCTGGTGCATCCAGAGGTACCGCACGTCGAAGGTGCAATTGAACCCGGTGGTGCCTGCGCAAATCACGACCATACCGCCTTTCTTGCAGACGAAGGTCGACACCGGGAACGTGGCTTCGCCAGGGTGTTCGAACACCATGTCCACGTTGTTGCCCTTGCCGGTGATGTCCCAGATCGCCTTGCCGAACTTGCGCACCTCCTTGAACCAGGCGGTGTATTCGGGCGAGTTCACTTTCGGCAACTGCCCCCAGCAATCGAAATCCTTGCGGTTGATCACGCCCTTGGCGCCAAGCGACATGACAAACTCGCGCTTATCCTCGTCCGAGATCACACCGATCGCATTGGCGCCCGCCGCGTTGATCAACTGGATCGCGAAGGAACCCAAGCCGCCCGAAGCCCCCCAGACCAGCACGTTCTGGCCCGGCTTCAGCTCGTGCGGGGCGTGGCCGAACAGCATCCGGTAGGCGGTGGCCAACGTCAGGGTATAACAGGCGCTTTCTTCCCAGGTCAGGTGGCGCGGACGCGGCAGAAGCTGCTGCGCCTGCACGTTGGTGAACTGCGCAAACGACCCGTCCGGGGTTTCATAGCCCCAGATCCGCTGGCTGGGCGAGAACATCGGATCGCCGCCGTTGCATTCCTCGTCATCGCCGTCGTCCTGGTTGCAGTGGATGACCACCTCGTCGCCCACTTTCCAGTTTTTAACCTTGTCGCCAACCGCCCAGACGATGCCCGAGGCGTCAGAGCCTGCGATGTGGTAATCTTCACCGTGCACGTCGAACATGCTGATTGGAACCCCGAGGCCCGCCCAGATACCGTTGTAGTTCACACCGGCCGCCATCACCAAAACCAGCACTTCGTGACTGTCGAGCACCGGCACATCGACCACTTCGACCTGCATCGCCTTGTCCGGCTCGCCCTGCCGCTCGCGCCGAATAGCCCAAGCGTACATCTGCTTGGGCACATGTCCGAGCGGCGGCATCTCACCGATTTCGTACAGGTCTTTCTTAGGGGCATCGTAGTCAGCGATGCTGGGTTGAGTATCCAAAGCCATCGGGGCCTCCTTCTGTTGCGCGTTATTCGATTCTGTTGCCGCGATGCAGAAATGCGGCTGCTAGTGCAGCATTACGTGCCGCCCCGCAAGAATGCAACAACAATCGGTCATTTTTTGTAATTTTATGTCGCGCTCGATTCAACCTTGGGTGCCGCTCAGTTCGGCAAAACCACCGCATCCGCAACCTCTGCCGGGCTGAGATCCGATATCTGAACCGTGGTAATGGCATCGGACAGATGTGCGATGGAATTGGCATAATAGGCAAGGATCAGGCGATCCGACTTGTTGATATGATAACGGGCTTGCGGCCCCTCGCCCTCTTCGATGATCAGCTTGCGTTGTGTTAACAGGCGGATGCCAACCTCGGTCGCATAGGTCATGTCGCCCCGGGGCAGATGCACATGGGCGCCTTTCGCCTCCATGTCCGCGACCAGGGCGGCAAAGCGGGCATCCACCTCGGCGCGGGTAATGCTGTCTTGTTCCAGCATGATCGCAGCCACGACCGGAACGGGCAGCACCGGCACCACGTTGCGAATGCGGGCCATCAATTCGTGACCCAGATCTTCCAACAGATCATCCGCGCCGTGGCCTGCCAGATATTCCTCCAGCGACAAGGGCGTTCCGAACGAAACACTGGCATAGCCAAACCGATGGAACCGTCCGGTCAGGCGCTGCCAGACATGACGACCGACATGACGAGCTACATATTTGAACCGCAGACCGAACCGCCGGTTGCCCATGATATCGGCTTTCACCAGCACCCGGTCTTCCAGAACCCGGTCGTAGTTCATGGCGACGGGCACGAAAACCACGTTGCGGTTCACCGCCGGATCGAAATCCAGCACCAGATAGCTGAGCAGCCCCAGCTTCGGCTCTCCGACCGTGCCGTTCAGGCTCAGCCCCCCTTCGGGGAACATCGCCTGCGTCACGCCACCATCGGTCGCCAGACGCACATAGCGTGACAGGACCTTGCGATATAAAGCATTGCGGCTTTTGCGGCGGATGAAATACGCCCCCATCGAGCGGATCAACATGCGCAACGGCCAGACCCGCGCCCATTCACCCACCGCATAGGACAGGTGAGACCGTTCCGCCGCCAGCCACGTGACCAGCACGTAATCCATGTTGGACCGGTGGTTCATAACAAAGACGATGGTCGAATCCGGGTCAATTTCCTTCAACCGCGCCCCATCGAAGGCACCAAGCCGCACGCGATAGAATGATCGGCTGAGCAGCTTGGCAATGCTGATCCCGAAGCCGAAATAAGCGGTGGCCGAGAACTTTGGCACGATCTCGCGGGCATAACGCTGTGCGGTTTCAAAGGCGACCTGCTCGGGCACCTTGGATTTTCGGGCGTGTTCGGCAATGGCCTTGGCGACCTCGGGGTCGTAAGACAGGCGCTGCACCATGTCATAGCGACGCGCCAGCTTGAACGGCTCGATCGGGCGTTCCAGTTTTTCGTTCAGCCGTTCGACAGCGCGTTCAAGCCGTTTGCGAAAGAACCAGCGGACCGATGGAAACAGGAAATGGGACGCGAACGTCACTGTGGCGAAGGCCAGAATCAGAACAAGAAGCCAAAGGGGCAATTCTATGGAACGCGTCATGGCGATACGTTTTCAGGAAACGGCATCAAGGTAAAGACTGCGCGTCGCGCAGCAAAAACAAACATTTGGTGCGTGTTACGATGCCCCCGGCTGCAAGATGTCTATTATCCTTCCGGGGATTGGCATGATCGGCACGCCGCGTAATTTTCTTCCCGCCAAATTCACACTTGCGTAATAATCTTTCGTCTGCGAAAAATGCTGCAGCGCAACAAGATGATGAGTCCCTGACATGTCCAGCCAAAACTCGATCCGCCCCTGGCTCTTCCGCACCTATGCCGGTCATTCGACGGCTAAAGCCTCGAACGCGCTGTACCGCACCAACCTGTCGAAGGGACAGACCGGCCTGTCCGTGGCCTTCGACCTGCCGACACAGACGGGATATGACAGCGACCACAAGCTGTCGCGCGGTGAGGTGGGCAAGGTGGGGGTGCCCCTTGCCCATCTGGGCGACATGCGCGCACTGTTTCAGGACATTCCGCTGGAACAGATGAACACGTCGATGACCATCAACGCCACGGCGCCATGGCTATTGTCGCTGTATATTGCCGCTGCCGAAGAACAAGGGGCCGATATATCGAAACTGCAAG
>JAUHWP010000060.1 GCA_030424645.1 Alphaproteobacteria bacterium
GGCTCCTGTCCTGCTTTTACCAGCAGGATAGCGCGGGCATGTTCGCATAAGGTTAACGCAACTTAGCTGCGGACCAGCTTTTCATAGGCTTCCGCGATTTCGCGGGTCAGGGTGCCGACCTCGAATCTATGCTCGCCGATCTGGCCCACAGGTGTCACCTCGGCGGCCGATCCGGTCAGCCAGCATTGCTCAAAGCCTTCCATCTCTTCCGGCATGATGTGGCGTTCATGCACCGCGATCCCCCGGGCTTGCAGCATCCCGATCACCGTCTGACGGGTCAGCCCGTTCAGGATTGCATCGGGCAGCGGGGTGTGCACTTCGCCATCCTTCACGAAGAAGACGTTGGCCCCGGTCGCTTCGGCCACATAGCCGCGATAGTCCATGAACAACGCGTCCGAGCAGCCTTTGGCCTCGGCGGCGTGTTTGGACATGGTGCAGATCATGTAAAGCCCGGCGGCTTTCGCAGCGGTCGGGATGGTTTCGGGCGAGGGACGCTTCCATTTTGCGATGTCCAGCTTCGCGCCCTGCATCTTGGCATCGCCATAGTAATCCCCCCAGGCCCAGGCGGCCACGGCCATGCGCACCGGGTTGCGCGCGGAGGAAACCCCCATGTCTTCGCCAGCCCCGCGCCACGCCACGACGCGCACATAGGCGTTGGTCAGACCGTTCGCCTCGACCACGGCCCGCTTTGCGGCCTCGATCTCGTCAACCGTATAGGGGATGGGCATGTCCATCATCTCGCCCGATTTCAGCAACCGTTCCGAATGCTTGCGTGACAGGAAGATCTTGCCGTCGTACAGCCGCTCGCCCTCGAAAACCGAGGACGCATAGTGCAGCGCGTGGGTCAGAATATGCACATTGGCATCACGCCATTCGACCAACTGGCCGTCCATCCAGATCTTGCCATCACGGTCATCATATCCGCTCATCTTCCAGTCCTTTCCAGTCTGTCGCCCGTGGGCATGTTTGCAAAAGTTGCGCAGATTAGGTCCGTATCGGACATTAAATTACGCAAAATCAGCAGTTCGCTAACAATTGATTCTTGGAAAGTCAACAACACTGACATAAAACTGGAACCTGTAACATGAATTGTGATGAGGCCGGCAATGGCGGATACACAGACACCGGGTGGTCAGACGCTGCTGTTCCTGACGGACGAACAGTTGCGCAAAGGCATCGAAGCGATGTTCTTTGCCTATCGGGGGTTCACCGCCGATCCCGACCGGATTCTTGAAGAATACCGCTTGGGGCGGGCGCATCACCGGGCGCTGCATTTCATCAGCCGCGCGCCGGGCACCACCGTGAACAACCTGTTATCCATTCTGGGCGTGACCAAGCAATCGCTGAACCGCGTGTTGCGCACGCTGATTGATGACGGGCTGGTCGAAAGCCGCGTGGGCACCCGCGACAAGCGCGAGCGGCATCTGTTCCTGACCGACAGCGGCATCGCGTTGGAGCAGGAATTGTCCACCGCACAGCGCGAGCGGATGCGCCAGGCCTATCGCGAGGCTGGGCCCGAGGCCGTTCAGGGGTTTCGCACGGTGCTGGAAGCGATGATGGACCCGGAACTGCGGCAACATTTCAATCGGGGCAGGGATAGCGGCGATGAGTGATCTGACCGAAGCACATCTGTTGATCGTCGACGATGACGAACGCATTCGCAGGTTGTTGCAGAAATACCTGATCCGGCAGGGCTTCTGGGTCTCAGCGGCACGCGATGCCGCCCATGCGCGTCGGCTGCTTGATGGTCTGGATTTCGACTTGATCGTGATGGATGTGATGATGCCCGGCGAGGACGGGATCAGCCTGACCCGATCCCTGCGCGAGGCATTGGCGACCCCGATCCTGCTTTTGACCGCCAAGGGCGACACCGAGGACCGGATCAAGGGGCTTGAGGCTGGCGCCGACGACTATCTGGCGAAACCGTTCGAGCCGAAAGAGCTGTTGCTCAGGATCAATGCCATCCTGCGCCGGATGCCCGCAGTTGCGGACGAGGCGACGCCGAAAGTGCTGAACCTGGGTGACAAACGCTATGACACCGAGCGGGGCGAACTTTGGTGTGGCGACGATCTGGTGCGGCTGACGGCAACCGAGGCGCAGTTGATGCGGATATTCTCGGCAACACCCGGCGATGCGGTCAGCCGAACCTCGTTGGTTGAACAGCTTGGGCGCGATCAGGGGCAGGCGCAGGAGCGCGCTGTGGATGTGCAGATCACGCGGCTGCGGCGCAAGCTGGAGGCCGACCCAAAGCAACCACGCTATCTGCAAACCGTGCGTGGGGCGGGGTATATGCTGGCGCCGGACTGATCTTCGGAAACGACAGCTTCGCCTTGTTGTGCCGGTCGTATTATCCTAGCGTCGCGCCATGACAACCTTGCTGTATACGCACCCCGTTTGCCGCGAACACGTGACACCGCCGGGTCATCCCGAACAGGTGGCACGGCTGGACGCCATCGAAACCACCCTTGCCGCCCCCGACTTCGCCGCGCTTGAGCGTTGCACGGCCCCCATGGGCACGCTGGACCATGTGCGCCTTGGGCATTCGCGCCGGTATTTCGAGAAGCTGGATGATGCCGCGCCGGTCGAAGGCTGGGCGCAACTGGATGGTGACACGTTTATGGCCCCCGGATCGCTGGAGGCTGCGTTTCGGGCGATAGGGGCGAATGTGGCTGCAATAGACACTGTTTTGGCGGGCGAGGCACAGAATGCCTTTGTTGCCTGCCGTCCGCCGGGCCACCATGCGGAAAAGGCGACCCCGATGGGGTTCTGCCTGTTTTCAACCGTGGCCATCGCCGCGCGTTATGCTGCCGAGCATCACGGGCTTGACCGGATCGCGGTGCTGGATTTCGACGTGCATCATGGCAATGGCACGCAGGATGTGCTGTGGCATGAAAGCCGGGTGCGGTTCGTGTCATCGCATCAGATGCCGCTTTACCCCGGCTCGGGCGGGTTGCACCAGAAGGGCGCGTTCGGGCAGGTCATGAATATGCCGCTGGAGGAGGCAACCGGCGGCGAGGTGATGCAAGATGCGTGGGGTCATGCGTTTTCCGCTGTGTTAGAGCCTTATGAACCGCAATTGGTGCTGGTCTCGGCCGGGTTTGACGCCCATCGCCGCGACCCTTTGGCGGGGCTGCAATGGGAAACCGAAGACTTCGCGTGGCTGGCGCATCGGATCTGTGATCTGGCCGACAAATGCTGCGAAGGCCGGGTGGTATCGTCGCTGGAAGGCGGCTATGATCTTCAGGCCCTTGGCGACAGTGTCGGGGCCTATGTCAAAGTGATGATGGAGCGAGGCGCATGAGCGACAAACCCGTAGGCGAAATGAGTTTCGAAGAGGCCATGCGCGCGCTGGAAACCGTGGTCGGTCAGTTGGAGCGCGGCGACGTGGCGCTTGAAGATTCGATCAAGCTTTATGAACGCGGGGCCGAACTGAAGGCGCGGTGCGAAAAGAAGCTGAAGGAAGCCGAAGAAAAGGTGGCCGCCATCACGCTGGACCCCAATGGCACGCCGACGGGTGCGACCCCGGTCGAAGGGTTGTAAATGTTTCAAACACGGCTGATCGAGACAAGCGGGCTGGCGCGGGCTTGTCTGCATGGTGCTATTCGTGATGACGGTGGATTGGCGGATGCCATGCGATATGCGACGGCGGGTGGCAAGGGATTGCGCGGGTTTCTGGTGATGGAATCGGCGCGGTTGCATGGTGTCGATGACACGATCTCTGTCTGGCCCGCTGCGGCGATCGAGGCGGTTCACGCCTATTCGCTGGTGCATGACGATCTGCCCTGCATGGATGACGACGACCTGCGCCGCGGGCTGCCCACCGTGCATCGGAAATGGGACGACGCGACGGCGGTTTTGGTCGGCGATGCGCTGCAAACCCTGGCGTTCGAGCTGTTGACCAACGAAGCCGTGGGCGATGCGCGGGTGCCCCTGATTGCAACACTGGCGCAGGCATCGGGTCAGGTCGGCATGGTGCATGGTCAGGCGTTGGATATTGCAGCGGAAACCGCAGCGGCACCTTTGACCCTGGATCAGATCATTGCGTTGCAAGCTGGCAAGACCGGGGCATTGATCCGTTGGTCGGCCGAGGCAGGGGCGGTTCTGGCAGACGCCGATCCTGCGCCTATGCGCGACTATGCCACTGCGTTGGGTCTGGCGTTCCAGATCGTTGATGACATTCTGGATGTGGAAGGGGATGCGGCGGCGGTTGGCAAGGCCGTTGGCAAGGATGCGGACGCTGGCAAGGCGACCTTTGTATCCCTGCTGGGCTTGCAGGCGGCAAAAACCCGCGCAGCCGAGCTTGTGGATCAGGCCTGTGACGCTTTGGCCCCCCATGGTAAGGATGCCGAAACCTTGCGGGACGCCGCCCGTTTCGTTATCCAGCGCGACAGATAGGCAGCGGGGCGCATATGGCTGATACACCCGAGACACCCATTCTTGATCGCGTGACGGTTCCGGCCGACATGAAATCCCTGACCGACCGCGAGCTTTACGCGCTGGCGAAAGAGGTGCGGGCCGAGACCATTTCGGCGGTATCGGAAACCGGCGGGCATCTGGGGGCCGGGTTAGGGGTCGTTGAACTGACTGTGGCTCTGCACGCTGTTTTTGACACCCCGCGCGACCGGATCATCTGGGACGTGGGCCACCAATGCTATCCGCACAAGATCCTGACCGGACGTCGCGACCGCATTCGCACCCTTCGGGCCGAAGGCGGGCTGTCAGGCTTCACCAAGCGGTCGGAAAGCCCGTTTGATCCGTTCGGTGCCGGGCACAGCTCGACCTCGATCTCGGCGGCGCTGGGCTTTGCGGTGGCGCGCGATCTGGGGGGTGCGCCCGAGCATGGGATCGGCGACGCTGTTGCCGTGATCGGCGACGGGGCCATGTCGGCGGGTATGGCGTTTGAAGCCATGAACAACGCGGGCCATCTGGATCGCCGCCTGTTCGTGATTCTGAACGACAATGAAATGTCGATTGCGCCGCCCGTGGGTGCCATGTCCAGCTATCTGAGTCGCCTGTATGCAGGCGAGCCGTTTCAGGAATTGAAAGCCGCAGCCAAGGGCGCGGTCAGCCTGCTGCCCGAGCCGTTTCAGGAAGGTGCGCGCCGGGCGAAAGAGATGGTCAAATCCATGACTGTGGGCGGCACCTTGTTCGAGGAGTTGGGCTTTTCCTATGTCGGGCCGATTGACGGACATGACATGGAAAGCCTGCTGTCGATCCTGCGCACGGTGCATGACCGGGCGACCGGGCCGATGCTGATCCATGTGATCACCAAGAAGGGCAAAGGCTATGCCCCTGCGGAAGCTGCGCGCGACCGGGGCCATGCCACCGCCAGGTTTGACGTGGCCAGCGGCAAGCAGCACAAGGCGCCATCGAACGCGCCCAGTTATACCTCGGTCTTCGGGAAGGCGCTGGTCGATCTGGCCGGGAAGGATGACAAGGTCTGCGCGGTGACGGCGGCGATGCCGGATGGCACGGGGCTGAACCTGATGGCCGAACGCTACCCCTCGCGGTGCTTTGATGTGGGGATCGCCGAACAGCACGGCGTGACCTTCTCGGCGGCCTTGGCGGCGGGCGGGATGAAGCCCTTCTGCGCGATGTATTCGACCTTCCTGCAGCGCGGCTATGACCAGGTGGTGCATGATGTGGCGGTGCAGCGACTACCCGTGCGTTTTGCCATTGATCGCGCCGGTCTGGTGGGTGCCGATGGGGCCACCCATGCGGGCGCCTTTGACATTGGGTTCATGTCTAACCTGCCCGGAATGGTCGTGATGGCCGCCGCGGACGAGGCCGAGTTGATGCACATGGTCGCGACCGCCCATGCGATCAACGATGGCCCCTGCGCCTTCCGCTATCCACGCGGTGAAGGGGTCGGGGTTGAACTGCCTGAACAGGGCGAAGTGCTGGAGATCGGCAAGGGGCGGATGATCCGTGACGGGTCACGTGTGGCGATCCTGTCCTTCGGGACACGCTTGTCCGAGGTCGAGAAAGCCGCCGAGGCGCTGACCGCCCGTGGGATCAGCCCGACGATTGCGGATGCCCGGTTTGCCAAACCGCTGGACCGCGAGTTGATCCTGAAGCTGGCTGCCGATCACGAGGCGCTGATCACCATCGAAGAAGGCGCGATTGGTGGCTTTGGCAGTCACGTCGCGCAGCTTCTGGCGGATGAAGGCGTGTTCGATACGGGTCTGAAATTCCGTTCGATGGTGCTGCCTGATACGTTTATCGACCATGCGTCCCCCGCGCGGATGTATGAAGAGGCTGGCTTGTCGGCCAAGGACATCGAGGCCAAGGTGCTGGATGTCTTGGGCGTGGCGCAAATCGGTGAAAAGCGGGCCTAACCCTCGGTTTTCAGCAGCGCCGCCAATCCATCCTGATAGGTAGGATAGAGCAGCTTGACCCCCAGTTCGTCCTTGATCCGGTCATTCCGCACCCGCTTGCTTTCAGCATAGAAGCTGCGCGCCATTGGCGTCATCTCGGCGGTGTCGAACTCCTCGGCGGGTGGGTGGGGCAGGCCCAGCAGATCGGCGGCGTGGGCCAGAACGTCCTCGGGCGGCGCGGCGTTGTCGTCGCAGACGTTATAGATGCGACCGGGATTTGGATTTGCGATGGATGCGGCCAGCACCTGCGCGATGTCATCGACATGGATGCGTGAAAAGACCTGGTTTCGCTTGATGATCCGTCGCGCGGTGCCGCGCCGCACCTTGGCAAACGGTCCGCGACCGGGGCCGTAGATGCCTGCCAGTCGAAAGATGTGCAGCGGCAGGCCCACCTCGGCGGCAAGCTCTTGCCATGCCGCCTCGGCCTCGACCCGTTGCTGGCCGCGTTTGGTGGACGGGGCAAGGGGTGTGTCTTCGTCCACCCAACCGCCATTCTGGTCGCCATAGACCCCGGTTGTGGACAGGTAGCCGACCCACTCAAGTTGCGGGGCGATGCGAGCGATATCGTCCCTAACCCGCCGCAAAACCGGGTCGCCATCGGCATCCGGCCCCGCCGAGACCAGCAGATGCGTGGTGCGCGACAGCGGTGCGGATATGTTGGTGCCCGGCCATTGGATTACACCATCGCCAGCCTCGCGCGAGGTGCCGATGATGGTAAACGCGTTTTGCAGCAACCGCGCCAGTGCGCGGGCAGAATACCCGAACCCGAAGATAAAAAGCGTCTTGTCCATGCGCGCAGTATCGCCGTGCCCGCCGGATTGAAAAGCGCAAAAGTGAAAGCCTTTTTGGGGGTTGCGCTAACATCGGAATTTAGAACAATGGGTCAATGGAAAACCCGAGCTTCAAATCATGGTCTGAATCTGCGCCCCGTCTTGTCGCGGTGGCGGCTGGGCGCGCGCCTGCCGATCTGGTGATCCGGGGCGGTCGCGTGGTGAATGTTCATACGCGCGAAGTGCTGGACGATTGGCAGGTTGCGATTGCGGATGGTCGCTTTGCCTATGTCGGCCCGGATGCGGGGCACTGTATCGGGACCCAGACCGAGGTGATTGAGGCCGAAGGCCAATATCTGATCCCCGGCCTGTGCGATGCGCATATGCATATTGAAAGCGGTATGTTGATCCCGGCCGAGTTTGCGCGCGCCGTGATCCCGCATGGCACCACCACGATGTTCACCGATCCGCATGAAATTGCGAACGTGCTGGGGCTGGAAGGTGTGAAGCTGATGCATGACGAGGCGCTGTTGCAGCCCGTCAATATCTTCACCCAAATGCCGTCCTGCGCGCCATCCGCGCCGGGGTTAGAGACGACTGGCTATGAGATCACCCCTGACGATGTGGCCGAGGCGATGGAATGGCCCGGCATTATCGGTCTGGGCGAGATGATGAATTTCCCGGGCGTGGTGAATGGTGACGCCAAGATGCTGGCCGAGATCGCGGCGACACAGGACGCTGGTAAGACCGTCGGGGGGCATTATGCCAGCCCGGACCTTGGCCCGGCCTTCCACGCCTATGCCGCGGGTGGACCGGCCGATGATCACGAAGGCACCTGTGAAGCGGATGCAATTGCCCGCGTGCGACAGGGGATGCGGTCGATGATGCGGCTGGGATCGGCGTGGTATGACGTTGAAACCCAAATCACGGCGGTCACGGAAAAGGGTCTGGACCCGCGCAATTTCATCCTGTGCACGGATGATTGCCATTCGGGGACGCTGGTCAATGACGGACATATGAACCGCGTGGTACGCCATGCGATTTCCTGTGGTTGCGACCCGCTGGTCGCGCTGCAAATGGCGACGATCAACACGGCCACGCATTTCGGGTTGGAGCGTGAGTTAGGCTCTATTTCACCCGGACGGCGGGCGGATGTGATCCTGACCGACGATCTGACCACCCTGCCGATCAACAATGTGATTGCGCGCGGAGTGGTGGTGGCCGAAGGCGGCAAGGTCACGGTCGACTGCCCGCATCTGGACTGGCCGGAATACGCGCGCAAGACCGTGCATCTTGGCCGCGTTCTGGACGCCGTGGATTTCGAGATTGCCGCGCCCGAGGGGGCAAATTCCGTTCGTGCCAAGGTGATCGGCGTGGTCGAGAATCAGGCCCCGACCAAGGCGCTGACCCGTGATCTTGGCGTGGTGGACGGGTTGGTTGAAACCGACGAGGCGCAGGATGTCTGCCAGATCGCGCTGGTCGAACGCCACCGCGCCACGGGCGATGTGGTGAACGGGTTGGTGTCGGGGTTTGGCTATACGGGGCAGATGGCCATTGCCTCGACCGTTGCGCATGACAGCCACCACATGATCGTTGTCGGCACCAGCCGCGAGGATATGGCGCTGGCCGCGAACCGGTTGGGTGAGGTCGGCGGCGGCATCACCGTGTTCAAGGATGGTGAAGAACTGGCGCTGGTCGAGCTTCCGGTGGCGGGTCTTATGTCAGACGCCCCCGCCCGAGATGTTGCCGCGAAAGCCGATGCGATGGTCGCCGCGATGGCGCAGTGTGGCTGCACGTTGAACAACGCCTATATGCAACATTCGCTTCTGGCGCTTGTTGTCATTCCCGAGTTACGTATCTCTGATCTGGGTCTCGTGGATGTCACCCGGTTCAAGCTGACCAACCTGATCGAGGAACATTGATGCCTTCCAACGGAAACGCCATTCCCGTGATTACGCCCCCGCTTGGGGCGCATGAAACCTTTACGGACGCCAAGGCTGCCGTGCAGCGGTTGAAAGAACTCTATGCCCAGGCCTGCGCTTTTCTATGTGAAACATTCGAACAGTCGGTGTCGGGCGATCAGCCAGACACGCGCTATCGCGCTTTCTATCCCGAACTTTGCCTGACCACGAGCAGTCACGCGCAGATCGACACCCGGCTGAGCTTTGGTCATGTTCCCGCGCCGGGCAATTACAGCACGACGATCACCCGCCCGGATCTGTTTGAAAGCTACCTGACGCAGCAAGTGTCGCTTTTGCTGGAACATCACGGTGTTCCGGTTCAGGTGGGCTGGTCCGACACGCCGATTCCCGTTCATTTCGCGGTGGCAAACGACCCTGACATCACCGTTCCGCAGGAAGGTGCGATGCGCTTCCCCTTGCGGGATGTGTTCGACGTGCCGGACCTGTCCAGCACGAATGACGACATCGTCAACGGGGTTGCGTTGAAAGATGACGGCAACGTGTCCCCGCTTGCACCGTTCACCGCGCAACGGGTCGATTATTCGCTCGCCCGGCTGTCCCATTACACCGCCACCAAGCCCGAGGATTTTCAGAACCACGTTCTGTTCACCAACTACCAGTTCTATGTCGAAGAGTTCGAGGCCTATGCCCGCCAGATGCTGGCCGATCCCGCCAGCGGCTATACCTCTTTCGTGGGGCCGGGGTATCACAAGATTACCGCGCCGGATGAGGAAATGCCGGTGCCCGAGAAATTGCCCCAGATGCCCTCCTATCACCTGAAGCGGGCCGACGGGGCAGGCATCACGTTGGTGAATATCGGGGTCGGGCCGTCCAACGCCAAGACCGCCACCGATCACATCGCCGTTCTGCGCCCCCATGCCTGGTTGATGGTTGGTCACTGTGCCGGGCTGCGCAACAGCCAGCGGTTGGGTGATTTCGTGCTGGCCCATGCTTACCTGCGCGAAGACAAGGTGCTGGATGATGATCTGCCCATCTGGGTGCCGATCCCGCCGCTGGCCGAGATACAGATCGCGCTGGAACAGGCGGTGGCCAAGGTGACGGAACTTGAGGGGTATGAGCTGAAACGCATCATGCGGACCGGCACGGTTGCGTCGCTGGACAACCGGAACTGGGAACTGCGCGATCAATCCGGCCCCGTGCAACGGCTGAGCCAGTCACGTGCCATCGCGCTGGATATGGAAAGCGCCACCATTGCCGCCAACGGGTTCCGGTTCCGCGTGCCCTATGGCACGCTCCTCTGCGTGTCCGACAAACCGCTGCACGGAGAGCTGAAACTGCCCGGCATGGCCTCGGATTTCTATAAGTCACAGGTGGCGCGTCACCTCTTGATCGGCATCCAGGCCATGGAGACTTTGCGCGACATGCCGATCGAGCGAATCCATAGTCGGAAGCTCAGAAGTTTCGAAGAGACCGCTTTCCTTTAGGGAAAGAAGCGCGAAAACAGGCAAAAAAGCGCTATTTATTGGGGAAATCAGCATAACAAACCGTTGTGTCCCCCCGCTACATACAGTTAAATGCGCCCAATGAAGCCCAATCAATGGGTAAATGTGAGGAGTGTATTATATGTCGAAACCTATGACGAAGACCCAGCTGGTCGCTGCCCTGGCCGAAGAAATGGGCTCGGACAAGAAATCGGCGTCGAGCGCGCTGGACGGTATCATCAACATCATCACCAAGGAAGTGTCCGGTGGTGGCGCCGTGACCCTGCCGGGCGTTGGCAAGATTTATTGCCGCGAACGTCCTGCCCGCATGGTGCGCAACCCCGCCACTGGCGAGCAGATCCACAAGGACGCCGACAAGGTTGTGAAAATGACCATCGCGAAGGCCCTGAAAGACAGCGTGAACGGCTGATCTTCTGCCTGTAGGGGCTTGTCCCCGGATGGAATTTCGGAAAGGGTCGCCCACGTGGCGGCCCTTTTCTTTTTGCCGGAGGTAACATGGATCTGCGCGCGATCTTTATGGGGCTGTCCTTTGCCCTGATGTGGAGCTCTGCCTTCACCTCGGCCCGGATCATTGTGGCCGATGCGCCGCCGCTCTATTCGCTGGCGTTGCGGTTTCTGATCTCGGGGTTGCTGGCGGTCATCATTGCGCGCGCGCTGGGCCAAAGCTGGTCGCTGACCCGCAATCAATGGCGGGCGGTGATCGTGTTCGGGGTCTGCCAGAATGCCCTGTATCTGGGTCTGAATTTCGTCGCGATGCAGTGGGTCGAAGCCGGGCTGGCATCCATCATCGCATCTACCATGCCGCTGATGGTTGCCTTTGCCGGCTGGGCGTTCATGGGCGACCGGATGCGCCCGTTGGCGATGTTCGGTCTGCTTGCCGGGATCGTCGGCGTCGCCCTGATCATGGGGTCGCGCCTGTCTGGCGGTGTCGATGTGACCGGCGTCGTGTTGTGTTTCCTTGGGGCTGCGGCCCTGACGGCGGCCACGCTGGCGGTGCGAAGCGCATCGTCCGGTGGCAATCTGATGATGATCGTCGGCTTGCAGATGTTCATCGGGGCCGCCGTGTTGACGATTGTTGCGGCTTTCCTGGAACACCCGACATTCGAGCCAAGCCTGCGGCTGGGCTTTGCCTTCAGCTATACCGTCCTGGTGCCGGGTGTGATGGCCACCTGGGTCTGGTTTGCGCTGGTGGGTCGGATCGGTGCGGTCAAGGCGGCGACGTTCCATTTCCTCAACCCGTTCTTCGGTGTCGCAACCGCATGGCTCTTGCTGGGCGAGGCGCTGACCGTGATGGATTTCGTGGGGGTCGCCATCATCACCTTCGGCATCCTTGCCGTGCAGCTGTCGAAACAAAACCCCACACAGGTGTGAAGGTGTCAGAACGACGCCACGGGCTTCTTCTGGCCCGAAATATCCCCGCCGGAGGCCTCAAATCTGCCGTGCGCAGCACGGCCACCGGTCAACCGATCTTGCCGCGCGCACCTTCCCCCATCTGGGCGCGGTGCAACATGACGTGGTCAAGGATCACGCAAGCGGCCATGGCTTCGCCTACGGGCACGGCGCGGATGCCGACGCAGGGATCGTGGCGGCCCTTGGTGACGACTTCAATCGGTTCGCCCGATTTGGTGATCGACTGGCGCGGGGTCAGGATCGAACTGGTGGGTTTGACCGCGAAGCGCACGACGATGTCCTGACCGCTTGAGATACCGCCCAGAATGCCGCCAGCATGGTTCGAGGTGAAGACCGGGCCATCGGGTCCCATCGAAATCTCATCTGCGTTCTCGGTGCCTTTCAGGCCGGCGGCCGCCATGCCTTCGCCGATCTCGACGCCTTTCACCGCGTTGATCGACATCATCGCGGCGGCCAGATCCGTGTCCAGCTTGGCATAGATCGGTGCCCCCAGCCCGGCGGGCGCCCCACGCACCACGACCTCGACGGCCGCGCCCACACTGTCATGTTCCTTGGTGCGCAACTGGTGCAAATAGTCTTCCCAGTCCTTTACCGCCGTGTTGTCGGGCAGCCAGAACGGGTTCTGGTCAATCGCGTCCCAATCAAACCTGTCACGATCAAGGTGCAGGGCACCCATCTGGGTCATATAGCCCTTGATCTCTAGCCTCGGCACCAGCGCCTTCAACGCCTCGCGCGCAATGCCACCCGCAGCCACCCGCGCGGCGGTTTCCCGGGCCGAGGATCGGCCGCCCCCGCGCGGATCGCGGATGCCGTATTTCTGCCAATAGGTGATGTCGGCATGGCCGGGGCGAAAGGTCTTTTCGATATCGCCATAGTCTTTTGACCGCTGATCGGTGTTTTCGATCATCAACTGGATCGGCGTGCCGGTGGTCTTGCCTTCATAGACACCCGACAGGATGCGCACCTGATCGGGCTCATTGCGCTGGGTCGTGTGCTTGTTCTGGCCGGGGCGGCGCTTGTCCAGCCAGACCTGAATCATCCCGGCCTCAAGCGGGATATTCGGCGGGCAGCCATCAACCGTGGCCCCCAATGCTGGACCGTGGCTTTCACCCCAGGTGGTGACGCGGAAGATGTGACCAAAGCTGTTCATCGACATGGGGATGCTCCTTCGTTGTCAGGGTGATAGCGAAGCCCCGCGCGAAAGGGAAGCGTGACGGCGTCAGCTTGTCGGTCTGCGGTGTTTCGGTTTGGGGCTTGGCCCCGCGTCATACCGCGGGTTGGGATTGCGCAGGATCGGGTTGCGCATCGAGACCGACGGGCGGCTTTCGCGCCAGACGATGAAGATGCCGGATGCGATGATGACCGAGGCGCCGACGCCCACCCAGCTGTCCGGCCATTCGTTGAAGAACAGGACGCCGAACAGGGTGGCCCAAAGGATCTGGCTGTATTGGCTCGGGGCGATCACTGCGGCTGGTGCGATCCGATAGGCGGCGATGATCATGAACTGCGCAAGCACCGACAGGACCCCGACACCGGCGAAAAGGCCAAGCTCTGCCACATCCATGGGGTGATAGACAAAGGGCAGCGCCAAGGCCATGACCAGGATCGACGACAGCATCGGGTAAAGGATCATCACCGCTGTCCGCTCTTCGCCGCCGATTTTTCGCATGATGATCGACCCCAGGCTGGAACAGAACGCGGCGACCAGGGCGCAGATATGTCCGAACGAGATCTGGGTGACACCGGGCCGCAGGACGATCAGAACCCCGATCAGCCCGACCACGACAGCCGCCCAGCGTTGCACCCGCACGGTTTCGCCCAGCAGCATGGCCGACATTGCCGTGATCAGCAGGGGGGTTGCAAACAGCAGCGCATAGACCTCGGCCAGCGGCAGCACGGTGAACGCATAGAATGCTGCCGACATCGCGATGACGGTGGTCACCGACCTGAGCAGAATAAGCCACGGGTGGTTCGGGCGGAAATTGTCCACCTGACGGTCTGCCAGCATCAGGACCGACATCGGCACGAAGGCAAACAGCATCGCGAAGAAGATGATCTGGAACACCGAGAAATTGACGCCGAGCGCCTTGATGATCGCATCATGGGTGGCAAAGACGGCGAAGGCGGCAAAAGCACAGCCCAGCCCTCTGACGGGCGAATGAGGTGCGTCCGACATGTGCGGCTCCGGTATGGCGGGTGTTAGCGGTCACATTGCCGATCAAGCCCGCAAGGTCAAGGGGGGCTTGCAAAGCGCCAGCAAAACCGTCAGGTATGGCGTCACCTCGGGGGGCCGGATCGAACCGGCTGAGATGCAGGATATGCGGACCCGTTGAACCTGAACCGGCTAGAACCGGCGGAGGGAAGGTAATTTGGATGCCCCAAATGCCACTCCGTCCGGCGCATTTGGAGGATGCCATGAAACAGACCCTTTCATTTGTCGCAGGACTTGCACTGATGGCCAGCGCGGCCAACGCGGATACGCCCGTGCTTCAAGTCTATGCGCCTGACTACTTCGCCTCGGAATGGGGCCCCGGCCCCGGAATCGAGCAGGGATTCGAAGCGCAGTGCAATTGTGACCTGCAATTCATCACCGGCGATGTGCTACCGCGCATCTTGTTGGAAGGCGAACGGACCGAAGCCGATGTGGTGATCGGTCTGAACACCGATGTCACCGCGCGGGCACGGGCGTCGGGCCTGTTTGCGCCGCATGGGCAGGATGTCAGCGGCCTGACGATGCCGATCGACTGGACCGACGACGTGTTCCTGCCGTTCAACTATGGCTACACCGCATTCATCTATGACAACACCAAGATGGAAACCCCACCCGCCAGTTTCGAGGCACTTTTTGATATGCCGGACGATGTGAAGATCGTCATTCAGGATCCGCGCAGTTCGATTTCGGGTCTGGCGCTGTTGTTGTGGGTCAAGGCGATCTATGGCGACGATGCATCCGACGCGTGGGAGCGGCTGTCCCCGAAAATCCTGACCGTGACCCAAGGGTGGTCGGAATCCTATGGGATGTTCACGGATGGCGAAGCGGACATGGTGCTGTCTTACACCACGTCGCCCGCCTATCACATCATTGCCGAAGACGATATGACGAAGTCTGCCGCGATCTTTGACGAAGGCCATTACCTGTTTGTCGAACTGGCGGCGAAGCTCAAGACCTCGGACCAGCCCGAGCTGGCCAGCGCGTTCATGCAGTATGTGCTGAGCGAAGAGTTCCAGAAGGCGATCCCGACCTCGAACTGGTCCTATCCGTCGAAACTGGACGCCGCCCTTTTGCCCGAAAAGTTCGGCCTGCTGGGCGTGCCGGGCAAGGCGATTTTCCACCCCGAGGACGAAGCCGAAGCCCTGCGCAAGCCCGCGCTGGACGAGTGGCTGACGGCGTTCTCAAAGTAAATGTCCCGGTCGGGCCGGATAGCTCGCCCCATCTGGGTGTCGCATTGGCCCGGCCTTTTGGCTGTTGCCCTGCTGGTCGTGCTGGTGTTCGGCACACTTCTGGCGGTGGCGCTCAGGGCGGATGGGGGGCGGGGTCTTGGCCCGGCAGACTGGGCCGCGATCCGGTTCACCCTGTGGCAGGCGGCGGTGTCGGCGGGGGTCAGCGTTGTGCTGGCCATTCCGGTTGCCCGCGCGCTGGCCCGGCGTGATTTTCCGGGGCGTCAAGCGCTTGTCACCCTGCTGGGCGCCCCGTTTATCCTGCCGATCATTGTCGCTGTCCTTGGCCTGATCGCGGTGTTTGGCCGGACCGGCATCGTCAGCGCGGCGCTGGGCCTGGTCGGGGTCGAACCGATCTCGGTCTATGGGTATCACGGGGTCATTCTGGCCCATGTGTTCTTCAACCTGCCACTGGCCACGCGATTGATCCTGCAAGGCTGGTTGTCGATCCCCGCCGAACGCTTCCGCCTTGCTGCGTCGCTGGGGATGGGGCCGCGCGACATTGCCCGCACGCTGGAGCGCCCGGTGCTGCGCGAGGTGATCCCCGGCGCGTTCTTGGTGATCTTCCTGATCTGCCTGACGTCCTTTGCCGTGGCGCTTGCGCTGGGCGGGGGGCCGCGGGCGACGACGGTCGAGCTGGCAATCTATGAGGCATTCAAGTTCGATTTCGACCTTGGCCGCGCCGCGCTGCTGGCCCTGATCCAGTTTGCCATGGGCATCGGGGCTGCGTTGATTGCGTTCAAGATCGCGATGCCCGGCAATATGGGCACCGGGTTGGATCGTGCCGTGCAACGGTGGGACGACAGCGGGGGGCAGCGGATCATGGATGTGGTGGCAATTACCCTGGCCAGCCTGTTTTTGCTTTTGCCCCTGACGATGGTCGTCATTGACGGTTTGCCGGGGCTTCTGACGCTTCCCCAGTCGGTGTTTCAGGCGGCAATCCGATCCTTGATGGTGGCGTTCGGATCGGCGTTTCTGACCCTGGCGCTGGCGCTGCCGATTGCGGCCCTTGTGGTTCAGCGGGGGGCATGGCTGGCCGAGGGGTTGGGGTATCTGACCATCGCGGCCTCACCCTTGGTGGTCGGAACCGGGCTTTTCCTGATCCTGTTTCCGTTTGTGAAGCCGTCCGACCTGGCCCTGCCGGTGACAGCCCTGGTGAACGCGGCGATGAGCCTGCCTTTTGCCTTGCGTGCCCTTGTCCCGGCGCTGAACAGCGTCGAGCGTGATTATGGCGCGCTGGCGGATGGGCTGGGCTTGCACGGACTGACGCGTCTGCGGCTTCTGTGGCTGCCCCGGCTGCGGCGGCCCATCGGGTTTGCCCTTGGGCTGGCCGCGGCCCTGTCGATGGGTGATCTTGGGGTCATCGCGATGTTTGCCGACCCGCAAGGGGTCACGCTGCCCCTGCAGCTTTATCGTTTGATGGGATCCTACAGGATGGACGACGCGGCGGCGGCGGCGGTGCTTTTGCTGGGGCTGTCGTTGCTCTTGTTCTGGATATTTGACCGCGGGGGTCGGGTGAATGCTGACGATTGAAAACGCACGGATCGAGATGGGGGACTTCACCCTTTCGGCGGACCTTCAGGTGCCGGAAGGCAAGCGCGTTGCGGTGCTTGGCCCGTCCGGTGCGGGCAAGTCCACCCTGTTGGCGATGATTGCCGGGTTCCAGCCCCTGACAAGCGGTGTGATCAGGTGGAAAGGGGGCACCATGCCCGATGATCCGGCGGACCGGCCGATCAGCATGGTGTTTCAGGACAACAACCTGTTCCCGCATCTGACCGTGGCGCAGAATGTCGGGCTTGGGGTTCGGCCGGACTTGCGGTTGACCCCGGACGACAAGCGCCGGGTCGACGCCGCGTTGGAGCGGGTCGGGCTGACCGGGAAAGGAGACCGAAAGCCTGCGCAACTGTCGGGCGGCCAGATTGCGCGCGTGGCGCTGGCACGGGTGCTGCTGCGCCATCGCCCCCTGTTGCTTCTGGATGAACCCTTTGGCGCGCTTGGCCCGGCCCTGCGTGCCGAGATGCTGGAACTTGTGGGCGAACTGACCGCAGAAACCGGGGCAACGCTGTTGATGGTCAGTCACAACCCCGAAGACGCGCGGCTTCTGTCGGATGAGGTGGTGCTGGTCGAAGGCGGGCAGGTTCACGCCCCGGTGCCGACGGCGCAGATCTTCGACGATCCGCCAGACGCGCTGCGGGAGTATTTGGGGAGTTGATCAAAAGAAAAGGGCGCCCTGGGGCGCCCTTTTTTGTTCATGGATCACTGTGTGATTACAGATCCAGGTTCTTGCCCTTGTGCGGGGCCCAGAGCTTCTTGTTCGTCAGATACAGAAGCGAGGTCAGCAGCACCAGCAGCAGGACTGAAACAAAGCCCGCCTGCTTGCGCGCCATCATCTTGGGTTCCGCCGTCCACATCAGGAAGGCGGCGACGTCTTCGGCCATGTGATGGGCCGAGTTGTTGTGACCGTCGTCATATTCGACAAGCCCGTCTTCAAGCTGCGGGGGCATGGATGTCCACCCCCCGGCAAACGCGGTGTTGCCGTTCAGGAAGTTACCTGCCACTTCCTGTTCTTCACCGGTGAAGCTGGTCAGGAAGCTGGCGATATATTCTGCACCACCGATCCCGCGAACCAGCTGGTTCAGGCCGGTGCCGGCCGGGCCGTGGAAGCCCGCGCGGGCTTTGGCCATCAGTGACAGGTC
>JAUHWP010000061.1 GCA_030424645.1 Alphaproteobacteria bacterium
GATGTTGCCTGCAATGGCATTGGTGGCCAGCGGACTGCACGCATTGGTTTCCAGAAGCGTGACCGGGATGCGAAGTTCGTTGGACAGGTAATTGCCATCCAGAAAATCCTCGGCCCCCACGATCGCGCGCATCTGGGCCTTGAAATCCTCGGTTTGGGTCAGCGCGCCATAGCGATTGAAACAGTCCAGATAACCGGGGCCGGAACAGCCGCCGGGCATCGCTTCATACGCGCTTTCGGGCAGTTTCGACGAATGGCACCCGGCGCAGTTCTCGGCAAAAACGATCTTGCCGCGATCCACTAGTGCGGCGTCCTCGGTCAGGAACGCATCGCCCCCCGGCGCGTCCGCCAGCCGATCCGGGCGACCTGCTTTCAGGAAGTAAAGCGCGGTCAGGGGGGTCTGATCCTCGGTCGCGCGCCAATAGGCCGAGTTTTTCTGAGCGGTCTCGATCTTGATCGGCGTGATGTCGCGCCCGCCCACGATGGGGTTGAAATGGCGCGTCCATTCCTCGCTGAACAGCCCGATATTCAGATAGACACGGTTAAGGGCACCAAGCGCACCCACCGAATCCGCGCCGTCCTTCAGAACGCGGGGGCTGAAGCTCAGGTCCGGGTCTTCGAAGAACGCGGTCAGCGGGCCGTCGTCGACATAGTCCTGAAACTGCTTGTTGTTCAGCTCACCACCTTCAAGCCGTTCCTCGCCGAAGCGGCGGGCGTTGGCCAGGCGTTCCTCAAGCAGATAGATCGCGTTCATCGTGCGTGGGTTGTTGATGTAATCCGGCGATACCAGCGACGTGTCCAGCGTGCCGGGCCGCGCCGTATGGATCAACTGCACCATGTAATAGCGCATGTCCGGGTTCCACGCGAAGATCCGGTCGAACCAGAAATATTGCGCGCCCACCGTGGCGTTCAGGTTGCGCATTTCGGGGTTTTCGGGATCGGCTGGCGGGTCAATCGGGCTGGGTCCGACGTGGCAGAAGGCGCAGGACATTCCGACGCGATAGGGGCGCACAAGCTCGTCGTCGTTGTAATAGTCGGGGTCGGTGTAGAACCGCTCGGGGTCCCAGCGCTGTTCGGCGCGTTCGTCAAACTCGGGATTCGGGAACAGCCGTAACCCCAGCACGCCCGTGGGTTCGCCATAATAGGACCAGACCGGCATGTTGCGCCCGCGGGCACCGATTTCAACGCCGGGATATTTTTCGGCATTGGCGAAGGGGTCGGGCGCGCAATCGTCGCGCCGCACATCCAGCCACAGCCCGTGGCGATCTTCGACCGGGCCGGTCGCCTCGTCAAAGCAGGGTTCGTTGATCAGGCCCAGATAATCGAACCGGTTTGACCGTTTGGCGGGCAGGCTGGGGTGCGAGGACAGGGTTTTCAGCAGATCGAACTGCCCGAACGTGTCCACCGTCAGCGTGTCCCACAACAGGTCATTGCCGCCGGTCCAAACCATCCACATGTTACGGCCCTTGATTTCATCGGGCGTCAGCGGAATGCCGTTGTCCATTTCGGCAAAGTAATCTTCATCGGCAGGGGGGAAGGTGGTTTCGTCGCGACCGACCAGGCGCGCTTCGTCCAGCGGGCCGGAAAACAGTTGTGCCGATGCTGAAAGTGGCATCATCAGACCGGCCAAAAGACACGAAACAAGGCGGAGTGTCATGGTTAAACTCCTTGGTAAGGCATTCGAAAAAGAATCAATTTAAAGTGTTAAATAATGCCCCCATTCTCGCCTCAGACCGCATTTTTTGCAACAGTGGCAGGGATTGGGAGCAATTGTCCGGGGTGTCAGGACAATCGAACCAGATTGGTTTCACCCAACAAGAACTAGGGATGAAACTGCAATAGTGCTTGCCCGACAAAATGGATATTCGCAGTAAATTCAGGATGATAGCGTGGCGGGTTGATGTTCATCCTCACATGAAGCACCGTGGGTCTCGCCAATTATCTCTGCGACAGCCCGCCCTTAATCCAGCGTTTGCCGGAACCGTCTGAGGGCCACGGCCATCAGCAGCACGACGAAGGCAAACAGGGCCAGGAAGGGGCCCGCAACGGTCACGGCATCCGCCCCTTTCAGCATCACCGCCCGAATGAGCCGCAGGAAATGCGTCAGCGGGAATATCTCACCAAGTGTTTGGGCCCATACCGGCATGCCCCGGAACGGAAACATGAAGCCCGACAGCATCAGCGAGGGCAGAAAGAAGAAGAAGGTCAGTTGCATGGCCTGCATCTGCGTTCGCGATACGGTGGAAATCAGATACCCAAGGATCACCAGCGCAAGCACGAACAGGAAAACCCCGGCCACGATGATGTGCAATGCGCCCTGGAAAGGGACATTAAAGATCAGCCGCGCCGCGACCAGCACGACGACGACCTGCACCGCTCCGACGACGAAATAAGGCAGCACCTTGCCCAGCATGATCTCAAGCGGTGTCGCGGGCATCGACAGCAGGTTTTCCATCGTGCCCCGCTCGATCTCGCGGGTCAGGGCCATCGCGGTCATCATGACCATGGTCAGTTGCAGGATGACCCCCAGAAGCCCCGGAACGATGTTGTATTGGGTGATCCCCTCGGGGTTATAGCGACGGTGCACGACGACACTCAGCTGGCCCGCCGCGCGCTCGGCCGCTGTTGCTTCGCCACCGGTTTCGCGCAAAAGCGCCTCGGCCGCCACGGTGCCAAGGGTCGAGATCGCGCCCGACGCCACGGACGGATCGGTGGCATCGGCTTCGATCAGGATCTGCGGATGATCGGCGCGTTCGACCCGGCGCCCGAAATCGGACGGCACGGTGACGACAAACGCGACATCGCCGCGGGCGATCATGGTTTCGGCCTCGGCGGCGGTCGCGTCGGTGGTGACGAAGCGATAGTAGCCGGTCAGCTCCAGCGCCGACACCATGGCCCGCGTGTACCGATCCTGTGTCGGGGCCACCAGTGCGGTGGGCAGCATCTTGGGATCGGTGTTGATCGCGAACCCGAACAGCATGAGCTGGATCAGCGGAATGCCAAGCATCATCGCGAAGGTGATCCGGTCCCGCCGCATCTGGATGGATTCCTTGCGCAGCAAGGCAAGCAACCGACCGAGGGACAGAAAGCGGTTCATGACATGTTGTCCTGCGTGCTGCCCATCAGTTGTATGAACACATCCTCAAGCGAGGTTTCCGACGGCTGCAAATGCGTTCCGGTTTCGGATGCGACCTGTTTGGCCGAGGCACGCAATGCTGCTTCATCCCGGCCGACGATGTGAAGCGTATTGCCGAAATGAGCAATCTGTTCGACGCCCGGCATCCCCTTCAGGCGCTGCGCCGCCTTGGCTGTCGCGTTGCCCGAAAGCGTCATCGTGACCAGCCCGGCATTGGCGACCACATCCGCCACGCTGCCCGAGGCGACCAGATGGCCATAGGAAATGTAATGGATGTGATGGCAGCGTTCGGCCTCGTCCATGTAGTGGGTCGACACCAGAACCGTCAGCCCGTTGGCGGCCAGCTCATGTATCTCGTCCCAGAATTCGCGCCGCGCCTTGGGATCGACGCCCGCCGTCGGCTCGTCAAGCAACAGAAGCTTCGGACGGTGCATGATGCAGGCCGCCAGCGCCAGCCGCTGCTTCCATCCACCCGACAGCGAACCGGCAAGCTGGTGCCTGCGGCTGGTCAGCCCCAGATCCGCCAGGGTGTCGGCCACGGCCTTCCTGGCTGGGCGGAGGCCGTAAAGTCCGGCAACGAAACTCAGGTTCTCGTTGATCGTCAGGTCCTCGTAGAACGAGAAGCGCTGCGTCATATACCCGACCTCGCGCTTGATCTCGCGGCTGTTGCGCCGAATGTCGAGCCCCAGAACCTGCCCGTCGCCCGCATCCGGTGTCAGCAGGCCGCAGATCATGCGGATGGTCGTGGTCTTGCCCGATCCGTTCGGCCCCAGAAAGCCCGCGATCTCGCCCTTGGCGACGGTCAGCGACACATCGTCAACCACCGTATGGCCGGAAAACCGCTTGGTCAGGCCGTGCACGTCGATGGCGGGCAGGGCGGTCATGGCTCATCCGCCATCAGGGCCACATCGACGATCTGACCGGGTTTCAGCACCTGGTGGTTCGCGGGCGCCGCCTCGATCAGATAGACAAGCTTCTGACGGTTTTCGAGCGAATAGATCACCGGTGGCGTGAATTCCGGGCCATCGGAAATATAGGTGATCTGTGCCGTCACATCGTCGGCGCATCCGTCGCAATGCACCGCCAGAAGCGATCCGATCTCGATCTGCGACAATGACGGTTCCGGGACGTATAGCCGCAACTTGACCGCGGTGTCGCCAAGATATGTCAGAACCGGCGCCGAGGGGCCGGCGATCTCGCCCTCGTTTCGGATCACGTCGGTGATCTGGCCGGCTCCGGCGGCGACAAGCTGGCGCTGCTCCAGGCTCCAGTTCGCAAAGTCGCGGGCCGCCTGGGCGTTTTCCACCGCCGCCTTGGCCGCCGCGATTTCCTGCGGCCTTGCCGGGAGCCGGGCGACGACAAGGTTGGCCTCGATCTCGGCCACCTTGGCATTGGCAACCCGAAGCGCGGTTTCCGCATCGTCCCGCTGGGCGGTGGTGGCCGCGCCGCGTTCGGCCAGCGCCTTGTAGCGTTCGGCGGTCCGGTCCGCTTCTTTGGCGCTTTCCATCGCCGAGGCCAGCGCTGCCTCGATCACCCGGATTTCCTCGGGCCGCTTGCCCGAGGTCAGGTTTTCCAGCTGGTTGCCGACCTTTGCCAGCGCGGCTTCGGCTTCCGCCAGCCGGATCTCGGCGTCCTGTGTCTCCATCGAGACCAGAAGCGTTCCGGCTTCGACGCGGTCCCCGCGGGCGACATGGATCGTCCCGATATGGGCGGTGGCCACCGGCGCGATCAGGGTATACGCGCCCTCGACATATCCCGTCGCCAGCGGCGGTGGCTCGGCGCAGGCGGCGAAAAGCCCGGACAGAAAGGGCAGGGCGCAGAGAAATCCGGTCATTCTGATGGCTTTCTGTTGGTGGCGGCCCGCAGGTTGGCGATCACGGTCGCGGTGATCGCCTCGACGGCGTTCCGGTCGATGGTGTCCCACGCCATGCGGCGGGTAACCATGGGCAGCCCGATGCGGAAATAGATGATCTGGCCGATGGTGGAAAAGACGGCCAGCCGGGTTTGTTCGCTTTCCGGGTCCTGCCCGGTCGCGATGGCCCAAAGCTGGCAAAGCTCGCGGTGCTTGGGTTCGAACAGCTTTTCATAGAGCGTGTCGATGGCCGTATCCGAGGCTTCGATCAACTGCCGCAGGATGAACCTGACCACATCCTGCGCCTCGCGTGTTGTCAGGAAGAAGCTGATCAGGGTTCGAACAACGGTTTCCAGCGCGGATTGCGCTTCGCCGGGGCTGAGCCGGCTGTGATCGGACGCAACGACCGCAGCCGCGGGCAACTGGCGCGCAACATCGGCCAGACAAGCCTCAAGCAAACCTTCCTTGCCGCCGAAGTAATAGGCGATCGAGGCAATGTTGGTGTCCGCCGCCGCCGCGATTTCGCGGGTCGAGGTCGCAGCAAACCCCTTTTCCCCAAACAGACGCAAAGCCGCCGCGATCAGCGCCTGAGCCGTGCCTGTGCGGGGTTCCGATACATCCGTCATGCCAAACCTGTGCGTTCGGGGGTCTGAGAGGGAATTTAATCTATCGTTTGATTAATGTCCAGATCGTGCCGTGGTCGGGGCTGATTTAGGGGGATTCCCTAAGTGCCGAGGGCAACTTGCCGCGCCGACTGCGCGATATTTTTTACCTTCCGAGCGGTCGAATACGCGGTTCGATACGCTCTGGCACGTTGTAAGCTTGAACCGTGATGGAAATTTCGCGGTTGGTGTCGTCTTTGTGGCCAAAAAGGTAGGTCCAACTGCTTTCCGAACGCTTCTTCACCAACTTCTTGAAGTTTGCGTGGTTCGGAGTGCTGCTAGAAATCTTCTCAAGAACACCCGTGAAGTCTTTGTTTCGGCTGAACATAAGGACTGCGGCCTTGGTGTCACGCCAACTTAGGTAGGAAAGCACTTGGTCCAATGTTTCTAGATACGCTTTCTCGCCAGTCCAGAACTTGCATTCTCCAATGAAGATGTTTCGGCCTTCGGCCTTGATTAGAATGTCCGTCTTGCCCTCATAGTTGAAGGTTTCTCCGGTGGCGTCGCCAAAATAGTGGCCATTCAACTGGACAAGGAAATGCGTTCGTAGGCTTTCTTCGTCGATTTCTCGGAAAGCACCGGGACTTTGCTCCATCACGCTGACCATGTTTTCAAGCACAGTCAGTATGTGTTCGTAATCTTCGACGGTAAGCGTCGGCTCGGGCGTGTAGGGCGCGCGGGATGCGGAAGGTTTCGGCGTGGCCGGGCGAATTTTCCTTCGCACCTGCGGAGCGGCGTAGGTTTCGGATGCACCGGGGCGTTGCTTCATTTTGAAGCCCAAGCCCGCTACCAAGGACTTGTCTTTCAGAAGCTTTTCCTTGCGTCGCTCGATAGTTTGGGTCGCAAGTGCTTCAAGTCCGGCGTTGTAGTTACGCGCATCGTTGCGCAGCCACTCAAGGTGTTCATTCAGTCCAGAAATACGTCTGTCGATTTCACTTTTCACGCGGTCTGGTGTCAGGTCAGTACCGGAGATGGTGAACTTGATTACATTCGTGGCAACCGTGCCGCGCGGCTTACCTGTGCTCCAAGTCGTAGGCTGTATATCGAACCCAACCTTGTTACCGGAGTAAGGAATCTCTACGTCCAGTGCTGTGCCAGTCATGTAGAACGGGCGCGAACGGTCATGTATCAACCTGTTTCTGTCGTGGCTGACGTCGATTTGTGTTTCACGTTGATCCACCACAAGGTCGTCAGGATGAATGGTAGGGGCATCGAAAGCGTATTGCTCCGCGTAGTAGCGTGCCAAGTCGGTTGTCGAAGTATTTAGGAGTTCGTCCCCGTCCATGGCTTCAATCGCAGACACCATCTTGTTCTTCCAAGCATCCTGTGTTGCGTGCCAGTCCCCTTGGTTGAAAAGCAGATCATTTGAACCTGAGTTATAGCCGCGCATTACAAACCCGCATTGTGTGTGAACTCTTGCGATTAACTATATGTAGAGCGAGGCCGAATGCCAACGCGCAACTTACGCCTTCAAACCGGCGAAAACACCGGCTGAAAAAGAGTAGTAGAGCGTTAGTAGATTTAGCGACTTGCCAGATTCCCCAATGAAATCAAAGACAAGTGGCGGAGAGACAGGGATTCGAACCCTGGGTGGGCTTGCACCCACAACGGTTTTCGAGACCGCCCCGTTCGACCACTCCGGCACCTCTCCGCGGGGGTCTTGCGGGGGGCATAGTTGCCTCGCGCGGCATGTGCAAGCCATTTTTTGAACAATTCGTTGCCGACCTGCGGTTTCGTGATCGGGCAGTGCTTGGCACTTGCCCTGCGCGGGGCTAGGCTGCAGGGAAACCAACCACGCGAAAGGGCGCATGTTCCGATGAAAACCAGCAGATTGGCGCCGATATTCGCCTTTGTTCTCATGACGCTGGCCGCGCTGACAGGCGCGCAGGCCGCGGAAGAGCAGGACATACGCGATTTCCTGAAGGTCACGGGTTTTGATGTGGCGATCGCCTCGATCCAGCAGGGTGCGATGGCCGGACCGGCCCTGACGGGCGAGGATCCGGACGTCTTTGGCCGCCAGTGGGTTAGGCTGGCCGAAGAAGTGTTCGACCCCGAGGAGATGATCGCGGAAGCCGTCGCGATGATCGCGGCGGTCATGCCCGACGACCTGCTGGATCACGGCGTGGAATTCTATGGCAGCCCGCTGGGACAACGGCTGGTCGAGGTGGAAAACGAAAGCCACATGGCGGACGACGCCGAGAAATATGCCGAGGGCGAACGCCTGACAGGCGAATTGCTGGATCAGGACAGTATCCGGGTCGATCTGTTTCGTGAAATGGGCCGGGCGATCGGATCGACCGAGACCGCGATCAAATCCATCGTGGAAATCCAGGTGCGCTATCTGATGGCGGCGATGGCCGCCGGGGTCAGCGATTTCGAGATTTCCGAAGAGGATTTGCGCCTGATGCTGATGGAGCAGGCGGGCGAGATGCGCAAGAATATCGAGGTCAACAGCCTTGTGGCCAATGCCTATGCCTATCGCGACCTGTCCGATGAGGACCTGATCGACTATCTGGCCGCCCTGCAGGAGCCGAAGATGATGCAGGTCTACGAGATTTTGAATGCGGTTCAGTATCAGATCATGGCCGAGCGGTACGAAACACTGGCCAGCCGCCTTGTCGATCTGCGCCCCGAGCAGGAACTGTGATGCGTCGCCGTCTGCGGCCAATCCTTGCCGCCGCAGCGGTGTTTTGTGCGCTGGCGGTCGGTGGCGTGATGTCAGCGGCGTGGGCCGCGCCGCGCGGGGCGGCATCGGCTGAGCCGAGCGTCGCCGAGAGCTATGACAAGCTGTGGTCGCTTTTGCGGCTGAACGACCTGCTGGATATCATGCACGAGGAAGGCGCCACAATGGCGCTGGAAGCGGATGTGGACCTGTTGGGCCATCCCGGCGGCGCGTCATGGCGTCGGCGGGTTCAGTCGATCTACGACGCCGAGCGTATGAAAACCGAGGCCGAAACGGCCATGGAGGCGGCGCTGGACGCCACGCATCTGGACACGCTGTGCGAGTTCTATGCCTCTGACGATATGCAGAGCGTGGTCGATCTTGAGATTACCGCGCGCCGGGCGTTTCTGGATTCCGATGTCGAAGACCGGGCGCGCAGCGCCTGGCTGAGCGGGCGTGCGCTGACGCCGCGCGAAGATGCCATACTGCGCTTCGTCGAGGTCAACGACCTGGTCGAACGCAATGTCATGGGCGCGTTGAATTCGAACTATGCGTTCCTCAGGGCGATGACCGACGCGCATCCGATCCCGTCCGAGAAGCTGACCGAGCAGGAAATCCTGTTCGAGGTCTGGTCGCAGGAGGTGGAAATCCGGCGCGACACCTCTGAATGGCTGTTTGCCTTTCTGTCCACGGCCTATGGCCCGGTCTCGCAAGAGGTTCTGGAGGACTATGTCGATTTCTCCGGGACCGAGGCCGGTCACGCGCTGAACCATGCAATGTTCGAAGCGCTGGACCAGCTCTACATCCGGCTGTCCGCCGACCTTGGGCGTGCGGTCGGAGAATTCGGCGCGCAGCAGGATCTTTGAACCGGGCCTGAACGCACCGGGGCAGGGCGGTCAGTCGTCGGGCACACCCTCCAGCCCTTTCAGCCCGGTCAGCATGTCGTCCAGTTGCGCCTCGTATCGGCGCCACTTGCCGATGGACGAGTTGTAAAGGGGTTGGCGCACCTGTGCCAGCGACAGGGTTTTCACATCCCGGTCGGTCTTGTGGAAGTTCAGACAGGCGTCTTCCCATTCCAGTTCGCAGAACTCCAGAAGCTTGCGTACCTCTTGTTCCGGGTTTGCGACCAGGGCTTCATAGTGAAGCTCATAGATGCGTTCGGGTGCCATGTCGCGCCACAGGGCAAGGTATTCGGTGAACAGGCGATAGGTCTCGACAAGGTCGGACTGGCTATAGGAATACAGATGCAACCCGGTCACAAACCGGTTCTTGAAGATCGACCACAGGTTGTCGCGCGGATCGCGGCGCAGGACCACGATCTTGGCATTGGGCAGCGACAGCCACGCCAGCGGCGCAATCTGATAGGTCGAGATCGTCTTGTCGGTGATCCGGTCTGCACCCGGCACACGGATGTCGATCGCAGCCTGATAGTCACGACCGATCTGGTCGAACCGGGCGGCGGTCATGTCGGCGATGGTGCCGCCGTCACGGTCGGTCTGGGCCACGGCCTGAAACGCAAGCGGGTGAAGGATGCCAAGCTCGTCACCACCGGTGATGGTCGAATGGCTGGCCAGAATCTGCTCGACCAGGGTTGTGCCCGAGCGGGGCAGGCCGGTGACGAAAATGGTCTGGTTGTCCTGAAAACCGACCTTGCCGATCCGGTCCTTGTCAAAACCGTCAAGAAATGCGCCCAGCTTGTCGAAATCCCGTTGGGCCTTGCCGCGGTCATAAGGATGGCGCTTCGCCATGATCTGGTTCGCGCGTGACAGGTATTGCCAGGCCTGATCGTAAGCGCCGAGGTCTTCCATCACTTTCAGAAGGCCATATCCCAGGTCCATGCGTCCGTCCTCGGGCAGGTCGTCGCGCAGCCACAGGTCCTGCATCTCGGCGACCACCGGATCGTCGGCAGCAAGCTTCTTGCCATGCGCAATCATCCGGTAAATGGCGCCAGAGCGCACGTTGCGGGCAAGGGCGTCGCGCAGAACGGTGTCGGCGTCGTCCATCGCCCCTGCCTGTTGCAGGATATTGGCCGCGATGGTGACAACCCGCAGGCTGCCCGGGTCCGCCTTCAGGGCCGCGTCGATCCGGTCGCGGGCCCCATCCACGTCGCCTGCCAGTTTTCGGGCCACCGCCCCAAGCGCCAGTGTTTCGCCGGTGGGGGGGGCAAGCCGCTCAAGATGATCCAGGTCGGACATCGCGGCGGCTGCGTCTTCCAGCGTGACATGCGCCTGCGCCCGCGTCATCAGGGCCAAACGATTGTCCGGGTCCTGTTTCAGAAGCCGGTCAAGACACTCCACCGCCTCGGTCGGAGAGCCAAGATCCTGATAGAGCTTGCCCAGATTGCCCAGAACAATGGGGTTGTGCGGGATCAGCCGCCTTGCGTGCAGCAGCAGGGGCTTGGCGTCCTGATGACGCCCCGCTGCCAGAAGCAACTGGCCCAGTTGTGCCGCTGCTTCGCCGTAATCCGGGTCGATGGTCAGGGCGGTGCGAAAGGCGGCCTCGGCCTCGTCGCTGCGGCCCAGGCTGGCCAATGCGGCGCCGTGAATGGTCGACAGGACTTCGCTGCCACCACGGGTCGCGATCAACTGGCGGGCCTGCGCTTCAGCCTCGGCGATCTGGCCGGCATTGATCTGGTCTACCAGCCTGTTGATCTCGCCGGTTGACACTTTGGTCGTCACCCGTGCGGTGCTGGATGGCATGGCATCCATCGCCCTGGCGATGGCCTTGCGATCCCGCTGCCCCAGATTGGCGGCTTTCAACTGCGCTTTTGCATCCGCCCGGGCGGCATCGTCGCCATAGATTGCGATGGCGGTGGCATAGGCCTGCCAGACCTTTATCTCGCCCGGGGCCAAACTGGCGGCCCGGGCCAGAAAGTGGCACGCATCCTTGGGACGCCCGGCCTGCATGTGGATTTGGCCCATGTGAAACGGGATTTCAGCGCGTTTCGGCGCGATTTTGGCCAGTTTCGCCAGAAGATCCAGCGCTTCGCGCGGTTTGCCGCTGCGCGCAAGCCCCATGGCGCGGTTGAACATGGCCGGGATCTGGTTGGAATTCAGCGGCAGCATCGCGGGGCTCCTTGCGCTCGGGTCAGGGGCATGGTGCACGCGGCACATGCGGAATATTTCCTTTCATGGCCTAATATGTCATGCCAAGGGTCGCAAGGGTTGTTCCACCATGCCCCCGAGCCGGGCGCCACGGCTGGATATACGGCCGATTTTCCTTGGAAACCGGCTTGACTTGCAGGCGATTTCACCCGATAAGCCGCCACTCCTACCGGGATTATCCCGTGTGGGCGTGTTTAACTTTGCCCATCGGGGCGCGCTGTTCGAGGTAAGGGAAGGGATCACCCCTTCGTCAAACACCGGTTATCCGGGGCCACAGAACGCGGAATATGAAGGAAGATCAAATGTTTGCGGTTCTGAAAACCGGCGGCAAGCAGTATAAAGTCCAGGCTGGCGACGTGCTTCGCGTCGAAAAGCTGGCTGCTGCTGCGGGCGACAAAGTCCAGTTCAACGAGATTCTGATGGTTGGTGCAACCGTCGGCACCCCCACCGTTGCCGGTGCTGGCGTGCAGGCCGAGGTCATCGACCAGATCAAAGGCGAGAAAGTCATTCACTTCGTGAAGCGTCGCCGTAAGCACAGCTCGAAGCGCACCAAGGGTCACCGTCAGCAACTGACGCTGTTGCGCGTGACCGACATCCTTGAAAAAGGTGCGGACAAGTCGGGTGTGAAAGCCGCCATCGGCGCAGGTTCGGTTTCGGGTGGCGTTGCTGCTGCCCCGGCCACGAAAGCCGCGCCGAAGAAAGCAGCCCCCGCGAAAGCTGCAAAGGCCGAAGCCCCCGCTGCTGCGGCGGCCGACGACCTGACGGCAATCACCGGTGTCGGCCCCGCCGCCGCCAAGAAGCTGGCCGAAGCCGGCATCACCACCTTCGCCCAGCTTGCGGCCGTTGACGTTGACAGCTTTGACGCTGTCAAGATCAAGCCCGAGTGGGTTGAGCAGGCCAAATCGCTGGCCTAATCCGAGCTAAGGAGAGAGAACATGGCACATAAAAAAGCAGGCGGTTCATCCCGTAACGGCCGCGACTCAGCCGGTCGTCGCCTTGGCGTCAAGAAATACGGTGGCGAAGCCGTGATTCCGGGCAATATCATCGTGCGCCAGCGCGGCACCAAAATGTGGCCAGGCGAAAATGTCGGCATGGGCAAGGATCACACCATCTTTGCGACCGCCGAAGGCGCCGTCAAATTCCATAAGGGCCTGAAAGGCCGCACCTTTATTTCGGTTCTCCCGGTGGCGGAGGCCGCCGAGTAAGCCGAACCTGACAAGGTTGTGAAAAACCAGGGGCCGGCTGTGAAAGCCGGCCCCTTTTCTTTTTGTATCAAGCCCCTATCTGCCATTCATCGGGATTTCACAATTTGGTCTTAATGCCCGCCATATCCTGCGATATGCCGCTTAGGCAGACCCGACCGCCCCGGTGCGTTCTGCGCTTTTCAGAGGAGGGAAAGCCATGAAGCATGTTGAGATCACACGCCAACCGCTGATTGAAGCGGACCGCTTTGTGCTCCGCCCTGTCCGCCGGTCGGATATGGGCATGCTGTCCATGTATACGGCGGATGAACGTGTGGCCTCTGGCACGCGGTCGATCCCGCACCCTCTGCCGCCCGGCACGACCGAGGCGTTCATCGAACGATCATTACAGGATGGGCGTCAGGAAGATGTGTGGGTGATGGACGCCGCCCGCGCCGATGGGCGCGAGGTTCTGGGCGTGATCAGCCTGACCCATCTGGATCGGGCACAATCTCAGCTTGGCTATTGGGTCGCGCCGGGATTCTGGAACACCGGGATCGCGTCGGAAGCCGTGCAGGCAATCGTCGCCGCGAACCCGCAAGAGAACACGTCGATCTTTGCCGAGGTATTTCAGGACAACGCGGCCTCGGCCCGTGTGCTGACCCATGCGGGGTTCGAATATATCGGGGATGCGGAAAGCCATTGCGTTGCGCGCAACGCCAATGTGCCAACCTGGACCTATATCAGGAAGATGCTGTAACAGCCTGCCATGAAAGATGATTTTGCCATCAGGGCAGGGCGATTGACGCTTCGTCCGCTGGCGGTCGGGGATGGCGATCAGGTGGTCAGCCTGCTCAACGACTATGAGGTTGCGCGCTGGCTGACCGTCGTGCCGCATCCCTATACGCTTGCGGATTTTAACGGATTTCTGGCCCATCTGGCCGACACGTCGCCGCTGGGCGGACTGGCGATTGAAGAAGACGGGCAGGTCTTGGGTGTGATCGGGCTGGATCCGACGCTTGGATATTGGTTGGGGCGCGCATATCAGGGGCGCGGCGTGATGACCAAGGCGGCGACGGCCTTGGTCGGCTGGGCCTTCGAAAATCTTGAGATCGACCAGATCGGATCGGGCTATTTCGCCGGCAACTACGCGTCGCGCGCCGTGTTGCAATCGCTTGGCTTTCGCCACACCGGCGTGGTTGAAAACGTCAACTGTGCTTCGCAAGGCGTTGATGTTGAATTGATAAAGGTCGAACTAAGCCAGTCGGATTGGGCGTTGCGCCAATGATGACCCGACTGATCACCGAGCGTTTGATGATGCGCCGCGCACAACCCGCGGATGCCGATGCCTTCCACACGCTTGTATCACATTTTGATGTGGTGCGGATGACCGCAAGCTGGCCGTGGCCCGCAGATCGCACATTTACCGCGTCGCGCTGCACTCCCTGCGATCCGGCAACCGGCATGGCCGGGCCGGTGTTTCACCACGGCGAACTTGTCGGGGCCATGGGCATCATGACCCGCGCCGAGGGCAGGCCAGAGCTGGGCTATATGTTCGCGCCCGACCATTGGGGCAAGGGATTTGCCACCGAGATGGGTCAAAAACTGATCACGCATATCTGGGCATACTATGACTGGGATACGATCCGCGCCACGGCGTTCGAGGATAACCCTGCCTCGGTCCGCGTTCTGATCAAGCTGGGCTTTGCCGAGACCGCGCCAACGATGGGCCGATGTGCCGCGCGTGACGGGGACTTTCCGCTGCGCAGTTTCGTCCTGCCACGCCCCACCAAACCCTAAGCTGTTTGCCCCGTAAACCGCCTGAACTCTTGAGCCTCGGCGCATTTCCCTCTATCGCCAATACCGTAACCAGAAAAGGCGTATGCCCCATGAAATTCCTCGATCTCGCAAAGGTCTATATCCGTTCCGGGTCCGGCGGCGGGGGCTGCGTGTCGTTTCGGCGCGAAAAATTCATCGAATATGGCGGCCCCGACGGGGGCGATGGCGGGCGCGGCGGTGATGTCGTGGTCGAAGTTGTTGACGGGCTGAACACCCTGATCGACTTTCGCTATCAGCAGCACTTCTTCGCGGGCAACGGGCGCCCCGGAATGGGGCAGCAGCGCACCGGCCCGGACGGTGATGACATCGTCCTGCGTGTGCCCGTCGGGACCGAGATCCTGGATGAGGATCAGGAAACGGTGATCGCCGACATGACCGAGGTCGGTCAGCGCTTTGTGCTGGCCAAAGGGGGCAATGGCGGTTTTGGCAACCTGCATTTCACCAGTTCCACGAACCGCGCGCCGCGCCGCGCCAATCCGGGGCAGGAGGGGGTCGAGCGCACCATCTGGCTGCGTCTGAAACTGATCGCCGATGTGGGGCTTCTGGGCCTGCCCAATGCGGGAAAATCGACCTTCCTGGCGGCCACGTCGAACGCGCGCCCGAAGATCGCCGATTACCCGTTCACCACGCTGCACCCCAATCTGGGCGTGGTGGGCGTGGACGGGGCCGAATTCGTCGTGGCGGATATTCCCGGCCTGATCGAAGGCGCGTCCGAGGGGCGCGGGCTGGGCGATCTGTTCCTGGGCCATGTGGAACGCTGCGCGGTGCTGTTGCACCTGGTCGATGGCACCGCCGAGGATGTGGTGGCCGACTGGCAGACCATCATCACCGAGATCGAAGCCTATGGCGACATTCTGGGGGGCAAGCCCCGGGTGACGGTCTTGAACAAGGTCGACGCGCTGGACGAAGACGAACGAGCCGAGAAGCGCAAGGCGCTTGAGGCGGTCGCGGGTCCGGTGATGCTGATGTCCGGTGTCGCCCATGAGGGCACGACCGATGTGCTGCGCGCCTTGCGTAAAGAGATTTCCGAAGACCGTATCCGCCAGAAGCCCCAAGAGGAGAAACAGACGTGGCAACCCTGACGGAGGCCAAACGGATCGTCGTCAAGATCGGCTCGGCGCTGCTGGTCGATGTCGCGACCGGAGCGCTGAAATCCGATTGGTTGCGCTCGCTTGCAGGTGATGTGGCCGCGCTGAAGGCGCGCGGGGCGGATGTGGTGCTGGTGTCGTCCGGGTCGATCGCGCTGGGGCGTGGGGTGCTGGGCTTGCCGCTGGGCACCTTGTCACTGGAACAATCGCAGGCCGCCGCCGCCGTTGGCCAGATCCGGCTGGCCCGCGCTTACGAAGAGGCGCTGGAGCCGTTGGGCGCGACCACCGCGCAAGTGCTGGTGACGCTGGAAGACAGTGCGGATCGCCGCCGTTACCTGAACACCCGCGCCACGCTGGAAACCCTTTTGTCGCTGGGTGTAGTGCCCATCGTGAATGAAAACGACACGGTGGCGACGGATGAAATCCGCTTTGGCGACAATGACCGGCTGGCCGCACAGGTGGCGGTCACGGTCGGGGCGGATCATCTGGTGCTTCTGTCCGATGTGGACGGCTTCTATTCCGGCAACCCCAAGGATGACCCCTCCGCCACACGCTATGACGTGATCGAAGCAATCACGCCCGAGATCGAGGCGATGGCGGGGGATGCGGGCACCGGCCTGTCGAAAGGTGGCATGAAGACCAAGGTGATGGCCGCGAAAACCGCAACCGGCGCGGGCTGTGACATGACCATCACGCTTGGGTCGCGCACCGGTCCGTTGTCTGCGCTTGAAGCGGGGGCGGCGGCCACGGTGTTCACCGCGCGCACCGATCCCAAGGCCGCCCGCAAGCATTGGATTGCCTCGATGAAACCGCGCGGCGTCGTGGTGGTTGATCCGGGCGCCAAGCGGGCGCTGCTGTCGGGAAAATCGCTGCTGCCTGCGGGCGTGGCCGATGTGCACGGTGATTTTCAGCGCGGCGATCCGGTTGAAATTCACGCCAGTGACGGCACCCATCTGGGTGCGGGGCTGAGCCGCTATACCGCGGACGAGGCGCGGGCCATCAAAGGTCAGCGGTCGGACAGGATCGAGGCCATTCTGGGCTATCCGGGGCGGGCGGCGCTGGTTCATCGCGACGATATGGCCTTGTAAGAACGACGAAGACGAAACGGAGTAGGACAATGAGCGAAGACATCACATCCATGATGACCGAGATTGGCCGCCGCGCGCGTGCTGCGGCCAAGGATCTTGCCTTCGCCCCGGCCGCGGCCAAGGAAAAGGCGCTGCTGGCCGCCGCGGACGCCTGTTGGGATCGGCGGGCCGAGATCGTTGCGGCCAACGAAAAGGATATGGCGTTCGGGCGCGACAAGGGGTTGTCGCCTGCGATGATGGACCGCCTTATGCTGAATGAAGACCGCATCAAGGGGATGTGCGACGGGTTGCGCGCAGTGGCCCGTCAGGCGGACCCGGTGGGCGAGGTGCTCGCGGAATGGGATCAACCTTCCGGCCTGCACATCAAACGCGTGCGCACGCCTTTGGGCGTGATCGGCGTGATCTATGAAAGCCGCCCGAACGTGACGGCGGATGCGGGTGCTTTGTGCCTGAAAGCCGGAAACGCGGTGATCCTGCGCGGCGGGTCGGAAAGCTTTCATTCCGCCGGTTTGATCCATGCTTGCCTGCAAGACGGGCTACGCGCCGCCGGGCTGCCCGAGGACGCAATTCAGCGCGTGCCGACCCGTGACCGCGCTGCGGTCAGCGAAATGCTGACCATGACGGATTATATCGACGTGATCGTGCCGCGCGGCGGCAAGGGGTTGGTCGGGCTGGTGCAGCGCGAAGCCCGTGTGCCGGTCTTTGCCCATCTGGAAGGCATCGTGCACATCTTCATCGACAAGGATGCCGACCCCGACAAGGCCGTGCGGGTTGTGATGAATGCCAAGACGCGCCGCACCGGGATTTGTGGCGCGGCCGAATGCCTGCTGATCCACAAGGACGTGGTGCCGCTTGGCCAGAAGGTGCTGGACGACCTGATGGCTGCGGGGGTCGAGGTGCATGCGGGCGAGGGGCTGACTGGCACCCTTGCCGCGACTGACGATGACTGGGGCAAGGAGTTTCTGGACAGCATCATTGCCGCGAAGATCGTCGATGATGTGGACGGGGCGATTGATCACATCAACCGCTATTCCTCGTCCCACACCGATGCGATCCTGACGGAAGATGATGACACCGCCGCGCGGTTCTTCACGCGGCTGGACAGCGCCATCCTGATGCGCAATGCCTCGACCCAGTTTGCCGATGGGGGCGAATTTGGCATGGGTGCCGAGATCGGCATCGCCACCGGCAAGATGCACGCGCGTGGGCCGGTGGGGGCGGCGCAGCTCACGTCGTTCAAATACCTGGTCGAAGGCGACGGGACCACCCGCGACTAGGGTCGTTAGAATTCGACGCTGATTGAATGCTCGGAAATGGTGACCCCGGCGCTTCGGTTCTGGCGGGCCAGTTCCGGGGCGATCAGGGCGAAATGCACCTGCGCGGGGGGCACGTCGGCGGTGTCGTGCGGGGTGGTCAGCATGTCCCAAAGGACCGGGTCGATTTTCATCTTCTCGGCCTCGCCGCTGATCT
>JAUHWP010000062.1 GCA_030424645.1 Alphaproteobacteria bacterium
GGGCATCTGCGGATCGCCTGCCTGCCCGGCTTCGCAACCAGCCACCTGCCGGGTGTCGTGGCCACGTTTCTGCGTGACCGCCCGGGCGTCAGCGTCACGCTGGAGCCGGACCGGCCCGAGCGCATTCTGGAATGGATGGTGGGCGAACAATATGATTTCGGTATCACCGACGGGTTCGAAGGCCACCCCGCTGTCGAAAGCGAACAGATCGACATCCGCACTGTCTGCGTGTTTCCGGCAGGTCATCGGCTGGCATCGCTGAAGGTCATCGGGCCGCGCGATCTGGCGGACGAAAGCCTGATCCACACCCGTCGCGACAGCACGTTCTTCCGCGACCTGAACGAAGCGTTTCAGAAAGAGGACATGACCATCAATTCCCTGGTGGAATCGCGGCAGTTCACCGCCGCCTGCGAAATGGTCTGCAACGGGATCGGGGTCTCGGTCGTCAGCGCGCTGGATGCGGCGAAATATGTCGGGCAAGGCCTTGATCATCGTCCCTTCGCGCCTGCCATCCCGCATCGGTTGTCGCTGGTGCGCCCGACGTTGAAACAGCCCTCGATGATCTCGCTTGAATTCATGGAAGCGTTTACAGCCAGCCTTGCGCCTTACAAGATGCGCTGACCCGACTGCACGCCTTTCTTCAGGTCAGGCGTCGCCGATATTGTCTTTCAGCCAGCGGGCGCGGGCCTGCTGCTCGCGCACCAGTTCAAGCTTCAGCGTCAGCCGTTGCTTCCTGGATTTCTTCGTGGTCACGGCAAGTTCGTCCTGAAGCGACCGCGCCTTGGTTTCGAGCTTCGCCAGGATCTTGTCGACATGGGATGGCTCGATCTTCCGGGCTTTGCCCTGCTCCAGCCGACCATAATACTTGTCGAGTTTTTCGATGGTGCTTTCAAGTCCCATGCCAACCCCCTTCCTGCGACAGCACACGATACTGCCCAAACGTAATAGACATATGACAGGCGCCCTGCGTCATGGCGCACCACCCTTTTTCCGTTCATTGATGGCATCCATGACCACGGCCATAAGCTCGTCGTCATCCAGCGCCAGGATGCGTTCCACCTCGGCCATCGCGTCCTCGGGTTCGATGTAATAGGCCCGCGCCGCACCAAGCAGATCGCGCATCGCTGCATAGGCATAGCTGGAATCGTTCAGAAACGATGTTGCAAGCGACGCATCCAGTTGCTGGTTGCGGATCAGGGCTTCGATCCGGCTGTTTGTCTCGCGCCCGTCGGTTTCGACCTGCACCCGCTCCTGATCCAGCCACAGGCCCGAACGATCTTCGGGATCGGCCTGATCCAGCGCGCGGATTTCAACCAGAATCCGTGCAATCTCGGTGCGAAGCTGGTCGTAAAGGTTGGTGATGACCCCCTGGGGCCGTTCGGTATAGCGGGTGGCGTTGCGCCTGAGATGCTTCACGGCTTTCACCGCCCTGACGATCCGGCCCGCCACATCGCGCAGCGCATAGATGTCATCCATCACGTCGGCGGGCATGTCCTTGGACCCGATACGCGTGGCAAACTCGACAATCGCGGAATAAAGCGTCTTGACCCGCGCCTCGTATCTTTCGTCGATGTCGATTTCGACGGGCCGCCGGCTGGCGCGGACCGTGGCGGCGATGTCCTTGGACGCGAACACGTCCGCGCGATGCAGGTTCAGGCCGTGCAGGATCAGTTCGACCGCATTGTCATAAAGGTGCTTGACCTCGCGGCGCATGGCAACCTCGATCGTCTGCGGAAACTCGTCCACCGCCTCGGACAGGTATCGCGGCTTGCTCAGATCCTCCTCGGGCGGCGTGATCATACGTTCCAGAATCCCGATCAGCCGGTGCAGAAGGGGCAGCATCAACATCACACCAAGCGTGTTGAACACGGTATGGAACACGGCCAGCTTCAGGGCATGGTCTGTGTCGGCGATACCGACACCCGCGGCGATGAAGTCGACGCTTTGACGGATCGGAACGATGAAAACCAGCGCGACCCCAGCCGTCACCACGTTGAAGATCAGATGCGCCAGCGCCAGTCGCTTGCCCTGATAGTTTGCCGTGAAGGCCCCGATGATCGCGGTGATCGTGGTGCCGATATTGGCCCCGATGGCCAGCGCCAGCGCGTTTTCATAGGAAATCTGCCCCGCCGCCAGCGCGGTGATGATCAGGGTCATGGTGGCATGGCTGGACTGCATGACCACGGTCGCGGCTGCCCCAACCAGCGTATAGACCGCCAGTCCCAAAAGGCCCGTCATGGCAAACCGGGTGAGGTCGAACTGATCCTTGAACGCCTCGAACCCCTCTTTCATGTGGTGGATGCCCAGAAACAGGAAGCCCAGCCCGGCCAGAACCAGCCCCGCCCCGCGCAGGTATTTGTTTTTCTGGAACACCAGAACGATGGCCACAGCCAGCATCGGCAACGCGTAGGAGGCGATATCGACCTTCAGACCAAAGCCCGCCACCAGCCACGCCCCGGTGGTGGTGCCGATATTGGCGCCGAAAATGATCCCGACGCCCGCCAGCAGCGTGATCAGCCCCGCCGACAGGAACGATATGGTGATCACCGACACCAGCGAACTGGACTGCATGATCGTGGTCGACAGGATACCGAAGCCCATCGACTTCACGACCGATCCGGTTGCCTTTTCAAGCACCGCTTCCAGATAGCCGCCGCTGAACAGCTTGAACCCGTCTTCAAGCATCAACATGCCGAACAGGAAGATCGCGACACCCGCCGCAATCTCCTGAAAATCCTGACTGGCCCAGAAGCCAAGACCAAGGACCATCAGGATCACAGGCAGAAGAAGTTTCTTCATCATGGGCGCATGTTTACGCGTTTCTCTGAAACATGCCATGTCGCAAATCAATCCAGAGAAGCATTGCACCTTCAGAGATTTTATCGTTCCCTGAGACCCAATTTGGGGGGAGCCTTTTGGAAAGACTGAAATCAGCCACGATGAATGTTCTGGCCATCGCGCTGATCGTGATGATGTGCGGGATCGTCGTGCAGGTGCTGGCCAGCGCGCTGGACCTCAACCCGATCATGAGCTTCTCTGCCGCCCTGCCCCTGTTGGGCAAGGCCATCACGCTGAATTCCCTGCTCGATCTTCAATGGCACCTCTTGGTGATGGTCGGGTTGATCCCGGCCGGGCTGGTCTGGCTGGCAAACCAACATGTGCGGGTGGACTTCCTGTATCAGAACCGCAGCGACCGAACCCAAGCCCGCATTGATCTGGTGGGCAACCTGATCTTCGCGGTGCCGTTCTTCGCGCTGGGGCTGCCCGCGGCCTGGACCTTCGTGACCCGCGCCTGGACATCGGACGAAGGCGGGCGCAATGGCGGGCTGAACGATCTTTGGCTGATCAAGGCGGTGCTGCCCTTGGGGCTGGGCCTCTTGGCCATCGCGATCCTGATCGAAACCCTTCGCCTGATCCGGGCCAGCCGATGAGCGAGAGCCTCTTGCCCCTTGCCATGGCGGGCCTGACGCTGGCTGCGATCTTCGCGGGCTATCGCGTTGGCATGGTGCTGGCGGGGTCGGCGGCGCTGTTCATCCTGATCTCTGACCTGCCGGTCGCCTATTTCAACCTGCTGATCAGCCGCATCTATGCCAATGTCCTGTCCAACTGGCTGCTGGTTGCGGTGCCGATGTTCATCTTCATGGGGCTGATCCTTGAAATCTCGGGCGCGGCGGAACGGTCGCTGAAGGCCGCGCAACGGGCCTTGGGGGGCAGCGCGGCGGGGATGGGGTTTTCCGTCCTCGTGATCGGGGTTCTGCTGGCAGCGTCGTCCGGCATTGTCGGCGCATCGGTGGTTCTTTTGGCCCTGCTCGCTCTGCCCCGGTTAGAGGAGGTCGGCTATGACAAGCAAACCTCGGCGGGGCTGATCGCTGCGTCTGGCACACTGGCGATCCTGATCCCGCCCTCGGTCATGCTGATCGTGCTGGGGGATCAATTGCAGACCCCGGTGCCCGACATGTTTGCTGGCGCCATCGGGCCGGGCCTTTTGCTGGTGCTGGTCTATGGCGCTTATGTCATCTGGCGGGCGCGGGGTTTGCCCGCACAACCCCGACATGACAATATCTCTATACCGCGCCTGATCTTCGATCTGGTCCCCTTGCTTGCGCTGGTCATCTCGGTCCTTGGGTCGATCGTCGCGGGGCTTGCCACCCCGACCGAAGCCAGCGGCCTTGGCGCGTTCGGCGCGGTTCTGATCACGCTGCTGTACCGCAAGTTCAGTTTCGCCATGCTGATGGAGGCTGCGACCCGCACCGTCACCACCACATCAGTTGTGTTGTTCGTGATGATCGGGGCCACCTGCTTTTCTGCCGTATTCAAGGGGGTTGGTGGCGACGATCTGGTCGAGGCCGGCATCATGGCCTTCGGAACCGAACCTTACACGGTTCTGGCCGTGGTCATGGCCGCGATCTTCCTGTTGGGCTTCGTGCTGGACTGGCTGGAAATTACGCTTATCCTCATGCCCATCTTTGCGCCCATCGTGGCGGGGCTGGATTTCGGCAACGGGTTGTCTGGCGATGCACTTCTGATCTGGTTCGGCATACTGGTGGCCGTGAACCTGCAAACCTCGTTCCTGACGCCGCCTTTCGGCTTTTCGCTGTTCTATCTGCGCGGCGCGGCGGGCGAGGCATTGACGACCCCGCAAATCTATCGCGGCGTGTTGCCCTTCATCGCGCTTCAGGTGCTGGTGCTGGTGCTCTTGATCCTGTTTCCCGGTCTGATCACCGGCCTGACATCATCTTAATGGGAGGACCCTTATGAAAACGACCTATATGCTGGCGACTGTCGCCGCCCTTGCGGCAACAGGCGCGACCGCCGAAACCTTCACCCTGCAAAGCGCCTTTGGCGGCTTGCCGGTGCTCGACCCGACCGCCAAACGCTTTGTCACCAATGTCTCGGCCCTGACCGGGGGCGAGGTCGAGTTCAACTATCTGCTCGCTGGCGAAATGTCCCCGCCCTTCGAGATTTTCGACAATGTCAGTGTCGGCGCGATTGATGCGGGCTGGTCCTTTGCCGCCTATGCCAGCGGCAAGGAACCGGCTGCCGCCCTGTTCGGCTCGGTGCCGTTTGGGGGCGACCCCTTGTCCTATGTCAGTTGGCTGCACCATGGCGGCGGGCTGGAACTGTGGCGTGAGATTTATGCCCCCTACAACCTCGTGCCCATGGCCTGCGGTGTCATCCTGTCCGAGGCAGGCGGCTGGTATACCAAGGAAATCAACGCCCCCGAAGACCTGCAAGGGCTGAACATCCGCATCGGCGGGCTGGGCGGCGATATTCTGGCCAAGCTGGGGGCAAATGCCATGTCGCTGCCCACGGGCGAGATTTCCACGTCGCTGGAAACCGGACGGCTGGACGCGACCGAGCTGAGCTTCCCGCTGGTCGACAAGCTTCTAGGCTTCGACAAGGTGGCCAAGAACTACTATTTCCCCGGCTGGCACCAACCGGCGGGCTTTATCGAGTTCTATATGAACAAGGATAAATGGGACGGGCTGACCGACAGCCAGCGCACCGCGATCGACGTGTCCTGCGCCGATGCCAACCTGTATGCGCTGGGGTCCGCCGCCGGCGCGCAAAGCGAGGTGCTGGAAGGCTTTCGCGCCAATGGCGTGAACGTCGCCCGGCTGCCCGACAGTGTGCTGGACGCCCTGCGCACCGCCGCCGACGAGGTCTATGCCGAGAAATCCGCCGAGGACGAGATGTTCAAGCGCGTGATCGACAGCTATCGCGCCTATGCTGCGGATTACCGCGAATATCAGGACCTGACCGACCTGAACTGACGCCTGTTCCCGCGCCCCGGTCAGGGGCGCGGGCCCCACGCGACCCAAAGGACACGCGGTGACTTACGCCCTGAAAGATTTCGGCTCTTACACCGTCGGCGGGCGGCTGTTGCACGTGACCGAAGGCACCCCGCGCAAGGTGCAGTTCACCCGCAGCGTGTCCTTCACCGTCGATCCGCGCGGCCATTTTGCCGTCGAACATGCCTATGTGCAGTATTTCGTGCCGCAGGATCGCCGCCCCGGCCCGCCCGTGGTGCTGGTCCATGGCGGCGGTATGTCGGGCAGTTGTTGGGAGGCCACACCGGACCGACGACCCGGCTGGCTGCACCTTCTGCTGACCCGCGGATACGAGGTGCATGTGATCGACAATGTCGAACGGGGCCGCGCGGGGTTTGCGCCGGGCCTGTGGGACGGCGATCCGTTCCTGCGCAGTCTGGAAGAAGCATGGAGCCTGTTCCGCATCGGCCCTGCCGATGGTTTCCCCACGCGCACGCCCTTCCCCGGCCAGCTTTTTCCCGTGGACCAGTATGAGACCTTCGCGCAGTCTTTCGTGCCGCGCTGGCTGGGCACCACACCGCTGCAATCCGCCGCCCTTCTGGCGGTGCTGGACCGCACCGGCCCGGCATTGGTCATCTGTCACAGCCAAGGGGCCGAGGTCACGTTTGACGCACTGGCTGCGGCCCCCGACCTGTTTGACGGGATCATCGCTGTTGAACCGTCCAGTTTACCGGAGGACACGCAGAACCTGTCCGGCCACCCCGTCGTGATCTGCGCGGGTGATTTCCTTGACACCGACCCGGACTGGCAGGCCCGTGCACAAGGCTGGGAAGGTTTCGCGGCGGGCGCGGACAATCTGCGTTTCCTCGGCACGTCTGCCTTCACGCCCGGCAACAGCCACATGATGATGATGGATGCCAATAATGAAGCGGTGCTGGATGGCGTCTTGACCGCGCTGTCCGCGCTTCGTGGCTAGGCTCGGCTGCCGGTCTTCAGTTCAAACCGCCGAAACAGAAGCGCGATGATCCCGGCGATGATCATGTAGAACACCGCCAACAACAAAAGGGGTTCATAGACGATGAACGTATCCGATCGCACCCGCGAGGAGACCGCGTAAGCCTCGACCACCGTGATTGTCGCCACCAGCGGCGTGGCCTTCAGTTGCAGAATAGTCTCGCCGCCCAAAGTGGGCAGGACATTGCGGATCGCCTGCGGCAACCAGATGCGACGAAACATGGTGAAACGGGGCATCCCGAAGGCGTTGGCAGCTTCCAACTGCCCCTTGTTGACGCCCGCAAACGCCCCGCGCATCACTTCACCCTCATACCCCGCATAGGACAGGGTCAGCGCCAGCACCGCATAGGGCCAGGCCTGTCGCAGATAGGGCCACAGCTCGCTGCCGCGTATCCACGGGATTTGCGGGAACAGCGAGCCAAGCCCGTAGTATAGCAGCCAGATTTGCAGCAACAGCGGCGTGCCGCGAATGATGGTGCAGAAGGTCTTGGCGGGCACGGACAGATACCAAGGCCCAATGGCCTGCGCGAGGCCAAGGGGGATCGCCAGCAGGAACCCGGCAATCGTGGTGACAACAAGTATCCAGATCGTCCGCCACGCCCCTTCGATGGCCAGCGGCGTGTATTCCGGGATCCAGTCCCAGCGCAACGAGATCGCGCACCAGACCACAAGCCCGGCAAACAGCGCCATCAGCACGATCCGGTGCGGTTGCATCAGGCTGCGCCAACCCATCATTTGCCCGCCCCCCGCAACGACGGCTGACCGCGGCGGGCCCATTTTTCGATCCGGCCAAAGACGGCGCCGGAAAACAGCGTGACGATCATGTAAAGCGCGCCCGCCGCCAGGAAGAAGGTGAAATAGGCCCGCGTGCTGGACGCCGCCTGCCGGGTTTCCAGCGTCAACTCGCTGAAGCCCACGATGGCCAGAAGCGCGGTGTCCTTGGTGGCAATCAGCCACAGATTGGCCAGGCCGGGGGTTGCATAGGACATCATCGCCGGGATCGTCACCCGGCGCATCAGCATGAAAGGTGGCATCCCGAAGGCGCGCGCGGCCTCGATCTGGCCATGCGGGATGGCCTGAATGGCGCCGCGCAACACCTCGGTCGCGTAAGCCCCCTGCACGATGCCCAGAACCCAGATCCCGGCCACCACGCCGCTGATTTCGACGCGGCCGTATCCCATCGCGCTGGCGGCCTGATTGATCAGGTCGGTGCCCACGTAATACAGGATCAGGATCAACACCAGTTCGGGCACCGCCCGGATCACAGTGGTGTAGATGGCAAGGAGGTCACGAATGACCACCCCGCCATAGAGCTTCCCCGAAGCGCCGAACAGCCCGATCAGCAATCCGAAGCCGAACGCCCCGAAGGCGATCTGAAGCGAATTGGCAAGCCCGCGCAGAAGGTTGCCGCCCCACCCCGGAGGGCTGAGCGACAGCAATTCTGCGCTTTTGGCCAGGCCAAGCGTGTCGAGGATCAGCTCCAAGGCGCGACTTATTCGCTATAGATGCTGGTCGTGAAATAGCGCGACGTGATCTCGGCATGGGTGCCGTCGGCCAGAATGGCCGCGATGCCCGCATTCAGGCTTTCGCGCAGCGCATCGTCGCCCTTGCGCACGCCTGCGCCGACGCCTTTGCCCAGAATGGCCTCGTCATTGGCGACCGCGCCCTTGATTTCGCAACACGCCCCGGCATCCGAGTTGACGAAATCCGCCATCGCGATGCTGTCAGCCTGGGTCGCGTCAATGCGCCCGGCGACAAGGTCCTGATTGGCCTCGTCCTGGGTTTGGTAGACACGTATCTCGGCGGCATCCCCGAAATGGGCATTCGCATAGGCCTGATGGGTGGTCGAGGCCTGGATACCCACGATCTTGCCCGCAAGCGATTCCGGTGTCGGCTCGATCTCCATCGACTTGTCCGCCACGATCACGGCGGGCGTGTTGTAGTAAGGATCGCTGAAATCAATGGTCTGCATGCGTTCGTCGGTGATCGACATCGAGGCCATGATCGCGTCGATCTGTTGACCCGTCAGCGACGGAATGATCCCGTCCCACGCCACGGGTGTCAGCACGCAGTCCAGTTCAGCCGCCGCGCAAATGGCGTCGGCCACTTCGATTTCCCACCCGACCCAATTGCCGGACGCGTCCAGCGAGGCAAAGGGCGGATAGGGTTCGGCGGCGATGCCAATCTTGACCTCTTGCGCCGAGGCCGCCCCAGCAGCCAGCAGCGACGATGCAAGGCCCGCGGCCAGGAATGTCTTGAGTTTCATGTGTAATCTCCCGTTGGTTGGTTTCATTGTTGTTAGCCGACTGTTTTCAGAAATTGTTGCAGCCGGGCGGATTTCGGATTTCCAAATACCTCGTCCGGCGGGCCTTGTTCTTCGATCCGTCCTTCGAAAAGATACACGACATGGGTCGCCACTTCGCGGGCAAACTTCATCTCGTGCGTGACCAGAAGCATGGTGCGCCCTTCCGCCGCCAGATCGCGGATCACTGTCAGCACCTCGCCCACAAGTTCGGGGTCAAGCGCGCTGGTGGGTTCGTCAAACAGCATCACGCTGGGATCAACCGCCAGGGCGCGCGCAATCGCGGCGCGCTGTTGCTGCCCGCCGGACAGGTAGGACGGAAACGTATCCGCCCGGTCGCCCAGCCCGACCCGCTCCAACAACGCCTGCGCGCGTTCAATCGCCTTGGCACGCGGCACTTTCAGCACATGCACCGGCACCTCGATCACGTTTTCCAGAAGCGTGCGGTGGGTCCACAGGTTGAAGGCCTGAAACACCATGCCAAGCCGGGTGCGGATGCGTTCGATCTGGCGCCGTTTGACCGGCGTGCCGTCGGGCCGCATCAGGACCTCTTCCCCATTGATCACGATCTGGCCGGAGCTTGGGGTTTCCAGAAAATTGATGCAGCGCAGAAAGGTCGACTTGCCAGATCCGCTGCCCCCGATGATCGCCACCACATCACCCTTATGCGCGGTCAGCGAGACACCTTTCAGCACCTCAAGCGTCCCGAAGGATTTGTGCAGGTCTGTCACCCGAATGGCCTCGGTCTCTTCGGCTTGCGCCTGCTTTTCCCTGGCCATCATGTCCGGCGTTGTCATCCATGTTCCCCAATTTCCGGCTTGTAGTAAGCCGCGATCTCCGCAATTATGCAAGCGTATAATTAACCAAGCTGAGATGTTCGGTGACACAGGCCCAACGGAAATTCCGGCGCGAACCAGCCGAACAACGCAAAGAGGCGTTGATCGTGGCCGCCCTTGCCCTGATCGCCGAGCACGGTGTGCGGGGGGCAACGGTGCGCGCCATCGCGGACCGGGCGGATGTCACGCAGGGCCTGATTCGGCATTACTTTTCGTCGAAAGAGGACCTGATCTCGGCTGCCTATGCGTATCACATGAGCCGGATGACGAACCTGACCGCCGCACCGGATGTGCCAGAGGGCGCCTCGGCCAGAACGCGGTTGGCGGTGTTCGTGACCGCCGGGTTAAGCCCACCGGTGGTGGATCCCGCCTCGGTCTCGCTGTGGGCCAGCTTTCTGAACAAGGTGCGGGAAGATGCACGGATGCGAAAAATTCACGAACAGACCTATCACGACTTCCGCGATCGGCTGGAAGGTCTGATTGCCAAGGCGCTGACGGAAGCCGGGATCGCGGCCACGCCAGCCCGGCACAGGCAACTTGCCATCGCCTGCAATGCGGTGATTGACGGGCTGTGGATGGAAGGCGGCGCCTTGCCCGGCGCGTTTGAACCGGGCGAATTGCCCGAAATCGGCTTGCAATCGGTCGGTGCGATCATCGGGATCGACCTACGGGAAACAGGACATATGACATGAGATACGCAGACATCACCAAACGCCTGGCGGGTCTGGGCGGTGCGAAATGGGACGTGCATGTCCGGGCCAAGGCGCTGGCCGCGCAGGGGCACGACATCATCGACCTGACGATTGGTGAACCGGACGTGCCCACCCCCCCGGCCCTGATCGACGCGGCGGCGGCGGCGATGCGCGCCGGGCGCACCACCTATTCCAACGGTCAGGGCGAAGCGGGTCTGCGCGCGGCCTTGTCCGCCCGATACACCCAGCGCACGGGGCGCGCGATCAGCGCCGATCAGGTGATGTGCTTCCCCGGCACGCAGACCGCCCTGTTCGCCGTCATGATGGGCATCGCCGACACCGGGTGCGAGGTGTTGGTGGGCGACCCGATGTATGCCACCTATGAAGGTGTGATCCGCGCCAGCGGGGCCGACATGGTGCCGGTGCCGCTGCGCCCGGAAAACGGGTTTCGTCTTGCCGCCGATGACCTTGCCGCCCGTATCACGCCCAAGACCTGCGCCATCCTGCTCACCACGCCGCACAACCCCACCGGGTCGATCCTGACCCCGGCGGATATCGACGCGATTGGTGCCTTGGCGGTGGAACATGACCTGTGGATCATCTCGGACGAGGTGTATGAAGACCTAATCTTTGACGGTGAAACCTTCACCTCGCCGCTGTCGCGCGCACCGTTTACGGATCGGGTGATTGTCGTGTCCTCGATCTCGAAATCCCATGCGGCGCCGGGGTTTCGCAGCGGCTGGTGTGTCGGCCCCGAAGCCTTTACCACAGCCCTGTTGCCGCTGGCGGAAACCATGCTGTTCGGCAACCAGCCCTTTATCGCGGACATGACCGAAACCGCCCTGCGCAACAGATCCGAAGTGGCATCGGGAATGCGCACCCGTTTTGCGAACCGCGCTCGCCACCTTGCGGACCGGCTGAGAGAGAGCAGCGCAATGAAAGTGCACACGCCGCAAGCAGGCATGTTCGCGATGATCGACGTGTCCGCCACCGGGCTTGGCGGTCATGACTATGCGCTGCATCTGCTGGACCACGCGCAGGTGGCGGTCATGCCCGGGTCATCCTTCGGCACCACGCTGGACCAATGGGTGCGCGTCGCGTTGACCGTCGATGACGATGCCTTTGACGCGGCCTGCACACGGATCATCCGCCACGCGGCCCAGTTGCACCTGGAAACCGCATGACCAGTGTCGGCGAAGCGCTTGTCGCCCAACTGGTGGCGCGGGGTGTGAGCTGCGTCTTCGGCATTCCGGGGGTGCATACGATTGAACTGTATCGCGGGCTGGCGGCGTCTTCCATCCGCCATGTCACGCCGCGCCATGAACAAGGGGCCGGGTTTATGGCCGATGGCTATGCGCGGGTGTCGGGCAAGCCCGGCGTGGCCTTCGTGATCACCGGGCCCGGCCTGACCAACACGCTGACCGCGATGGGGCAGGCGCGGGCGGATAGCGTGCCCCTGCTGGTGGTGTCAGGGGTGAACGCCCTGCCCGACCTTGGTAAAGGTCTGGGGCACCTGCATGAATTGCCCGATCAACTGGGGTTGGCGCGCAGCGTGGCGCTGACATCCGAACGGGTCGAGACACCGGCCGACCTACCCGTGGCCTTGGACATGGCGTTCGGCGCGTTCCAGACCGGGCGCCCCGGCCCGGCGCATATCGAGATCCCGCTGGATGTGGCAGGACAGGAATACGCAGCGGATGCGCCGCCGCCCCGGCGCGTCCCCTCGCGTGATCTGGACGCGGATCAGGTCGCAAGGGCCGCAGACCTGCTGTCTTCGGCCCGCGCGCCCGTCATTCTGGCAGGCGGCGGGGCACGAACGGCGGCGCTTGCGCTGCGTGAACTGGCCGAAAGGCTGGATGCGCCAGTGGTGCAGACCGTGAATGCACGCGGTGTCATGTATTCCCATCCATTGGGCATCCCTGCCAGTCCAAGCCTTGGGGCCGTGCGCGCGTTGATCAACGCCGCCGACGTGGTTCTGGCCATCGGAACCGAGCTGGGACCGACAGATTACGACATGTATGCCAGCGGCACCATGCCCCGGTTGAACCGCCTGATCCGCATCGACCTGTGCCCCGATCAACTGGCCCGTCATCCCGCCGAAATCGCGATCCTTGGTGATGCTGGACAGGCCCTGACCGCCTTGGGCGCACATCTCACGGACCTCGCGACCGACCGCAACGGGGCCGCCCGCGCCGATCAGGCCCGGCGCGCAGCCTTTGACGAAATCGGCGCGGACATGCAGGCGCTGACCACGGTGCTGAACACGATCCGGGACACCATCCCCAACGCGATCATCGTGGGCGATTCCGCGCAGCCGATCTATGCCGGGAACCTTTACTATGACCACGACCGGCCCGGCGGCTGGTTCAACGCCGCCACTGGGTTCGGCGCGCTGGGATACGGCATACCGGCGGCCATCGGCGCGGCTATGGCAGACCCGGCGGCCCCTGTCATCTGCCTGACCGGCGATGGCGGCGCGCAGTTCAGCCTGCCCGAGATGATGTGCGCGGTGGATGAAAACCTGCCCATCACCTTCGTGATCTGGAACAATCGCGGCTATCAGGAAATCGCGACCTCGATGCAGGCGGCAGATGTCGCCGTCGTGGGCTGTGACCCGACCCCTCCGGATTTCGAACATATCGCCCGGTCCTGCGGCATGCCGTTCTGGCGCTGCGGACCCGGAGACATTGCCCGCACCTTGCGCACGGCGCGCGATGAACCGGGGCCGACCCTGATCGACATCCAGGCGCCCAACCTTGCGCAACATCCTTGAACGAACGAGATCACCATGACCGACCCGACCTTTGAATTCTCCCGCGCGATCACTCGCCGCCCCTCGGCCAGCATCACGGATGGGTTGCGCGCCGAGGATACCGGCACGCCGGACCTTGACCAGATGCTCAAGGATCACGCCCACTATGTCGCGACGCTGAAGAAAACCGGCGCCGAGGTGATCGAACTGCCACCCCTGGACGACTTCCCCGACGCCGCGTTTGTCGAGGACACGGCCCTGTGCCTGCCGCAGGGCGCGGTGCTGATGCGTCCCGGTGCACCCAGCCGAATGGGCGAAGTGGCCCATATGGCGCCGACGCTGCACGCGCTTTACGACGATGTGCGTCAGATCACCGGGCCGGGCCATATCGAGGGTGGGGACATTCTGGTGACGGGGCGTGAAATCCTTGTCGGCCGGTCGGACCGGACGGATGCCGCCGGGGTGGCCGAACTGTCCGGGATCGTCGGCGATTGGGGGCACAGCCTGCGTGAGGTGTTCACCCCGCCCGGTGTCCTGCATTTCAAGACCGATTGTTCGCTTCTGGATGGCGATACCATCCTGTCGACCAGGCGGCTGGATGCGTCAGGCTGTTTCGAAGGTTATCGGGTTCTGCATGTGGCAGAGGGTGAAGAGGCCGCCGCCAACAGCATTCGTTTCAACCAGTTCGTGCTTCTGCCCGCAGGCTTTCCACGCACTGCCGAGTTGCTGGACAAAGCCGGATACGACGTGGTCGAGATCAACAATTCGGAATGTGCCAAGCTGGATGGCGGCATGTCCTGCCTGTCGCTTAGGTTCTGAGCGCACCAGCTCGAAACTGGCTCGAAACCGGCACGAAAAAGGCCGCCCGGGTCGGGGCGGCCTTCTTTTATGGCTGTCGGGTCAAAGCGTTTCGTGCAACGCGTCAGGCCGCGCCCTTGATCATACGGCGTTCGGACGCCAACCCTTTACCGATCGCCACACACATCAGGAGCAGCACGATGGTAAACGGCAGCCCCGTCGAAATCACCATGGATTGCAACGATTGCAGGCCGCCTGCACTGAGCAACAGCACGATGGCCACGGCACCTTCGAAGATGCACCAGAACGCACGCTGCGGCACCGGGGCGTCGATCTTGCCGCCCGCCGTGATCGTGTCGATCACCAGCGAGCCGGAGTCCGACGAGGTCACGAAGAACACCACGACAAGAATGATCCCGACCAGGGATGTGATACCGGCCAGCGGCATCACGTCCAGCATCTTGAACAGCTTCAGTTCAAGCGCGGCTTCCTGTGCCACGGTATAGCCATCGGTGATCACCTGGTGCAGCGCCGTGCCGCCAAAGACGGTCATCCAGAGCACACAGACCAGCGACGGGATCAGCAGAACGCAGATGACGAACTCGCGCACTGTCCGGCCACGGCTGACACGGGCGATGAACATGCCCACAAAAGGCGACCAGCTGATCCACCACGCCCAATAGAAGGACGTCCAGCCTTGCATGAAGTTCACATCCTCGCGCCCGATCGGGTTCGACAAGGCCGGAAGATGTTGGAGGTACGCCCCGAGCGAGCTGAAGAACAGCTTCAGCAGGTAAACCGTCGGCCCCACCAGCAACACGAAGATCAACAGCAGGAACGCAAGCCCCATATTGATCTCGGACAACACCTTCACGCCGCCATCAAGGCCACGCAGCACCGATACAAGCGCAATCGCGGTGATGCCGGAAATCAGGATCACCTCGGTGGTCGATCCGACAGGCAGGCCGAACAGCTCGTTCAGGCCGGCATTGGCCTGTGTGGCCCCAAAGCCCAGCGACGTTGCCAGACCGAAAAGCGTGGCAAAGACCGCCAGCGTGTCGATGATATGCCCGACCCAGCCCCAGACCGCGTCACCGAAGATCGGATAGAAGGCCGAGCGGATCGTAAGCGGCAAACCTTTGTTATAGGAAAACAGCGCCAGCGACAGCGCCACCACGGCATAGATCGCCCAAGGGTGCAGCCCCCAGTGGAAGATCGTTGCGGCCATACCAAGGCGAACCGCGGCGCTTTCGTCCCCAACGGCGGCACCAAGCGGCGCCCAGTCGGTCCTGACGCCGTTTTCGACCGCCGTGCCCCCCATCGCGGACGAGAAATGGCTCATCGGTTCCGAGACACCATAGAACATCAGACCGATACCCATCCCGGCGGCAAACAACATGGCAAACCAGCCGACATAGGTATAGTCGGGCGTCGCCTCGGTGCCGCCAAGGCGCACGCTGCCCCACGGGGTAACGATCAGCACCAGGCAAAACAGCACAAAGATGTTGGCCGCCCCAAGGAAGAACCAGTCAAAGCCCTTGGTCACGGCCCCGAACAGCCAACTGAACAAGGCGTTCGACTGTTCCGGCAAAGCCAGCGTATAGAAAACAAAGGCCATGATCGACAGGCCCGAGATCAGAAAAACCGGGTTGTGGATGTCGAACCCGAACGGTCCGACGCTGCCTTCGACATTGTCTTCACCGATTTCGTAATCGGTCTCGATAAGATGGGCGGTGCCGTCCGGGCTCGGGATGCCCTCCAGCTCCTCTGCATTGGGTGATTGGTCAGCCATCAGGCGTCCTTTCTGTGTTCTTTTGCGTCTGTCATCGCGCGATCAACCACGGATCAGCATCACCGAAGCCGCGCTGTGCGCCGCCAGATGTGCCCCGTGACCTGACCAGAAATAGTCGCTCACCTCCGGCGGATGTGTCGCCATAACGACCAGATCGGCACCTATTTCGGTAATCGCGGCTTCAAGCTCGTGATTCATCTGAACCGCGGGATCATGGCTCACGATCATATGGCTTGATGCCGAGACACCCAGTTTTTCGCCCTGTTCGGCGGCAAATGCCTCTAACTGTTTGCGAAATTCATCCGGGGTTCGGGCCAATTCGCTGGGCGTCGACCCCGTCACGCCAACGAAACAGACCTCGGCACCATAGGCTCGCGCCAGTTCGCCCGTGACCGACAAAGCCTTAGCAAGCTTGTCAGCATGGGTCAGATCGACCGGTGAAACTATCTTCTTGAACATCTTCCCTCCTGTATCCGACGGCCGCAATGTGGCCGCTTGTTGCCGGGCGCCACCGGTTCGAAAACCGGCGACCATAGACTGGTAACGCTCGTCCCGCACAACAGGCAGGCGGAGAGATCCAGATTAACAGGTTCAGTCTTGCATCCATGGCACCGGCAATCAACCCGGCGCGTATACGAAAGTTTTCAAAGCAGATAAGCCACTTAGACGCGCCGACCGGACGCGCACCAATGGCGCGCAGAAGATTGAAACAGGCACCGCAGCCAGCCACGACATGAAACACCAGAAGTTGGTGGCGTTCGATGACAGATCGCCCCGGGTCGAATTTTCGAAAGGGAAGTGGCGGAGCGGAAGGGATTCGAACCCTCGAGACGGTTCCCCGCCTACACACTTTCCAGGCGTGCGCCTTCGACCACTCGGCCACCGCTCCGAGGGCGTTGCTACAGCAAAAACCCAAGCGGGTTCAAGCGGTCATTGTGTTTTTCCGCAAGGATTGCGGCACTGCTGACCGCCCGCGCCCTCAGGGGTGCCGAAGCGGCTTCAGGGAATGGCCGGATCAATCCGCCAGATGGACATTGAACCGTCGGTTCAGGCGGCTTTTCTTTTCGACCTTGCCGAACCGCACCGGGCCGATTTCCGAGCTGCGGCGCACATGGGTGCCGCCGCAGGGTTGCAGGTCGATCTGCTCGTCTGCCGTGCCGATCCGAACCAGGCGCACGCGCCCTGCCCCCTTGGGCGGCTGCACGGACATGGTCTTGACCAGGCCGGGGTTGGCCTCCAGTTCGGCATCGGTGATCCACCGTTCCGAGATTTCAAGGTCGCGGGCGATCAGGGCGTTCAACGCATCCTCCAGCGCCTGCTTGTCTTCGGGCGGGTCTTCCATGGCGAAATCAAGCCGCGATTTCTCGGGGCCGATCTGGCCGCCGGTGACGGGCAGCGGGATGACGACAGACAGAAGATGCAACGCGGTGTGCATCCGCATATGGTGCAGGCGCAGGTCCCAATCGAGGGTTTGCGTCACCTCGGCCCCCACGGGTGGCAGGCCCGCCCCGTCTTCGGGCACAAGCGCAATATCGTCGCCGTCCCCCTTCAACGTGTTCACAACACCGACGGCACCCCCGTCCCAGGACAGCTGCCCACGATCGCCGGGCTGGCCGCCGCCGTTCGGATAGAAAAGCGTCCGGTCCAGAACCACGCCACGATCAGTATGCGCGACAACGGTGCCGGTTGCGTGGGCCAGATAGGCGTCGTGCCGAAACAATGCGTCAGTCATCGCCTTCCTCGCTCATGGTGTCGTCCATGTCATCGCTGGTCAGCATGTCGGTTGACGCGGCTGGCTTTACCTCGTCCGGTTTGGTGACGTTCCCCTTATCCTCGACCTCGGGTGATTTCGCCACGGGGGCGCCTGTCAACGCCTCGGGGTTGCGCAGCCAGATATCGCGCTGCGCAAACGGAATCTCGATCCCCTCTTCGACGAAGCGCCGGGCAATCTCGTGGTTGATCTCGCTTTTCACACTCAGCATGAAATTCACGTCGCTCAGGATCGCCCGGATCTCGAAATCCAGACTGTCGGCACCGAAGCCCTGAAACACCACCGATGGCGGCGGGGACACCGTTACCATCGGGTGGTTTTCGGCAATCTCTAGCAAGATGGCTTCAATC
>JAUHWP010000063.1 GCA_030424645.1 Alphaproteobacteria bacterium
CGGGCTTCGGCATCCTTTTTCGAGAACTTGCCCGCGTGGACCGAGGCTTCGATCACCTGGTCCATGATCTTCTTCGCCGGATTGAAACTGGCCGCTGCCGATTGCGAGACATATGTCACCTCGGTCCCGCGCAGCTTGCGCAGGTCGCGCAGGCTGGTGTGCAGGATCTCGCGCCCGTTGACCCAGACCTCTCCGCCCGTGATCTCGACCCCGCCGCGGCCATAGGCCATGGTGGCCAGCCCGATGGTGGACTTGCCCGCGCCGCTTTCCCCGATCAGGCCAAGCACCTTACCCTTCTGAAGATCAAAGGACACGCCGTGCACGATCTCGATGTCATGCGGTTTTTCACCGGGCGGGTAAACCGTCGCCCCGATTTTCAGGTCGCGTACTGCCACAAGATTGTCGCTCATCCGCGGCCTCCTTTCAGGCTGGTGGTTCGGTTCAGAACCCAGTCGGCCACAAGGTTGACCGAAATGGCCAGCGTTGCGATGGCCACGGCAGGCACAAGGGCCGCCGGGATGCCATAGACGATACCGTCCTTGTTTTCCTTCACGATGCCGCCCCAGTCTGCGTTCGGCGGCTGCACGCCAAGGCCAAGGAAGGACAGGGTGGACACGAACAGCACCGCGAAGATGAAGCGAAGCCCCATTTCCGCCACCAGGGGCGACAGGGCATTGGGCAGGATTTCGCGGAAGATGATCCAGATCCGGCCTTCGCCGCGCAGCTTGGCGGCTTCGACATAGTCCATCACGTTGATGTCCACGGCCACCGCACGGGCCAGTCGATAGACACGGGTGGAATCCAGAAGCCCCATGACAAGGATCAGGATCGGCAGCGTGACGGGCATGACCGACAGCACCACAAGGGCAAAGATCAGCGTCGGGATCGACATGATCAGGTCAACGAAACGGCTGAGCACCTGGTCGATCCATCCGCCGATCACGGCGGCGGTAAAGCCAAGGATCGACCCGGTGGTGAAGCTGAGGATCGTTGCGGCGGTGGCGATGAAGATCGTCGTGCGCCCGCCATAGATCATCCGGCTAAGCAGGTCGCGCCCGATATTATCGGTGCCGATCCAATGCTCGGCGGACCATGGCTCCCACACACCGCCGACGACTTCTGTCATCGTATAGGGGGCGATCCACGGGGCAAAGATGGCCATGAAGAAATACAGGCCGGTGAAGAACAGGCCGAACAATGCGGCTGGGGGTATTCTGGTCATTTCGGATGCCTCAGCCTTGGATTTGCAAGGATCGACACGATATCTGCAATCATGTTCAGGCCGATATAGACCGCCGCGAAGATCAACCCGCAGGCCTGCACCACTGGCACGTCGCGTTTGGACACGTGGTCCACAAGATACTGTCCCATGCCGGGATAGGTGAACACGACCTCGACCACCACGACACCGACCACAAGATAGGCAAGGTTCAGCATCACCACGTTGACGATGGGTGCAATCGAGTTGGGAAAGGCGTGGCGCCAGATGATGGTGAACATCGTCAGGCCCTTCAACTCGGCCGTTTCGATATAGGCGGATTGCATCACGTTCAGGATCGCAGCCCGCGTCATGCGCATCATATGGGCCAGCACGACCATGGTCAGCACGGCAACGGGCAAGGCAATGGAACTGAGCTTCTGACCCAGGCTCATGCCATCATGGATCATCGACACGGTGGGGGCCCAGCCCAGCTTCACGCCGATGAAATACATCAGGATATAGCCGATCAGAAACTCGGGCACCGAGATCGAGGCCAGCGTGACGGCCGAGATCAGCTTGTCCGGCCAGCGTTCGCGATAGCGCACCGCCAGGAGGCCCAGGAAAATGGCCAGTGGAACGGCGACCACGGCGGCCCAGAACGCCAGGAAAAGGGTGTTTTTCAGACGCGATCCAAGGCTGGCGGCGATATCCTGCCCCGAGGTCAGCGCGGTGCCAAGATCGCCCTGCACCAACCCGCCCAGCCAGGCGAAATAGCGACTGATCGCGGGTTCGTTCAGCCCCAGTTCTTCACGGATGTTGGCCAGCGCTTCGGGGGTGGCCGACTGACCCAGAATGGATTGCGCCACGTCGCCCGGCAGAATGTTCGTCCCCCAGAAGATCAGGGCCGAGACGAGTAGCAGAAGAAGCAGGCCCAACGCTATGCGCTGGACCAGCAGTTTCAGCAACAAGGGCATATCAGCCCGCGACCCACATCTTCATCGGGGCGTAGAAGTTCATCAGGTCGAAGCCCTTGTGATCGTCGACCCAGCCGGCGACACGGTTGGTCGTGGCGTCGATGAAGTCGTTGAACATCGGGCAGATCAGGCCGCCTTCGTTGTGCAGAAGCATTCCCATGTCGGCATAGATCTGGGTGCGCTTGGCCTCGTCCAGTTCGCCCCGCGCTGCCAGCAGCATCTGGTCGAACTGTTCGTTGAAGAACCGTGTGTCGTTCCAGTCCGCCGACGACAGGTAGGCGGTGGAATACATCTGGTCTTGCGTTGGCCGCCCGCTCCAATAGCTGGTGCAGAACGGTTGGGCGTTCCAGACCTCGGACCAATAGCCGTCATTGGGCTCGCGCTTGATCTCAAGGTTGATCCCGGCGGCTGACAGCGATTGCTGGAACAGCGCCGCCGCATCCGGTGCGCCGGGGAAGCTGTTGTCCGAGGTGCGCAGCAGGATCGGGCCTTCATGTCCCGACTTTTCAAAGTGGAACTTGGCCTTATCGGGGTCATAGGCACGTTGCTCCATCTCGGTGAACAGCGGATAGGAGCTGTTGATCGGCGTGTCATTCCCGACCGAGCCGTAGCCGAACAGGATCTTGTCGACCAGCTCTTCGCGGTTCATGCCGTATTTCAGCGCAAGACGCAGATCGTTGTTGTCGAACGGCGCGGTGTTGCAATGGGCGATAAACACATAGTGGCCGGGGCCTGCGGTCGAATACACGTTGATATTCGGCGCGCGGGCAACAAGATCGGCGGTGCGAGGGGGCACGCGCACGACCATGTCGACCTGGCCGGACTGAATTGCCGCCATACGTGCGGTGTCGTCGTTGATCACCACCAGTTCGATGGTGTCGGCGTGACCCAGATCGCCCCAGTAGTTGGGGTTCTTCTCGGCCACGAAGCGCACGCCCATATCCACTTCCTTCAGGATATAGGGGCCGGTGCCGATGGCCGCAGCGGGGTCATCCTTGCCGCCGTTCGGCTGGATCAGCAGGTGGTAATCGGTCATCAGATAGGGAAGGTCGGCATTTGGCGTGTCCAGCTCGACGATGAACTTGTCACCATCGACGCTCATCGCCGTGATGCCGCGCATGATGCCCAGGGCACCCGATTTGGTGTCTTCGCCGGAATGGCGTTCCATCGTTGCCAGCACGTCATCGGCAGTCAGGGGTTTGCCGTTCGAAAACTGGACGCCGGACCGGATTTTGAAGGTCCAGACCTTTGCGTCTGCCGAGGCCGACACTTCTTCGGCCAGCTTGTATTCAAGCCCGCCATGCGGGGCGAGTTCGACCAGCGGTTCCCCCCAGAAACGGCTGACCATGGTGCCGGTCGAATTGGTGGTGGTCGCCGGATCAAGGCTGTCGGTGGTCGAGCCACCCTGGTTGCCCACGCGAATGGTTCCGCCCTTGACTGGCCCCTGGGCATAAACTGCCGATGACAGCATCGTGTTTGCCCCGGCAGCGGTCAGGCCAAGGGCAGCCGCGCGCCCCATGAAGTGGCGGCGCGACAGTTTATGCGCGATGACCTGTTTCGACAGATATTCAAGTTCTTTGGACATTGAGGACTCCCTGTGTGAAGTGTTTGGGCCTTTTTGGCTCTGTTTTTTCTGGATCGACTTACAAGGTTCACCAGATGGTCGGATTTCGCAAGGTTTGATACCGACCCTACATCATTCCTTTCCGACACTTATCCTACGTCCGGGGCCGAAATGCCACCCTTTAGGCAAACTAAAAGGGCCGGTGCATGCACCGGCCCTTCCTGTCGTTGCGTCAAATACCGTCAGAAATTCAACGAGATATCGCGGTGCCGCGACGAACACGAGGCCATCGCCAGCGCCTGTTCGCGGGTGAAGCGGTCCTGAACCCGGATCCCCAGCGAGCCGCGGATCGTGTCCACATAGGCCGCCAGACCCGGACGCAGTGACGCGTCGGCCTGTTGGCGCCATGCAGCCTGTGCATCGAACGCTGCGACGGCGGTTGCATAGGCCTCGATGGCTTCGGTGCGATCCGTGTCGCTTGCTTTCAACGCCTTTGCGGCATCGTCCAGGGCGTCTTCGACATCGTCCGCCCCTTCGATGTCGCCGAACGCATCGGACAGCTCACCGACCAGGTTTTCCGCTTCGGCTTGCGGTGCGGTCTGGATCGTCGTGCCCAGGTCACGCAACTGCGCGCCCATTGCCAGGAAATCGTCGTTCCCCTCAAGCACCGCCAGAACATCGACGCTATCGTCATAAGCCGAATCCGCAGCCCTGCGATACCGCGTGCGCGCCGAGGTTTCGGCGGTCGTCAGCGCCTGGAAGGCCTCGTGAACCTCGGTCCAGCTTTCGGGGATTTGCGCGCGCAGATGATCCGCTTCGGCGCGCAGGGTGGCGGCATCGGCTTCAAGGGCGGTCCGCGCCTCGGCCTGCTCTTCACCGCGCATCCGTCCGATGCGGGTTTCCAGCTTGTCGATTTCCTCGGTGACGTTGCGGATTTGTTTTTCGATCCCGCGCACCACCCGAAGCTGTGGACGATAGGCGTCAGCGGCGGCTTCGACCTCGCCCGCGGCAGCAAAGGCGGCCTCAAGCTCGGCGATGGCGGTGTCGGCAGACTCAAGCCCATCGGTCAGATCGTCGGCCAGATCCTCGGGCAGGATGGACAGGTCCAGCGCCCGCACGGTGGCGATGGCGTCCTGCGTTTCGGTGCTTTCCGACAGTTTCTGCCCCACGTAATCCTCAAGGCACATTTGCAGGCGCGGGTTGCGTGGCGGTGGGCTGGTTTCCGACAGGAAACTGACCCGGTTGGGCAGATAGTTCACCAGCGGCGGATAGGTGCCCACGATGGCCAGTGCGGTCAGTTGCAACAGGATGAAGGCGATCACACCCTTGTACATCTGCACGGTCTTGACGACTGCCGGGGCGACGCCGCGCAGATAGAACAGCGCAAACCCGAAGGGCGGCGTCAGGAAGCTGGTCTGGATGTTCAGACCGATCATCACACCCAGCCAGACGGCGGTGATGTTGGCTTCGGGATCGGCCAGCAGGATCGGGGCCACGATGGGCACAACGACCACGGCGATTTCGATGAAATCAAGGAAGAAGCCAAGGATGAAGATCACCAGCATCACGATCAGGAACTGGGTCCAGAACCCGCCGGGCAGCCCCAACAGGAACTCGCGCACCAGCTCTTCCCCGCCGAAAGCGCGGAAGGCGGCGGTCAGCATGGCGGCCCCCAGCAGGATGATGAACACAAGCGAAGTTGTCTTGGCGGTCTCTAACATCACACCCGCCAGCGTGTCTTCGATGGTGAAGATGCGCCAGCAGGACCAGCCAAGGGCGATCAGCAGCATGATGGTCGAAATGACGCCCAAGGTGATCCCGAACTGGTCAGAGGCATCACTGATACCTTTGATGTTCATGTCGAAATTCGATAGGGCATAGGCCGCCAGCGCCAGCGCCGCGATGGCCAGAAGGGCCGGGTAATACAGTGTCTTGCCCGGCGTCGGCAGGCGATATCCGGCCATGATCATGGCCCCGGCAGCCCCGATGGCGCCGGCCTGGTTTACCGTTGCGATCCCGGCGATGATCGACCCGAGCACCAGGAAAATCAGGGCCAGCGGTGGCACCAGCGTGATCAGCACGTTCTTCAGGAAGGAAACGTCATAGGCCCCTTCATAGGGAACCGCCGGGGCCTGTTTCGGGCGCAGGATCGCGTAGAACAGGATATAGAGCATATAAAGCCCGACCAGCAGGATGCCGGGGATGAACGCGCCCAGGAACATTTCACCTGCCGAGGTCGACACCACGTCGAACATCGACGGCATCGACAGTTCGCCGGTGGCTTCTTTGTGCAGGATTTTCCGGGCGGTGCCCGCCTGGTCTGTCGCCGATGCCAGCTGGTCGGCCAGGATGATCAGCACGATCGACGGCGGAATGATCTGCCCCAGCGTGCCTGATGCGGCGATGGTGCCGGTGGCCAGCGATTGGGAATAGTTGTTGCGCAGCATGGCGGGCAGGGAAATCAGGCCCATTGCCACCACGGTCGCGCCGACAATCCCCGTCGTGGCGGCCAGAAGTGCCCCCACGAACACGACCGAAATGCCCAGCCCGCCGGGCACCGGGCCGAACAGGCGGGCCATCGTGACAAGCAGATCCTCGGCGATCTTCGAGCGCTGAAGCATGATGCCCATGAAGATGAACAGGGGAATGGCGATCAGCGTATCCCGCTCGACCTCCCAATAGACGCCGCGCAGGTTCGTTACCCCGGCTGACAGCCACTGGTTCGGGCCGCCGCTGTGGAAATAGGCATCGGTCGACCCGGCGAACATGTAGCCCGCACCGGCCGCAAGCCCGATGGTGATGATCGCGGCACCCGGCAGGGCGAAGGCGACCGGATAGCCCGACCCCAGCGCGCCGGCCATGATCACGATGAGCAGGAAAAGAAAGAAAAGCTCCATGGGTCAGACCTCAGTGCGCGGAAGATTGAGCGATTTCGCGGTGGCCGGGCTCGTCCCGTTTGTCCGCCACGGCATCGAAGAAATAGCTGACGAACTGGATCAGCATGGTGATGGCGAACAGGCCGATGAAGGCGGCCATCTGGTATTTGGTATACAGGCCAAAGGGGCCGGCCTGCGAAATCTCGAAATTGGCGACAGGGGCGTTGATGATCGACTGCTTGCCGCCGAAACCGACCGCCAGAACCACCCAGGCGGTGGACATGCCCAGAAGGATCGTGCCGATCCCGTTGACGATGCCGCGGGTCGTTCTGCCGAACCCGGCATAAAGAACGTCAACCCGGACATGGCCTTCGTCAAACAGCGTATAGGCAGACGAGAACAGGAACAGCGCCGCATACCAATAGCGCACAAGGTCCCCCATCAGCGCCTGTTCATAGCTGAACATGAAGCGCGAGATCACGATCAGAAGCTCGGCCACCACGATCAGGAAGGCCAGCCAGAAGAAGCCCAGCGTTCGGGTGACGGTTGCGATGCCGAAGGCGATGACGATCAGCGGGATGTGAACCCAGGACCCGACCCAGCTTGGGCGACTGAACAGCCTGGCATTCTCGGTGCCCAGCAGCGGCTCGATCAGGCTTTCGGCCCGCATGAACGCGATTGTCGCGTCGGCAATGCCGACCAGGAACACCGCCCAGAACAGGGCGCGGATAAGATAGACGTTGAAGCGGTGCACCCGGTGTGCGTCCCACCTGAGCGATGTCGCCCGGTCGCGCAGGACCACGATGACGGCGACGGCAATGGCGACCGCATAAAGCGCAAGGTGAACCCAACCGCCCGGCGCCGTGCCATGAAGAAAAGCCTGCGTGCCGGAATACCCGAACCCGACCACTAGCACGTTGTTGATCAGAAACGCCGCCAGAACGGTCAGCGTGCACCAGCCGAACAGCCGCGCAAGGATCGCGGGGTCGCCGTGTCTTGGAATGTTTGGATGGGTGCTAACGTGTGCCATATTGCCTCCCGAAAGGCCGTGGGATCAATTCTTGCGTGATCCCTTGGAAAAAGGACGGGGAACTTTCCCCGTCCTTGGTTTTTGCGTGCTGCAAACCGGATTACAGATCCAGGATCCGGTTGCGCTGGTTCACGAACTGCCCTTCGAACAGCGAGATGCCGCGCCCGATTTCGCGCATCTTGGCCTGAACAGCGTCGTTCACTTCGGCGGCCAATGCGTCATAACTTGCCGTTTCTTCGAACACTTCCTGGGCGGCTTCGCCCATCGCGTCCCAGGTTTCCTCGTTGAAGCTACGCACTTCGACGCCTTGCTCGTCTACAAGCTTGGTCAGGTATTCACCGTTCAGCGCCATCGCCTCGTAATACGAGTTTGCGTTTTCTTCCAACGCCGCCGAGGTGATCACCGCACGTTCCCAATCCGAAAGGCCGGACCACCACGACTTGTTCGAGGTCAGCGAAAGCTGCGCCCCAGGTTCATGCATACCGCCGGTGTAGTAATATTTGGCGGCTTCATAGAACTTCATGAAATAGTCGTTATAGGGACCAACCCATTCGGTTGCGTCGATGGTGCCGGAGACAAGGTTTTCATAGATTTGGCCGCCGGGCAGCGACACGGTCGATGCGCCCAGCTTGGCCAGAACCTGACCGCCCAGACCCGGAATACGCATCTTCAGACCTTTGAAGTCATCGGCGCTTTCGATTTCCTTGTTGAACCAGCCGCCGGCCTGGGTGCCGGTGTTGCCTGCGGGCAGGCCTTTCAGGCCAAACTGGTCCTGCACCTTGTCCCAGATCTCCATGCCGCCGCCATACAGGCACCAGGCGTTGATCTCGGCAAATGACATGCCGAAGGGCACAGCGGTGAAATAGGCCAGCGCGGGGTGCTTGCCGGTCCAGTAATAGTCGGCACCGATATAGGCCTGGCTGTTGCCCGATGCGACTTCGTCAAACACGTCCAGCGCGCCAACGCGTTCGCCGGCGGCAAAATATTCGACGTTCAGGGCACCTTCGGAAAGCTCGCCAATGCGTGCAGCCAGGCGTTGTGCCGAAACACCAAGGCCGGGGAAGTCGCGCGGCCAGGTCGACACGATGGTCATCGTCTTGCCACCTTGCGCCAGTGCCGGTGTGGCAAGGGCGGTTGCGCCAGCACCGATTGCTGCGCCTTTCAGAAACTTACGGCGTTCCATTAATGATATTCCTCCTCCGAGTTTTCAGTATTTTTTTGTTTGAACGCGAGCCGACCAAGCGTCAGCCTTACGCTGCCACGCAATTACTACGTAGTTAAAACCAGATTTCAATTGATATTTCTCAAACTGGTAACATTTCTTTACCAATCTGTGAAACAAGCGCGATATGGCCACAGCGCGAACGTGCGGCGATTGACGGCTAACCTGCTGATGATTGCCGAGGAATTGCGCTGAGGCAATGCAAAGCCTCGGGTTACGTTGGGACAACCGATGGCAGGCACAGCCATGACGCCCTTGTCGCACGCTAACGGGTGGGTTTTATTTTTTCCTCTGGATATTTCAAAAAATGAAGTTTATGACTCCGCCGAAACGAGTCGAGCTTGCTGTCCCATGACCCATCCACCCGATACCGACCCATCGTATGACGCACCGATCGAGCCCGAACTGGGCGCGTTGTTGGGTGTTTTTGCCCTGCACGGCTTCATCGAGTCGCTGCTGGATGAGGATGATGGTGGGATGGACGTGTCATATTTCGAGCGGAAAATCCTGGTTTGGCTGGACCGTCCAAAGCGTCTGGGCACGCTTGCGCGGGAAATGAACGTGCTGCCATCCACCATGACCACCGGGGCCGACCAGCTTGAAGCGCGGGGTCTGGTGGTTCGCGAACGCGACCCGGATGACCGGCGTGCCTGGCTTTTGAAGCTGACGGATGATGGGGCGGATTGCCGGGCTGCCATGGTTGTCATGGCGCGGACATTGCTGTGCGAGACATTGGGGCTGACCGCCGAGGAACTGACCAGCTTTGCCAGAACATCCGTCAAGATTCATCGCAATATCCAGAAACACATGACCTGCTGAGGACATGAAATGACTTTTCTTACCCGTATGCTGACCGTTGCCGCGGTCGCCGCCGCGACCACTGTGTCAGGTGCCGTTGCACAGGACATCGCCAAACCCGTGAAGCTCATGACCGTTGCGGCCGATGATGAAACCATAAGCCGCGTGTTCTTCGGCAAGGTCGTTGCGCGCCAAAGCGTCGATCTGGCGTTCCAGGTTGGTGGCCAGATCACCGAGTTTCCGGTGATCGAGGGCCAGATCGTCCCGGAGGGCGGGCTGATCGTGCAGCTGGATCAGGAACAGTTCTCGTTGGCGCTGGAGCAGGCGATTGTTCAGAAGGATATGGCCGAACGCACGTTGGAGCGGTTGACGAAGCTTAGGGGCAACACCGTCAGCCAGGTTGCGCTGGACGATGCGACAACGCAGTTGAACCTGACCGACATCGCGGTCAGGCAGGCCGAGCGGAACCTGAACAACGCGACGCTTTACGCCCCGTTCGATGCGCTGGTCGCGACGCGGAATGTTGATAAATTCGTCACTATTTCGGCTGGAACGCCCGTTGTGCGCCTGCATGACATGAGCGAGATCCGCATCGAGATCGACGTGCCGGAAATCCTGTTCCAGACGGCGTCGAAAGACATGAATGTTCAGTTCATGGCCCAGTTTCCGTCCCATGACGAACCGCTGCCGGTCAATATCCGCGAATTCAATGCCGAAGCCTCGGACGCGGGGCAAACCTATCGCCTGACCCTTGGCATGGCGCCCCGTGATGACCTGCATGTCCTGCCGGGGTCGTCGGTGAATGTGCATGTCTCGGCGTCGCATGACAGCCCCGGCATCCAGATACCCGCCACAGCCATCGTGGCTGCCCCCGACGGGGACCTGTCGGTCATGCTGTTCACGGCCGGGGATGGCGGGGATGCGGGCACGGTCCACGCCACGCCGATTACCGTGCAACCTGCCGCGAACGGGGATTTCCAGGTGCTGACCGGCCTGTCCGATGGCGACGAGATCGTCGCAGCCGGGGCGTCGGCATTGCAGGACGGGCAAGCGGTGCGCCGGTTCACCGGTTTTGCGAACTAAGGGGGTCGACATGCCGAATATCGCACGCGCCGCGATCGAGAAGCCGCTTTATACGTGGTTGATCATCCTGACCATGCTCTTGGGTGGCATCTGGGGGTTCCTGAATCTTGGTCGGCTGGAAGACCCGGCCTTCACCATCAAGCAGGCGGTCGTTGTCACGCAATATCCGGGTGCCAGCGCGGCGCAGGTGGCGACAGAAGTGTCCGAGCCGCTGGAAAGCGCGCTGCAAAAGATGGAAGAGGTCGACAAGATCACCTCGACCAACCGGCCGGGCGAAAGCCGGATTGATGTCGAGATCAAGTCGACCTATCCCGCCGAAGCGCTGCCGGATATCTGGACGCGCCTGCGTGCGCGGGTGCGCGATACCTCGCGCCAACTGCCGGACAATGCCCTTCCGCCCTTCGTGAATGACAGTTTCGGCGATGTGTTCGGGCTTTACTATGCCGTGACCGCCCCCGGGTTCACGGATGCCGAGAAATATGACCTTGGCACCTTCCTGAGGCGCGAGCTTCTGGTGGTTGACGGGGTGGCCGATGTCGACCTTTCGGGCATCCCGGAAGAGGCGATCTATATCGAGCCCGACATGACCCTGTCGGTCAATCAGGGCATCCCGCCCGACGCGATCATCGGGGCGGTGGCATCTGCCAATTCCGTGACCCCGGCCGGGGCGCTGGACAAGGACGGCGCGCGGATCATGTTCCAGGCGCCCGAGGGGTCGGAAACCGTGTCCGACATCGCGTCGCTCAGCATCGGGGTGAACGGACAGTTGTTCAATGTCGCGGATGTGGCCAAGGTCAGCCGGGCGCGGGTCGCAACCCCGGATCAGATCATTCGCTTCAACGGGCAAGAGGCGTTCACCATCGGCATTGCCGGTCTGGACACGGAAGATATCGTCAAGGTCGGCCACCGGGTGGATGCACGGCTGGTCGAGCTGTCTGCCGACATCCCCCACGGGATCGAGTTGCACCCGATTTACCAACAGCATCTGGTGGTCGAGCAAAGCTCGAACGATTTTCTGAAGAACCTTGCCCTGTCGGTCGGCATCGTGATCGTCGTGCTGGGCGCGTTCATGGGCTGGCGGGCGGCCGTGGTGATCGGGGCGACGCTGCTTCTGACCGTTGTTGGCACGCTGCTGTTCATGGCGCTGTTTTCCATCGAGATGGAGCGCATTTCGCTGGGCGCGCTGATCATCGCGATGGGGATGCTGGTGGACAATGCGATCGTTGTCGCGGAAGGGATGCAGATCTCGATGCTGCGGGGTCGCAACTCGCGGGCCGCCGCTGATGACGCCGCGCAGAAAACCCAGATCCCGCTTCTGGGGGCCACGGTGATCGGGATCATGGCCTTTGCGGGGATCGGGCTTTCGCCGGACTCCACGGGCGAGTTCCTGTTTTCGCTGTTTGCCGTGATCGGGATTTCGTTGCTCTTGTCCTGGCTTCTTGCGCTGACGGTGACGCCGCTTCTGGGTCATTACCTGTTCAAGGTTGGCAACCAGGATGCAGGCGATGCCTATTCGGGCCGGTTCTTCGTGCTGTACAAGAAGATCCTGGACAAGTCGCTGACCTTCCGCTGGCCGGTCATCGCGGGGCTGGTTGCCATTACCATGGCCTGTTTCGTCGGGTTCGGATCGGTGAAGCAGCAATTCTTCCCAAACTCCAACACACCGCTGTTCTTCGTCTATTACAAACTGCCGCAGGGCAGCTCGATCCAGCAGGTCTCCGATGATCTGAGGGTGATGGAAGACTGGTTATTGAAGGAAGAACAGGTGGCCTCGGTCGCATCATATGCCGGGCGCGGGGCCGTGCGGTTCATGTTGACTTATGACGGCGGCAAGGACAACCAGAGCTATGGGCACCTGATCATCCGCACCAAGGTGCTTGAGGATATTCCCGACATTCACGCGCGGCTTGAGACCTTCGGCAAGGAAACCTTCCCCGAAGCCGAGTTCCGCGTGCAGCGTCTGATCTTCGGGCCGGGGGGCGGTGATCCGATACAGGCGCGCTTCTCGGGCAGCGATCCGGCGGTGCTGCGTGAACTGGCCGATCAGGCGATGCAGCTCATGGCCGAAAGCTCTGATCATCTTCTGAACCTGCGCACCGATTGGCGCGAACAGGAACTGGTGATCGAACCGATCTATGCCACCCAGCGCGCCCAGACGGCCGGGATCAACCGCGACGATGTGGCCGCGTCGCTTCTTTACGCGACCGACGGGTTGCGGGCAGGTGTCTATCGCGAGCGGGAACGGCAGATTCCGATCATCATGCGTCGCCCCCAACCGGACGAATTCAACCTGAACGACCAGATCGTGTTCTCGCCCATCACGGGCACCTATCTGCCGATCGAGCAGTTGACCGACGGGTTCGATTACCGGGTCGAAGACACGCTGGTGCAGCGCCGCAACCGGGTGCCGACGATTTCGGTCGGTGCGGATGTGGCGACCGATGTCACGACCGCACAGGCACATGGTGAAATCCGTGCCGCGATCGAGACAATGCCGCTGCCCGCAGGTTACACGATGGAATGGGGTGGCGAGTTCGAAAACTCGTCCGAAGCGCAGGCCAGTCTTGGTGCGCAATTGCCGATCAGCGCGCTGATCATGGTGATGATTTCGATCCTGCTGTTCAACGCGATCCGGCAACCGATCATCATCTGGCTTTTGGTGCCGATGTCGGTGAATGGCGTGGTGGTCGGCCTGCTGGGCACCGGGCTTCCGTTCAGCTTCACCGCGCTGCTTGGACTTCTGAGCCTGTCGGGGATGCTGATCAAGAACGGCATCGTTCTGGTCGAAGAGATCGACCTTGTCCGCGCCGAAGGCGTGCCCCTGCGGCCAGCGATCATCGAGGCATCGGCGTCGCGGGTGCGCCCCGTGGTTCTGGCCGCCGTGACGACGATCCTTGGTATGGCGCCCCTTTTGTCGGATGCGTTCTTCGTGTCGATGTCGGTGACGATCATGGGCGGGCTGGCCTTTGCTTCGGTCCTGACCCTGGTGGCGGCGCCGGTCTTCTACTACGTGTTTTTCAAACGTGACGAGGCGCGGGAACCGGTGGCGAAGCCCGCGTGATGATGCGTATCGGCGATTGGGAAATGGGCTGGAGCGGGCGGCGGGAATCGAACCCGCGTCATTAGCTTGGAAGGCTAAGGTCTTACCACTACACAACGCCCGCCCAGTAGGATGACGACATATGTCATGCGGTTTTGGGCGTCAAGCCTGTGCGGTGCCGGTTTTCGCAGGCAATGGCCGCCGCGTCCGCCCGTCGAACGGCACAAGGATGGCGTATTCGATCACCAGCATCACCGTGACGAAAGACAGGGAATAGGCCATGACATAGCCGGTTTCGAACAATTGGAAATACATGTGGATCTGGAACCCGACACCGTTGCCGCGGCCAAGGAACTCGACCACCAGCACGATTTTCCAGATCACGGCCAGGCCGTTGCGGGCGCTGGCGGAAATATAGGGGGCCAGTTGCGGCAGGATGACGTGGCGCAGGACGGTCAGGCGTCGCATCCTGAACACCTGTGCCATCTCGCCAATCGGGCGGTTCAGGTTCTGCGTGCCCTCGCGCAGCATGACCACGACCATTGCCGTCTTGTTGACGGAAACCGCCACCAGGGCGGCCAGCTCGTTCAGGCCCAGCCACAGATAACACAGCACGATGACCACCAGCGCCGGGACGTTCAGGAACACGACCACCCACGGATTGGCCCAGCGGTTCAGCCGTGGTGACAGGCCCAGCGTGATGCCCAGAACCGTGCCGATGGCCATCGCAAGGAAGAACGCGCCCAGCACACGCGACAGCGTGGCGGCAAGGTGATAGGGCAGCGTGCCGGACAGGGTTTGATCCCACATGATCTGCACCACGGTCAGGGGTGTCGGCAAGACCGTCGGGTCCGCCATCAACCACGCCGCACCTGCCCAGACCGCGACCAGCGCGGCCAGCGACAGACCGACGATACCAGTGTCTGTTATATGGCCCTTGTTTCCCTGCATCCTTCGATCAAACGCGCCGGGTTTGGCCCTGTCAACGACGAACCATGGCGGATGCGACCAACGTCGTATGTCGCGTGCCCGGTCGCGCCACTAGGCTGGCGCCATGATCTGTCGACTGCTCATATGCGCGTTGTTTGCGCTGTGTCTGCATGGCCGCCTGGCCATGTCCGAACCGATGGACCGGGCCGCGCTTGAGGGGTATATCGTCCCCCCGTTTTCCTTGGGCGAGCCGTTGAACGACAAGGGGGTTTGGTCGCTTCTGAACTCTGGCGGGGCCGAGGCCGGGTATGTCTTTGAAACCGAGCCACTGGCCCCTTTGCCGGGCTTCTCGGGAGCCGCGATCAATGTTCTGGTGATGCTGGATCTGGGTGGTCGGTTCATGGATGTCAGGCTGGTCAGCCATAACGAGCCGATTTTCGTCTCGGGGCTGGGCGAGGCCCCGTTTCACAGGTTTTTCGAACAATATGCCGGGCTGTCGATCTCATCCTCGATGGTGGTCGGCTCACCCTATGGCGGCGGTGCGGATGGCTCGTCTCTGGTCTATCTGGATGGTGTGACCAAGGCGACGGCCAGCGTGCGGATCGCCCACGAATCCATCATGGCGGCGACCCTTGCCGTGGCGCGCGAGAAAATGCAGGGGCTGGCGGCGCGCCCGTCCGCCGCCCCGGATCCTGAGTATGACGAGGCGCTGACATGGCAGGATCTGGTGGATCAGGGCATTGCCGCACATGCCCTCGTCACCAACGCAGAGGTGGACGCTCGGTTTGTCGGCACGCTTTGGGCCGATGATGACCCGGACGGGCGGGCCGACCCGAATGGGGCTTATCTTGACCTGTGGCTGGTCGATATCGGACCGCCGTCGATTGCGCGGGCGGTGCTGTCGCCCGGCACGTTCGATGAATTGCAGGCGTTCCTTCAGATCTCGCCCGAGGCCGAACCGATCTTGCTGATCGAACGGGCGCGGCATGGGTTGGTGTCGGATGATTTCGTGCGCAACACGGCGCCCGACCTGATCCTGGCGGAACAGGATGGCCTGCCAATCGCGCTGCGGGATGCCGATATTCTGATCACCCTGGCGCCTGACGTGCCGGATGGCACCGCATTGATCCTGCGCACGGATCGGCGGTTGGGCTTCGACCCGACATCCGAATGGGTTTTGCAGCTTCAGGCGCAGCGCAGCCACGGGATGTTCCAGCCCGAAACTGGTGCGGTGACGCTTGAGGTGCCGCACGCCACCGATGCCCGGTTCTTTCATCGTCCTGATAACGTCAGGCCCGCCCCGCCATGGCTGGACGCGATCCGCAACCGGCAGGGCGACTTGATTGTTCTGTGCGGGTTTCTGACGCTGTTGGTGGGCGGGCTTGCGTTTGCCCAAAGCCCGCTGGCCGGGCTTGCTGCCTTCACGCCTGTCCGGCTGGCCGTGTTGGCGTTTGTCACCGGCTTCATCGGCTGGTGGGGGCAGGGGCAGTTGTCCATCGTCACGGTCCTGGCCAGCATACGCACCGTGGTCGAGGGCGGCAGCTTCGCCTATCTGCTCTATGATCCGTTCTCGCTGTTGATCTGGGGCGTCGCGTTGGTGGGGCTGATCCTGTGGGGCCGTGGATTGTTCTGCGGCTGGCTTTGCCCCTTCGGGGCGTTGCAGGAATTCATGCACCATATCGGGCAAGCTCTGCGCCTGCCGCAGGTCGAGCCGTCCGCATATTGGGATCGCCGCTTGAAGCGGGTGAAATATGTGCTGCTGGCCGGGTTGGTGGCCACTGTCTTTATCGCCCCCGATCACGTGGATACCGTGGCCGAGGTCGAACCCTTCAAGACCGCCATCACCGTCTTCTTCGTCCGCGACTGGTATTACGTGGTCTATGCCGCGTTCTGGCTGGGTCTGGCGCTTGTCACGTTCAAGGGGTTCTGTCGCTATGTCTGCCCGCTGGGGGCGGTCATGGCGCTGGGCGGTGTGCTGCGGGGCCGGGACTGGATCCCGCGCCGCGTGGACTGCGGCAGCCCTTGCCAGCTGTGCAAGGTGCGCTGCAAATATGGTGCGATCGAGCGTAGCGGCGACGTGACCTATAGCGAGTGTTTTCAATGTCTGGATTGTGTGACGATCCATGACGATCCCGCACAATGCGTGCCGCTGATCCTCGAGCGGCGGCAGGCCGCAAGGCAGCAAGCGGCTGAGTGACGGGTAAGGCGCGCGATCAGCGCAGTTCTGGGGGGGAAAAGGTCAGCCCGTAATCGGCAAAAATCCGGGCCATTCGACCATCGCTGATCGCCGCCTGGATGGCGTCATCCACGCTATAGGCCAGCGGGCGATACGCAAAATGGACGCCGACGCCCAGCGTCCACTTGCCCACACCAAAGCCCGGCATTGGCGGTTCATGAACCACGCTGTCACCGGTCAGGCCATATTCCAACTGGCTGCGTGGCCCCATGGCTGCGCCGATCTGCCCGTCCGACAGGGTCGCCATCGCATCGCCCATGGTGGGAAAGCGGTGGATGTTCGGTCCGGCCTGCGGCCCCAGAAGATTGGTCAGATAGAAATCGGCAATCGTATCGTTTTCCACCGCCACCTGATCATAACGGAAATAGGCCGGCACCGGCGCGTCGTCGGGATAGATATCCTTGCGATAGGCGATGGCGATGCCCTCGACGTGATACTGCCCGGTGAACACCACCTGTTCGACCCGACAGGCATAATTGCTGTCATAGGGGACATGCAGCATCACGTTGGCGACTCGCCCGCTGACAATCGGGCCTTTCCAGACCCAGTTGCGCAAATCCTCGTCCAGGTTTTCACCGGCGGAAACCAGATTGAACCGCGCGTCGACACCAAGATCATCGGCGATCAGCTTGCCGATCTCGATGTCGACGCCGGCGGGTTTGCCATCCTGTTCAAACGACCACGGAGGGAAGTCGCGATAGGCGGCAAATTCGATGAACCCACGCTCGGTGATCGTGTCCAGATCGGCGCCGACGATGTCGCGCGCCGTATTCTGCGGCCTGGCCTGGGGCACATGATCTTCACAGCGCGCGTGGGCTGCCGTGCCGCCGGTGACGGCGAACGCGGTCGCCATCAGGCAAGCGGTCAACCTTGTGCGCATCATGTGCCCCATTCCTTTCCTATTCCGCGGCGGACAACCCGATGGTCAGGGTTTCTGCCGCCTGTTTGAATTTCGGCTGATCGCCGGAAATCAGGGCCGCTGCACGATAGGCCACGCTGTCGGCAATCGGTGCCCCTGACCCGGTTTCAACCTGTGCAGCGATGGTGGCAAGCTC
>JAUHWP010000064.1 GCA_030424645.1 Alphaproteobacteria bacterium
CCCCTGAACATCAGGCCAGCCAGAGACTGGGGAACCTGAAGGTGTTCGCTGAACGTTCTTCCTTAGCGTGGTTCTACGAAGAAACCTTCCGATGGGGCCGAATATCACCAATCACCCCCGTGCGGGCCAAATCACGGATGAAGTGACCAAGGGCCGCCGCGGCGTCGGACCGCCCCCGCACGATCCCCATCGCCTGACGGATTTCCATAAACGGCGGCGACAGCACCCGCGCACCGGGACGCAGGGTTGCTTCGGAGCGCATGACATCACCGATCCCCGCCGCCGCGCTGACCTCTCCGCGATCCAGTGCAGCCAGCATTGCGACAATGTCGGGATAGATGACAAGATGCTCCGCCCCCGGTTTCCGTTGCAGGGTTAGCGTATAGGCAGAGCCATGAACGCTGCCGACCTTTCCGCCCGATGACACCAGTTCCCCCGCGTCACGCGCCGCACATCCCGCCGCCGCCAGATAACAACCGTCGATACGAACATACGGGTCCGTAAAGGCGATGGTCTTGGCGCGTTCGGGATCGACGGCCAGAAAGCAAACATCCCACTGATTGCCGGTCGCCGCCGCTGAAACATCGGCGGCGCGGTCATATTCCATGAATGACAGCCCGACCCCCAACCAGTTGGCGAGCAGTTGGGCAATGTCAACCGTTATGCCTTGTGGCTGCCCATCAGCGTCCCGCCCAACCAGAAGCCGGTTGCCATGGTTCAGCGCCACGTGCAGTACACCCTTTGGTGCGAATTGCGCTCGCAGGGATGGCCCGACCGTCACCATGGATCAATCCCAATACAGAACCGCACCCTGCATCAGCCGGCGCTGGGTTCGATAGGTGCTGGTCGACACGACACGCGGCCCGGCATCCGTGCTGTCCACATCGGCATCCACCGGCAACACGCCCGACGGGGTCCCGATCCGCAACGCGCCTTGATGTCCCGGCCCAACGATCTGCGACAGGATCGTGCCGGGGATGCGGGCCGCGGCGGCGGCACACATGCTGCCGGTCAGGGTGATCGCCCGGTGCGCATTGCCCATGGAAATCAGACGAATGCCCAGATCATGGCTGTCCGCCGCATGGGTCGCGCCGTCCAGCGCCGTGAACGTCGCGGCGGGGCCGACAATGGCCACCTTGGGATTGGACAGGGCAACGGAGGCGGTATCCGCTGCCATCCCCATGGCCACCCCGCCCGCGCGGCGGATCGTGTCCATATCCGCACTGAAACGGGCGTCGTCATCCAAAGCGCCGGGCAGTTCGGTCGCGGTCTTGCCCAACGCCTCAGCCCGGATAAACACCACCGGGTTGGCGGCATCGACCAGTGACATCTCGACCAACCCAAGCCCGTCGACCTGCACCCGATCCACCGCGTTCCCGGTCGGCAACAGCCGCCCCGTCGCGGCACCGCCCGGATCAAGGAAATCCAGCTTCACCGGCGCCCCCGAACCAGAGACACCGGGGATCACCAGATCGCCCTGTTCCAGCGGCTGGCCGTCTTTCACGGCAAACCGGGCGTGATAAATCTGCTGGGTATTGGTGTTATAGATACGCACGAGCACCTCGCCATCCCGCGCGTCGACCAGCCCTTCCTCGACCGCGAAAGGGCCGACACAGGACGACATGTTCCCGCAGGCCGAGCCATAATCCGCCACCGGCTCTTTCACCGCGATCTGCACGAAGGTGTAATCGACATCGGCATCGGCACGCGCGGATCTCTCCACGATCACCACCTTGGACAAGGACGAAATCCCCCCGCCCATACCATCAAGCTGTCGCCCATAGGGATCGGGGCTGCCCAGAACCTGAAGGAATATCCGGTCGCGCGTGGCCCGGTCCGGGGGCAGGTCGGCCCCGTTGAACACCACCGCTTTCGACGTGCCACCACGATAAAAGGTTGCCCGAAGCTCTTTGCGCATGATCACGCCACCTTCTGTTCAAGAAATCCGCGCAGGGCCAATGGCAGCAAACCGCCCTGTGCGAAGACCTCGCGCTCGCGGTCGTTGTAAAGCCTCAGCTCAAGCGGCGTGCTGTCCGTGCTGCCATCCTTGCGCCGAAGGGTCAGCGTGGCGGCGCTCAGGTCATCGGCAAATGCGATGTCATAGGTTTCGGTCCCGTCCAGCCCCAGCGTCTGGCGCGTGACACCTTGCGGGAAGCACAGGGGGGCAATGCCCATATTCACCAGGTTCGACCGGTGAATCCGCTCGAAACTTTCCGCGATCACGGCCCGAACGCCTGCCAGCCAAGGGGCCTTGGCCGCTGTGTCGCGCGATGACCCACAGCCATATTCCTTGCCCCCGATGACCAGAAGCGGCTGGCCCCGGTCCAGATAGGTCTGCACCGCGCCGAACACGGTGGCCACCTCGCCCTCTGGTTCGATCCGTGCCCAAGACCCTTCGCGATCCGGCACCATCTCGTTACGCAGCCGGTAATTGGCGAACAGGGACCGGACGACCACATCCGACGATCCGCGACGGGTGCCGAACGAGTTGTAATCCTCCGTTGCGACGCCCTGCGCGCTCAGGAATTGCCCAGCTTCCGACTCCGGCGTGATGATCCCCGAGGGCGAGATATGGTCGGTGGTCACGGAATCGCCCAGGATCACCAGCGGCCGCAACCCGCGCAAGGGCGCAACCGGCGGGGCCTTGGCCTCAATCCCGGACACGAAGGGCGGCATGCTGATATAGTTGGATGGCCCCCATTCATACCGCCCGGTGCCGGTTTCAAGATCGGTCCATTCCGGGTTCACGTCACCGATCACGCTGAAATTGCGGACGAACTCCTCGGGCGTGACGAAGTCGCGGATCACCTGTTCCACCTCATCCCGATCCGGCCACAGATCGGCCAGCATCACCGGGTGTCCATCGGCATCATGGCCAATCGGATCGGTGGTGATGTCCTTCAGGATCGTGCCCATCAGCGCATAGGCGACCACCAGCGGCGGCGAGGCGATCATGTTGCGCGACGCCAGCGGGTGAATGCGGCCCGCGAAATTGCGGTTGCCCGACAGGACCGCAACGCCCTTGATGTCGTTGTCCCGGATCGCCGCCTCATGCGCCGGATGCAGCGGCCCCGACATACCATTGCAGGTCGAGCATGAGAACGCCACGACATCGAACCCAAGCGCCCCCAGATCGTCCTGCAATCCGCTGGCTTTCAGATAGCTCGCCACCACCCGCGATCCGGGGGCCAGCGATGTCTTGACATGGGGCGGCACGACCAGCCCCAGCGCCACCGCCTTGCGCGCCATTAACCCGGCCAGAACCATGTTGCGGGGATTTGCGGTGTTGGTGCAGCTGGTGATCGCCGCAATGATCACGTCGCCATCGCCAATATCATGCGCGGCCCCTGCCACGGGCACCCGGCGAGCAGCGCTGGCTTCGCCTTCCAACACCAGTTGCGCGCTGGCGCGGCTCAGGTCAATCCGTTGCTCGGGCCGGGCCGGGCCGGATACGCTGCGCCCGATTGTGCCAAGGTCCAGCGTCACCACAGTGTCGTATTCGATCCGGCCATCGACCCCATCCGACCACATACCCTGTGCCTTGCAATAGGTTTCGGCGTTGCGCACGACCTGATCCGGCCGCCCGGTTTCGCGCAGATACCGGATCGTGTTTTCATCGGTCGGGCAGAACACCTGGGTCGACCCATATTCCGGCGACATGTTGGCAATTGTGGCCCGGTCCGCCACGCTCAGCGCGCCATATCCCGTGCCGAACATCTCGACAAAACAATCGACGACGCCCAAGGCCCGCAGTTTCTCGGTCACGACCAGCGCGACATCGGTTGCGGTAATGTCGTCAGACGGCGTGCCGGTCACTTCCAGCCCCACCACGCGCGGGACGTTCACCGCCGTGGTTTCACCGAACAACAACCCCTCGGCTTCCAAACCGCCAATGCCCCAACCGGTCACGCCAAGCGCATTGATCATCGTCGTGTGGCTGTCAGTGCCAAGGCAGCTGTCGGGGATCAGGACCGTGGGATCCTCGTTCGACGGCAAAACCGTCTGGCCAAGGAATTCCAGGTTGATCTGGTGACAGATGCCACCCCCCGGCGGAATGACCCGTAGGCGCGGGAAACGGGCGGCACAGGCTTTCAGAAAGGCAAAGCGTTCGCGGTTGACCTCGAACTCCCGCGCCATGTTCTGTTCCAGCGCCAGTTTTTCGGCCCAGTGGTTGATCGACATGGCGTGGTCGATGATCAGATCGACCGGCAGGCTCATGTCCACCACCGACGGATCGCCCCCCATGGCGCTTAGCCTGTCGCGCATCGCCATGATGTCGACCAGCGCGGGAATGCCCAGCATATCGTGCAACAAAAGCCGCGCGGGCCGGAACGGCACCGCATCACCCTGCCGCGCCGCAACCAGATGGGCATCCTGCCCGCCATCCGAATGACGTCCCGCAATCTCTGCCAGCACCCGCAGCGAAACCGGCAATCGGGTCACGGCATCGCCGATGACAGCTTGATAATCGAAGGCGCGGAAGTCGGTTCCGGGAAGGTCTTTGTAAAGCATGGTCGGTCCTGTCTTTGCTGCCAGATTGCTAGACTCGGCCGGGGGAATGGCGCAAGATCGCACAACGCTGTTTTCATCTGGGAGAACGCCGATGTGTGCCGTCAGAACCGAATCCGTTGAACGCGCCATGTCCATCCTCAATGCGTTCTCGACCCATCGCGCCACCATGTCGCTGGCCGAACTGGCCGAGGAAACCGGGCTGCACAAAAGCACGATCCTGCGCCTGACGAACTCGATGGCGATCTATGGCTTCATCCAGCGCGACATCAACGGCAGGTTCAGCATCGGACCCAGCGTCTGGCGCCTGGGGCTGATTTTTCGCCGCGATTTCATCCCGCGCGACAAGGTGGCGCCGGCGCTGAAGGCCCTGGTGCGGGCAACCGGCGAAACCGCTTCGTTTTATGTCCGATCCGGCAATGACCGCGTGTGCCTCTATCGCGAAAACTCGCCCAACCTCTTGCGCTATCACGTCGAAGAAGGGATGCGCCTGCGCCTGTCCACCGGCGCCTCAGGCATGGTGCTGCGCCATTTCAGCGGCGAAGGCGTCGCGGATATGTCCGGGTTCAACAGTCGGGGCACCATCATGTCGGTGGGGGAAACGAACCCCAACATCGCCTCGATTTCGACGCCGGTCTTTTCCGATCAGGGGGATCTTCTGGGCGCGCTGACCGTGTCGGGCCTTTCGTCGCGCTTCGATCGGACGGCACGCGAAGCCACCCTGCCCCTCTTGGAACGGCTGGCCCGTCAGCTGTCCAGCGAAGACCCCCGCGTTCTGTCTGGTGAAACCGAAAGGTCGGCAACTTGATCGGTCACGGCACGCTCGCTAGACCCACACCAACCTTTGACAATCGGGATGGCTCAGATGCAGACGACTGAAATCAACAAGCGCTTCCGCGACCGCCTGACCGCAGGCGGGGCCGTCCTGATGCCGGGGGCTGCCAACGCCCTGGCCGCCCGCGTGATCGAGGATCTGGGGTTCGAGGCGATCTATATCTCGGGCGCGGGTGTCACCAACACGTTTTTCGGGATGCCGGACAATGGGTTCGTCAACCTGACCGATATCGTGCAACACACCTCGATCCTGCGCAACACCACCGATCTGCCGCTGGTCGTCGACGCCGACACCGGGTTTGGCAATGCGGTGAACGTGCACCATACGGTGCGCATGATTGAACGTGCGGGCGCCAGCGCCATCCAGATCGAAGATCAGGTGAACCCGAAACGCTGCGGGCATTTCTCGGGCAAAGACGTGGTGCCGATCGAAGAAGCCCGGATGCGCATCCGGGCCGCCGCCGACGCGCGGCAGGACCCGAATTTCATGATCGTGGCCCGCACCGACGCCCGCGCAACATCGTCACTGGACGAGGCGCTGGACCGCGCCGCCGCCTTTGTCGAAGAAGGCGCCGATATCACCTTTGTCGAGGCCCCGACCTCGCCCGAAGAAATCCGCGAAATCCCCCGGCGGCTGCACGGCACCCCGCAACTGATCAACCTGGTGGTCGGCGGCAAGACCCCGATCCTTGACTTCGACGCGTTGAACGACATGGGTTTCGCGCTCGTCCTTTATGCCAATGTCGCGTTGCAAGGCGCGCTTCTGGGGATGCAGAATGCGCTTGGCGCGTTGAAGGACACGGGGCGGATGGACGAAGGCAAGCTGGTCGCGGATTTCGAGCTGCGTCAGAACACCGTCCGCAAGGCGTATTTCGATGCGCTGGAAAAAAAGTATACTTGAATGCAAGCGGCTTCGGGCGGGTGATACACATCCCGCCCGAAGCTTGTTTCATCAGGCCAGCAGGTCGAACCGGTCGGCGTTCATCACCTTCGTCCAGGCCGCCACGAAATCACGCACGAATTTCTCTTCGTTGTCATCCTGGGCATAGACCTCGGCGAACGCGCGCAGGATCGAGTTCGATCCGAACACAAGGTCCGCGCGGGTGGCGGTGTATTTCACCTCGCCGCTTTTGCGGTCCCGCAGTTCATACGTGCCGTCAGCATCGACCGGAACCCATTTGAAGCGCATGTCGGTCAGGACCTGGAAGAAATCCGTGGTCAGTTGTCCTTCGCGCTCGGTAAAGACCCCGTGCTTCGATCCGCCGTGGTTGACGCCAAGCATCCGAAGCCCGCCGACAAGCGCCGTCATCTCGGCACCCGTCAGGCCCAGAAGCTGCGCCCGATCCAGCAGAAGCTCCTCGGCATGGACCGACAGACCCTCTTGCTGCCAGTTGCGGAACCCGTCGGCAACCGGCTCGAGAACCGAGAAGCTGTCGGCATCCGTCTGGGCGTCGGTGGCATCACCGCGACCGGGGGTGAAGGGAACGGCCACATCCGACCCAGCCGCCTTGATCGCCTGCTCGATCCCCACATTGCCCGCCAGAACGATCACATCCGCAATGGATGCCCCGGTCTCGGCGGCGATGGGTTCAAGAATGCCCAGCACCTTGGCCAGCCGCTTCGGCTCGTTGCCCGGCCAGTCCTTCTGCGGGGCAAGCCGGATGCGGGCGCCATTGGCCCCGCCGCGCATGTCCGACCCGCGATAGGTGCGGGCGCTGTCCCAGGCGGTGGCGATCATCTCGGCAGCGCTCAGGCCGCTGTCGGCGATCTTCGCCTTCACCGCGTCCACATCGTAATCGGTCGACCCGGCGGGCACCGGATCCTGCCAGACCAGATCGCCGTCCGGCACGAACGGGCCCTGGTAATTCGCCTTCGGCCCCATGTCACGGTGGGTCAGCTTGAACCACGCCTTGGCAAAGGTTTCGGCCAGGTAATCCGGGTCCTTGTGGAATCGCTCGCAAATCTCGCGATAGATCGGGTCGACCTTCATCGCCATATCGGCATCGGTCATGATCGGGTTGTGCCTGATCGACGGGTCGGTCGCGTCGGGCACCTTGTGCTCTTCCGCAATATCGACCGGTTCCCACTGATTGGCCCCTGCGCGGGATTTCGTGACTTCCCATTCATACCCGAACAGAAGGTCAAGATAGCCATTGTCCCACTTGGTCGGGTTCGAGGTCCAGGCCCCTTCAAGGCCCGACGTATGCGCCGTGTTGGCATTGCCGTCGAACCCCGGATCGGCCCAGCCAAAACCACCGGCCTCAAGGTCGCAACCAGCGGGGGCAGGCCCCACCTGATCCGCGGCCAGACCGCCATGCGCCTTGCCCACCGTGTGGCCGCCCACGGTCAGGGCAGCGGTTTCCTCGTCATTCATCGCCATGCGGGCGAAGGTCATGCGCACGAACTTGCCAGTCTCGACCGGATCGGGATTGCCGTTCACACCTTCGGGGTTCACATAGATCAGCCCCATATGCGACGCCGCCAGCGGGTTATACATCGTGTCGGTATCGCCCAGATCGGTCATCCGCTCGTTCGAAGGCGCCAGCATTTCGCTGTCTTCACCCCAGTTGATATCCAGCTCGGGGCCCCAGATGTCCTTGCGCCCGAAGGCGAAGCCATAGACCTTCAGGCCCATATTCGCATAGGCCACGGTCCCGGCCAGCACCAGCAGGTCGGCCCATGACAGCGCGTTGCCATATTTCTTCTTCACCGGCCACAACAGCCGCCGCGCCTTGTCAAGGCTTGCGTTGTCGGGCCAGGAATTCAGCGGCTCGAACCGGATGTTGCCGGTGCCCGCCCCGCCGCGCCCGTCGCCCAGGCGATACGATCCGGCAGCGTGCCATGACAGGCGGATGAACAAACCGCCATAATGCCCCCAATCCGCAGGCCACCAGTCCTGGCTGTCGGTCAGAAGCGTGTCGACATCGTCCCAGACCCCCTGGAAATCAAGCGTCTTCACCGCCTCGCGGTGGTCATAGCCGGGGTCCATGGGGTTCGACCGCGCGTCATGCTGATGCAGAATGCTGACGTTCAGCGTCTTGGGCCACCACTTGGTCGGGTGGTTGCCGATCGCGGTATTGCCGCCATGCATGACCGGGCAGCCACCGCCCTTCATCACGTTATCTCCGTCCATAATCTACTCCCTATCCGGTATCCGCCACGGCGATTCCGCAGCTTAGAATGACTCTAACGCGTGGACGCCATAAATCCCAATTGATTATACTTACAGAAGCGATAATCTAAGGTTATGATAGGCCTGACCCTCAAACACCTCCGTTATTTCGACGCGCTTGCGCGCCACGCGCATTTCGGACGCGCCGCCGATGCCTGCGGCATTTCACAGCCGGCCCTGTCGGTGCAGATCAAGGAACTGGAAGCAATGCTTGGCTCGCCGCTGGTCGAACGGGGGTCGCGGCAGATCCGCCTGACCAGCCTTGGCACCGCATTTCTGGACCGCGCGCGCAGGATCCTTGTGCAGGTCGGAGAGCTTGAGGACCTTGCCCGATCGGCCATGGGGCCGCTTGCCGGACAGTTGCGCCTTGGCGTCATCCCGACCGTCGCCCCCTATCTTCTGCCACAGGTGATGGCCGCACTGTCGGTGCAGATGCCCACGCTTGACCTGCACCCGCGCGAATCCGTCACGAAATCCCTGATCGCCGACCTGCTGGATTCGCGTCTGGACGCAGCCATCGTCGCGCTGCCGATCTCGGAACCCGCGCTTCAGGAATTTGCCCTGTTTCGGGAAGATTTCGTGCTGGTGCGCCCGCAAAGCGATGCGGGCAAGCCGGTGCCCAGCCCTGAAAAACTGCAAGACATGCGGTTGCTGTTGCTTGAGGAAGGGCATTGTTTTCGCGATCAGGCACTCAGCTTCTGCGCGGTCTCGACCGCCACGCCGCGCTATCTGATGGAGGGCAGCTCGCTCTCGACCCTGGTGCAGATGGTCGGGGCCGGAATGGGCGTGACGCTGATCCCCGAAATGGCACTGCCCCTTGAAACCCGTCTGGCACAGGTTTCCATCGCCCGCTTTCCGCCACCGGGTCCGGCACGCAGCATCGGCATGGTCTGGCGCAAGACAAACCCGCTGGCCGAAAAACTGATGGAGGTCGGCGTCATCGTGCGCCAGGTCGGCGAACACCAGCACACGCAGAACGCGCGGATGAACATGACCCCGTGACACCCCGACCGGACGTGCAGAAGATCAAAACCGAAACCTGCCGGAACCCCCTTGCGCGTGGTATCCTGGGGCAGACCGGCACGCGACACGCCCGTGTCATCAGGAAAGGACGTACCATGTATCGCAAAACACTCGCGCTGATCACCTTGGCTTGCGCACAGCCTGCGGGCGCTGCCGTCGATCCGGGCCGCATCGCGAAGGCCAGCCCGGACCGGATCGCCCTCGACACCGCAGATACCCCAGCGCCCTCGTTCGATTGCGTGGCGGCCTCGTCCACCGTCGAAACGCTGATCTGCTCGGACGCTGAACTGGCGGCGCTCGACATCCGGCTGGCCGACCGGTTCACCGCCGCCGTGACCGCCGCCGAAGGTCTGGATGCCGGCGCGGACGAGGCCACCGCCACATTGCGCGCCTATCAACGCGGCTGGATATCCGGTCGCGACGACTGCTGGAAATCCGATGACCTGCGCGCCTGCGTCAAGGCGGAATACCTGCGACGCGAAGGCCAGCTCGTCGCTGAATGGATGCTGGAACAGCCGGTGCGGATGCAGGACTATACCTGTGGTGACAACGCGGCCAATGTGGTGTCGGTGTTCTATTTCGACACCGCCCTGCCCGCGGTCCGGCTGGAATATGGCGACGGCATTGATGTTGGCAGCCTCGGCCCGGCGGGCGCAGGCCACTACGACGCAAGCTTCGGTCGAAGCTTTACCGATGGCGGCGACACCGCATCGCTGGTCTGGACCGAGGGGGAACCGCAAGACTGCGTTCCGGCCGACTGATCGGCTGATCCCCCTTGCCGCCACGCACAGGCCCGGTTCAGCGATCCCAGACCATGTGATCCAGCCGCGGGTCCGGTGCGAAGGCGTCCGGGCCGAATTCCAGCCCCCGGCGCGGATGATCCCGCATCGCCTGCGCCCCGCGCACGCTCATGCGAATGCGCCAGCTTTGGCGCGCAACCGGGGCTTTATCCCTGAAGGCCCGGCAGGTCAGAACCGCCAGATTGGCCCGTGCTTCGGGGTCGCGCACCGACCTGTATCGGATGACCCCGGTGCCGATCTCGCGCGCCGCATCCGCCAGATCCTGACACGCCGCATAATCCGTCAGCCGCGTCCAGTCGGCGGCGAACTCCGCCAGCGTCCCGGCCGTCAGGTCCAGACCGTCACGCGCCGACACCCCCACCGCAAATGCCGTGTAATCGGCGGCGGCATCGGGAAACGGGGTCGCCGGGCTTTCGGCATAGAACAGGAAGCGATAGAACACCATTTCCGCCACCGCCGTTTCCGGGTGCTCGGCCCCGTACCAGACGCCGGGCGTCAATCCGGCCCGGCGAAACCTTGATCCGTTCGGATAGGGCCGATACCGAAACGGGGTGTGCAGAAGATAATCCAGCCCCCGGCACTCTTCGGGCATGGGTGGCTTGCTGTCTTCCAGAATGTCTTCCAGCGTGTTCTGTTCGTCCAGACTGTCGACAAGGCCAAGGGTCGACACCACGTGCTGCGCCTCGACCAGCCGCCACGCGGTGCACGCCAATACCCTGTGTTCAGATCGGAGCGCGTCGTGCGTCCAGATAGGCGACAACATCTGCAAGCCCCTGCACTGAAACCATCCGATCCACCGGGCGGGCGCCCAACGCGGTGTTATCGGCCATCAACCAGCTGCGCGCCACGGCATCGTCGCCGCCCACGATGGCATCCAACGACCTGAACACCCGCACAAGCATCGCCGCCAGTTCAAACGCCTTGGAGGTCTCGCTCAGCACGGTCTCACCCCGTTTCATCCGCGACACCTGCGCTTCCGATATGCCGATCACGTCGGACAGCCGTTTTCCCGACAGGCCCAGCCGCGTGGCCGCCCGCAGCGCGGCCTTGGTCAGAACCGCCGCCCGATCCGGCGCCGTCAGGTGAAGTTGCGTATGTTGCATGGCAACGCTCCTTTCAGGTGAAAGAATATCATACATAGGTTTCACATGAAAGATATGTGATGCAGATCGCGCGTTCCAGCCCCCGCAAGGCACCACACGGCTTTTGTCGCTTTGCAATCCCGTGCAAACACGCATACTTACGCCGAGGGAGCAGTTTGATGCACAAAATGATCTATATCCTGAACGGACCGAACCTGAATCTTCTGGGCAAACGCGAGCCAGAGATTTATGGCCACGACACGCTGGCCGATGTCGAAGCGCAATGCCACAAGATCGCGCAATCCCTGGGGCTGGAACAGCGCCTTCTGCAATCGAATTACGAAGGCCAGATCGTCGACTGGATTCAGGAAGCCCGCGAAAGCGCCGCCGGGATCATCATCAATCCCGGCGCCCTGAGCCATTACTCGATTGCGGTGCTGGATGCGCTGAACGCCTTCGACGGACCGGTGATCGAGGTTCATATCAGCCAAGTCTACAAACGCGAACCTTACCGGCGCAAATCCTATGTCAGCGAACGCGCCGACGCGATCATGACCGGTTTCGGCGTTCACGGCTATGCGCTGGCCATACAACATATGGCGACACTCCTGACCAGGGGATAAGCAGGCCCGCAAAACCCGCAAAACGCCAGCGCCCCCGGCCGTGCCAGGGGCGCGTTGTTCTCGGGTCAGCCGTCAGGCTCAGCTTCCCAGCAGAACCTCAAGCGGAACCGGCTCGCTGATGGTCCACTGATCGACCACCTGCGGGCTGCCATCGGTGATTTCGATGATCTGCATCTCTGCGACATTCTGGTGATGCAACTCGCTGGAAAACGACCGCGGTCCCAGCGCCGTCGGCTCACCCTGCATCTTCTCAAGCTCGGCGGTGACGGCGGCACCGTCCAACGTGCCCGCACGCTCGACAGCCTTGGCCCACAGATCGACCAGGACATAACCCGGATAAGCATATGAACTGGCCGGGCGGGCGCCGGTGGCTTTCTCGTATGCCGCGTTGAACGCTTCGACCGCCGGGCGCGGATCGTCGCCATAAATCGACCCTTGCACCGGCACAACGAACCCCGAAAGGTCGGGCGCGGCCTCCAGCCAGTAAGACCCGTCCACCGCGGACCCGTTCAGGATCAGCGAATTGATCCCCGCGGCCCGGATTTGCCGCACCGCCGCCGCCGCGCCGGGAATATAGGAACACAACATGATCACATCCGGCTCGGCGGGCAGCGCCTTGATGCGGGTGATCTGGCTGGCGATCGAGGCATCGTCGTTCTTGAACGTGTCGCGGCCCACGATCTCGGTGCCCTCGATCTGCGGGAACATCCAGTCGAAACCGCTGCAAATCCCCTTGTTGTATTCGATGGTCGTATCAAGCAGCACATAGCCGGTCGTGGCGCCGCGTTTGGCATGGCTCCATTCCGCCATCGTCGCCCCCTGCACCGCCGCCAGCACCGAGCCTGAAAAGCTGTTCGGCCCCACGCCCTGTATCCCGGCTTTCACATCCTCGGCGCACAGGAAGAAAGACACCATGCCCTCGGCCTCGGCCGACAACGCGGCGGGGGCGCCGAAATCGTAATCGCAGCTCACGATCATCATATCGGCCCCCTCGTCGATCAGTTGCAGCCCGGCCTTGGCCGATTGCTGGCGGTCGGTCTTGGTGTCGGCTTCAATCCATTCGACCTGACGCCCAAGCAGCCCGCCATCCGCGTTGATCTCGTCGATACGGATCTTGGCAGCCGTGGTGGCGGGCGAGTCGTAAGCCTCCATCCAGCCGGATTTCGCGATGGCAAAGCCGATGGTGATATCCTCGGCCATGACTGGCCCTGCCAGCGCCGCAAGGGCTGCGGCAAATGCTATTCGTTTCACAGTGGTTCTCCTCAGTTGGTTGATGTCACGCCGCTCCGGCGTGAGTGACGAGGCCTTTCCGGCCTCATTTTGAATTCCTTGCCCGCCATCACCCCGTTGGGCCGCACGATCAGCACCACGATCATGGCAATGCCGATCAGGATCTCCTGACTGCCCGATGGCAGGGCGAACTGCGCAGCGCCAACGGTCACGCCTTGCTCGGCGCGCACCAGAAGCTCGATCAGGACCGACAGCGACAGCACGCCGACCACCGCACCGGACAGGCTTCCGATGCCCCCGACGACCAACATGGCAAGCGAGATGAAGGTGATCCCCAGATAGAAGCTGTCCGGGTTCAGAACGCCGATGGAATGTCCCAGCAACGCCCCGGCCACCCCGGTGAAAAACCCCGAGATCACCAGCGACAGCAGCCGGTGGCGATACATGTCGATGCCCGAGGCACGCGCCGCCACCTCGTCTTCGCGGGTGGCGCGCAAGGCCAGCCCCGACGCCGAATTGGCATACAGGCTGGCCGCGACAATCGCCGCCACCGCCCAGGCCAGCGCCACCCATTGATCGACATAGCGCGGCAGGCCCACGACCGAACTTGTCGCACCGGTCACGCCGTCCCAGTTGGAATAGACCGTGTTGACGATGGCCAGGAAGGCGAAGGTGGCAATCGACGCCGCGATACCGGACAGCCGCAGGATCGCCGCGCCCGACAAAAGCGCGATCAGCGCCGCCAGCAGCCCGCCCGCAATGGCCGCCGGAAAGACGGGCCATTGCGCCTGCATCAGCCAGTCGGGCAGGTCGGGCAGGAACAGCGCCTTCGATTGCGGCTTCAACGTCAGCCAGGCCGAACAATAGGCCCCGATCGCCATGTATCCGGCATGGCCGAAGCTGATGACGCCGGAATTACCGACGAAAATCCACAGCCCGACGACCAGCGTCACCCGCACCAGCGTTTCCGCGATGGTGCGCGCCAACGCCTTGTCGCCGAACGCTGTCACCAGCAGGACAAGGCCCAGAAGCAGCACGGCCAGGATGACCGGCGTGGAATAGGCAGCGATACGGTTGGTTTTGTGTTGCGATTGCATGGCGGTCAGACCCTCGGTTTGGCAGATGCGGGAACGAACAGGCCCTGCGGCCTGACCAGCAGGCAGACGATCACCAGCGAATACAGAAAGGCATCGCGGAACGGACGCGCCTCAAGCGGCAGCCAGGCTTGCAGGACCACCGAAACGATGCCCACCATGAAGCCCGCGGCAACGGCGCCCGGCAGCGATCCCAGCCCGCCCAGAACGGTGGCGATGAAGGCCACCAGCATGATTTGCCCGCCCATCTTCACATCGGCCACACCGGTCTGCGTGGCCATGATCAGCGCCACCGCGGCGGCCAGCGCCCCGGACAGGGCAAACGCCCCGGTGATCACCTGGTTTGCCCGCACGCCCAGCAGCCGCGCCATGGTGAAATTCTCGGCCGCGGCGCGCATTTCCAGCCCGATCCGCGTTTTCTTCAGCAACAGCGCCAGCCCCGCCACCACCACCAGCGTCGTGATGATCACGATCAGTTGCAGCAGCGGCACGCTGGCGCCGGCAATATCGACCGGCGTGTTCAGGCCGGGCCACAGGCTGATCGCCTTGGGCCGCCCGCCATGCACCGCCAGCAGCGCGTTGCGGATGACAAATCCCAATGCGAACGAGGCGATCATCATCGCCACCGGATCGGCCCGCCGCAGATGCCGGAAAACGGCATATTCGCTGACCACCGCGATCAACCCGCCCAGGGCAAGCGTCACCGGGATCAGGACCAGCGCCGGGGCATGCCCCAGAAACATCACCGCCACCGCATCCGCCGACGGCACGATCAGGGCGAAGACGCAGAACGCGATGTATTCACCATGGGCGAAGTTCACCAGGTTCATCACCCCAAAGATCAGCGCGATCCCCAGCGCCGCCATGGCGTATAGCCCGCCAAGGGACGCGGCATCGAAGAAAAGTTGCGCAAGGTTGGTCATGTCACCGCCTCCATCCGGTCGCGCGGAGGGGTTTGGGGCGTGCCGAAATACGCCTGCGCCAGCGCATCGCGGTCGGCCATGTCGGCGGCATTGCCTTCGCCCACGACCCGCCCGCCGCGCATCAAGACCATGCGCCCGCCGACCCGCGCGGCCCTGAGCGAACTTTGTTCGACGATCAGCAAGGTCAGCCCGCGTTCGGCCTGCAAGGCGCACAGCGTGTCATAGACCTGATCCACGATCTTCGGCGCCAACCCCAGCGACGGCTCGTCCACCATGATCAGCTTGGGGTTCGTCATCAGCGCCCGCCCGATGGCCAGCATCTGCTGCTGACCACCCGAAAGCGCCCCGGCCACCGCGCCGCGCCGGTCGCCAAGGATCGGGAAACTGTCATAAATTTCGGCGATATCCGCGTCGACCGCCTCGGCATCGCGGCGCAGGCCGGTGCCAACCCGCAGGTTCTCTTCCACCGTCAGGCTGCCGAAAATCTCGCGCCCCTCGGGCACCATCGACAGGCCCAGCCGCGCGATGGCTTCGGGCGGGCGCCCGGTCAACAGGTCGCCATCCATCTCGATCCGGCCATGATGTGTCGCCACCGCCCCGCTGATCGCCCTGAGAAGCGAGGATTTCCCGGCCCCGTTCGGCCCCGAGATGAAAACCCGCTCGCCCTCGTCGACATGCAGCGTCAGGTCGTTGACCGCCGGCACCTTGCCATAACGCACCGAGATATCGAAAACACCCAGCTTCGACATCACGCGGCCTCCTGATCGGCACCGAAATAGGCGTCGCGCACCCGCTGGCTGGCGGCGATGGCGGTGCGGTCCCCTTCTTCGATCACCTGCCCGGCATCCAGCACATAGACATGCGCGCTGACCGACAGGACCAGCCCCACATTATGCTCGATCAACAGAACCCCGGTGCCCAGATCATCGGCCACCCGGCCAATCAGCGCTGCCAGATCGGCGGCCTCGGCCTCGGACATGCCCGCGGCCGGTTCATCAAGCAACAGGAAGGCGGGATCGAACATCAGCGCCCGCGCAATGCCCACGCGCCGTTCGTCGGTATATGGCAGCCCCGCGGCGGGCATCTCGGCCAGATGGGGCACGCCCATCCAGGTCAACAGCCGCATCGCCTCGACCTCGGACGCCTGGCGCGAATGGCCCAGCCCCACACCTGTCACCGCAAGGTTGTCCAGAACGTCCAGCCCTGCAAAAAGCCTGCCGGCCTGAAAGGTCCGCGCCACGCCTTCGCGGCGCAGAAGATGGGTAGGATGCGTCCCGACATCGCGGCCATTCAGCAAGACCCGCCCGTCGCTCGGGGCCTGGAACCCGGTCAGCACATTGACCAGCGTCGTCTTTCCCGCCCCGTTCGGGCCGATCAGCCCGTGAACCGCACCCGGTGTGACGGCAAGGGTCACGTCGGTCAGCGCCTTGAAGCCGCCGAATGCCACCGTCACCCCGGACGCCGCCAGGCAGGACCCGTTATCATGCCCCTTGCCCATGGCTTACGCCTCGGCCAGTTCTTTGGCCCCACGCGCGCGCGTGACGGGCTCGCCCACGGTCAGGACATAGGTGCCGGTGTCGTGCAGGCTGACCGTCCAGCCCGGCTCGACCACGATGGTGGTTGTCACCTCCTCGATCACCGCCGGGCCGTGCAGCGTGTCACCCGCCCCCAACGCCGATCCGTCATAGACCGGCGTGTTCTGCGTCACACCATCGGCGCTGAAAACCATCTCGCGATGGCCCTTCAGGGCCGACGCCGCACCATGGCCCGCAGCAATCTTCATCCGCTCGGGCTTGTCCACCCGTCCGGTGATCGCGCTTTCCACGTTCACCACCTCGACGGCATTATGCGGCTCGTCATAGGTGTAAAGCGCGCGGTGACGGGCATGGAACGCAGCCTTGATGTCCTCCAGCGTGGATTCCGTCACGTCGAAGGGGCCGATCTCGACCGTGCATTCATGCACCTGCCCGACATACCGCATGTCCAGCGTGCGATGGATCGCGATGTCATCGTCACCGAACCCGTCCTCGGCCAGATCCGCGCGACCGCGCGCTTCCAAACCCCGGAACAGCCCGTCCAGCGTGTTGGCCGCCTCGGCCCCCTGAAGCCGCAGCGGTGCGGGCGCCATGTAATTGTATTTCACGTCCGAGATGATCTGCCCATACGCACACAGGCCCGAGGCAAGCTTGGAAATCAGCACCTTGGATATGCCCATCTCGCGCGCCAGCGCGGTGATATGCGCACCCGTCGCCCCGCCCGCACCCATCAGCACGAAATCGCGCGGGTCATAGCCACGTTCCACCGACACCCGCCGGATCGCGTTCACCATGTTGTTGTTGACGATGGTGAACATGCCGTAAGCCGCCTTCTCGACACTGATCCCCAACGGATCGGCCAGATGCGCCTTGATCGCGCCGCGCGCCTTTTCGGCGTCCAGCGGCAACCGCCCGCCCACCAGCCCATCGGCATTCAGATATCCCAGCACAAGGTTGGCATCGGTGGTGGTCGGACGCTCGCCCCCCTGCCCGTAACAGGCCGGCCCCGGCTCGGACCCCGCCGATTGCGGGCCCATCTGCATCAGGCCCATCTCGTCGATCCAC
>JAUHWP010000065.1 GCA_030424645.1 Alphaproteobacteria bacterium
CGGGTTCTTCGGCAGGTCGCGGCCTTTCACCTGCCCCGGCACGTATTTCACGATGCGATGGCGGATTTCGAAGCTGACATAGATGGTCCCGTCAGCCGCAACCGCCAGCCCCTCGCTGTCGGTCCAGATACCGCTGAGCGGGTCGCCGCGTGGCGATGTCAGCTTCTTCAGCTTGCCATGCGCAATCTGTGTGATCGCGCCATCCTTGCGGATGAACCTGCCGCGGGTGATATGGCCGCGGTCGGTCAAGGCGACGAAGCTTTCGCCGTCGGCGCCGACGTCGATTGCCGAAAACCCTCCGAACGCTGGATCGTCGCCGCCATACCACCGCGTTGCGGACAGCAGTTTGGCCTCGGTCACGGTCTGTGCGCCAAGATCGATGGTCAGCACCCCGACCAGCGCCGCCAGCGCCCCTAGCGCGACGACAAGACGGAGCGGCATTGGTTCGGCAGTTCAGCAAGTGTCAGCGGGCCGCGCGGCTTGCTTGGTTTGGAGGCCGTGGGCGGCGGCGGCTTGGGGTGCAGGATATCATTGACCCAGTTCACTGCATCCTGGCAGCCGTCGCCGGGCGGGGGCGGCGCCTGATCGACGCAGCCGCGCATTCCCTTCGGGCATTTCAGGCGGACGTGGAAATGATAGTGATGCCCCCACCACGGCCGGATTTTCCGAAGCCAGCTCCGGTTGCCTTTTTCGTCCTTGCACATCTGGACCTTGGCGCCGGGGAAGACGAAGATGCGCGCCACGCGCCTGTCTTTTGCGGCGGCTTTCAGGATTTCATGATGTGCGCGCGTCCACGAGTTGTTGACGAAAGCGCCCTTGGCACGTTGCATCGAGATTGACGAGATGCTTTCGCGCTGGCTTGCCGACAGGTTCAGCCGCTTGGCCGGAAGCATCCAGATATCCGCGTCCAGCCCGATTTGATGCGATGCGTGACCGCTCAGCATCGGGCCACCGCGTGGCTGGCTCAGGTCGCCCACGTAAAGCCCGTTCCAGCCCGGCTGTCGGGCGGCCTTGCGCGACAGGTCCTTCACGAAGTCGATCAGTTCGGGATGCCCCCAGTTCCGGTTACGGGACAGGCGCATGGCCTGCCAGGTCGGGCCGGTTTGTGCAAGTTGCTCGCCCCCGGCCAGGCACCCCTTCGAATACGACCCGAAGGGGGCGGATTTCTGGGCCGATCCCACGCGCATCGCGCCGAACAATTGCTTGGCGGCGGTTTCGGCGGTCGCGCCGACCGGCGCGGTCGTTGCCGAGACAAAGATCAAACCGCCGATGGTAAGCGAAGCACGTATGAATCTTCCAATCATGGTCTTTCTGCCCCTTACTTCTCACCTTCAGGTTTAACCCAAATCAGCAGCAAAAGCCCCAACGCAAACAACCCGATCAGCGGAGACACGCCGAGCCGCGCGCTGCCGGTCATGGTCGTGAACCACGCGATCAGGGCCGGGGCCATGAATGCCGTGGCCCGCCCGGACAGACCGTAAAGCCCGAAGCTTTCGGTCGGGGCCTTGGGATCAACATGGCGCACCATCATCGACCGGCTGGCCGCCTGCAATGTGCCGCCCATCCCGCCGATCAGCATCCCGCAGCCGAAGAAGATGATGTCCGGGATGTTTGATTCCGCAGGCAGCGGGATGCCGAATATCGCCTCGCGCGTCATGTTCACGATCAGGAAACAGACTGCCATCAATATCACGATGGACCCGATGATGACGGGTTTGGGGCCACGTTTGCGATCCACCCGACCACCCATCCAGCTGAACGCCGCCGCCGCAAGGCCCGAGATGATGCCGAAGATGCCGATCAACACGATCGACCAGTTCAGCACAAGGCTCGCATAGACCCCGCCGAATCCGTAAAGGCCGTTCAGGGCATCGCGATAGAACATCGAACTGCCCAGATAGGCCGCAAGGCTTTTCTTGTTTTTCAATCCCCGGATGGTTCGGCCCAGAATGGCAAAAGCCCCCGAAAGACTGTGTTTCGCATGGGGGCGTGGCACGTCTTTGACCCACAGGGCATAGGGGATCATGAACACGACGAACCAGATCGCCACGAACGGACCGACGATCCGTGTGCCTTCGCGCGCTTCGCCGTCCAAAAGGCCCAGACCGGGGGCAAGCCCGATCAGGGTTCTTCCGTTCGGCTGTTCGACAAACAGGGTCAGCATGATCGCCAGGGCCACAAGCCCGCCGATGTAACCGAAGGCAAAACCCGAGCCTGAAATCTCGCCCACCTGATCCTGATCGGCCAGGCCGGGAAGCTGGGAATTGGTGAACACCAGCGCAAACTCGGCCCCGATGAAGCCAATGGCGAACATCAGCATCATGGTCCACAGGTTCGACCCGTCCGGCTGGGTCCACCACAAGGCCCCGGCGCCGATGACGTAAAGAAGGCTGAAGGCAGCAACCCAGGGGCGCACCCGTCCGGCGGTATCCGCCAGGGCGCCCATGACCGGCGCCCCGAACCCGACGATCAGACCGGCCGCCGCCAGCCCCCAGGACCAGATCGCCTGTGCCTTGGCGTCGGCGGCCTGCTCGGCCAGCCCTTGCCCCATGAAGAACTCGGTCGCCACGGCGGCGAAGAACGGGCCGAAAATGAAGGTCAGAAGCAGCGTGTGATACGGCTGACTGGCCCAATCGAACCAGAACCAGCCCCAAATGCGCCTGCGCGTCGAAATCTCTGCCATGCCTGCTCCCTGTTTTCGATGATCAAACAGCGAAACCAGCGTGCGGGCAAGTGCTGTCATGCGTCTGGCGGCCACGGCCTTTGGGCTTCGGCGTCAATCCAGGCTTGAACCCATTGCGGCAGGGCGGGCTGCGGGCCGTCATACCCCAGTGCGTCGACCACGCGGGCGGTGGGCACGATCCCGTTGCGATCCGTCACCGCCGAGCGATAGACGATCTGGTTCGCGCATTCGCCGCCCAGCCACATGCTTTGTTCGACATAGATGAAGCGATCATCCCACCCCACCACGCGGCTGCGCATTTCGATGCGAACAAAGGTGCGCACCCGCTTGCGATATCGAACCGACGCCCCGGCCATGGTTAGCCCCCAGCGGTTCCTGATCAGCATCTTGGTCAGACCCGTGCGCCCGGCCAACGGAATGCGCCCAAGATCATAAAGCGTCAGCGTGCGCCCGTTGTTCAACTCGCGCCACAGGTCAATGTCCCACGGCCAGCACATATGATGGCTGACATGGGTGCCGGTGATCGGCAGGGGCTTTGCCCGTGCGTGCAGGATCAGCTCTTTGGTCATGCGGATGAACGGATACATGGCGGCTCCTTCCGGGTTGTGTCCGGCCTGCCCGCCAGCCGTGGAAACGTCAACCGGAACCACGCGTCACCCTTGCCCTGCCGGGCAACCTTCCCTAGATGGAACGCACAACCTGAAAGGAGCCTTCATGCAGTCGCTGTTTCAAATCCTGATGCTGATCGTGGATATCGCCTGGTTCATCCTGATCGTGCATATCGTGATGTCGTGGCTGATCAATTTTCAGGTGCTGAATTTGCGTCAACATGTGGTGGCGCAGGTCTGGTATGGGCTGAACAGGCTGCTTGAGCCGGTCTATTCCCGCATCCGGTCTTTCCTGCCGCAGATGGGCGGGCTGGATTTTGCGCCGCTGGTCGCCTTGATCGCGCTTTATGCCATTCGGATCATCCTGATCAACAACGCCTCTGCGTTCTACTAACCCCCTTGTTCCCGGCGGTCGCGCGTGGGATTGTGCCCTCAAAACAACGAGCAGCACAGAATGCCCCGCGATCTGGACCTTTTGAAATCCGTTTTCGGCTTCGATGAATTTCGCCCCGGACAGGCCGAGATCGTCGAGGCCGTTTCACGTGGTGAAAACACCTTGGCGATCATGCCGACGGGGGGCGGCAAGTCACTGTGTTTCCAACTGCCTGCCCTGATCCGGGATGGCGTGACGGTCGTGATTTCCCCCCTGATCGCCTTGATGCGTGATCAGGTGCGCGGGCTTCAGGCGGCGGGGGTGAATGCTGGCGCGCTGACCTCGGGCAATACGCAAGACGAAACCGATGCGGTGTTCGATGCGCTGGCGCAGGGTGCGCTCAAGCTGCTTTACATGGCGCCGGAACGATTGGCGTCAGGTGGCACTTTGAACCTGTTGCGCAATGCCGGTGTCACGATGATTGCCGTCGATGAAGCGCATTGTGTCAGCCAATGGGGCCATGACTTCCGCCCCGACTATCTTCGGATCGGAGAGCTGAGACGCGCGCTTGATGTGCCCTTGGCGGCGTTTACCGCCACGGCAGATGAAGAAACCCGCGCCGAGATCGTGCAAAAGCTGTTTGACGGGGCTGCGCCGCGCAGTTTCCTGCGCGGATTCGACCGCCCGAATATCCATCTTGCTTTCGCGTCGAAAGACAGCCCGCGCAATCAGATCCTGAATTTCGCAGCCGCCCGCAAAGGGCAATCCGGCATCGTCTATTCCGCCACCCGCGCGCGCACCGAAACGCTGGCCTGCGCGCTGCGCGAGGCAGGCCACCCCGCGGTGCACTATCACGGCGGGATGGAGGCCGATGACCGGCGCGAGGTCGAACGGCAGTTCCAGCAGGAAGACGGTTTGATCGTGGTGGCCACCGTGGCTTTCGGAATGGGGATCGACAAGCCCGACATCCGATGGGTCGCCCATTCCGATCTGCCCAAGTCGATCGAGGCGTATTATCAGGAAATCGGCCGCGCCGGGCGGGACGGGGCGCCAGCAGACACGTTGACACTGTTCGGTGCCGATGACATCCGTCTGCGCCGGTCACAGATCGACGAAGGGCTGGCCCCGCCTGAACGACGCGCGGCCGATCATGGCCGCCTGAACGCCCTGCTGGGTCTGGCCGAGGCGCATGGATGCCGTCGCCAGCAACTTCTGGCCTATTTCGGTGAAACGGCGGACCCTTGCGGCAATTGCGATCTGTGTGCAACGCCGCCGGATCTGTTTGACGGCACTGTCGATGTGATGAAGGCACTGTCTGCCATCCTGCGCACGGGGGAAAGCTTCGGGTCCGGTCATCTGATCGACATCCTGCGCGGCACGTTGACCGACCGGGTGCGCGACCGGGGCCATGACGCACTTCCGACCTTCGGGGTTGGCAAGGATCACGACAAGCGGATGTGGCAGGCGATTTTTCGGCAGATGCTGGGGCTTGATCTGGTGCGCCCCGATCCCGAACGTCACGGGGCGTTGCGCATTACCGAAAAGGCGCACCCGGTGTTGCGCGGCGAAGCGCAGGTCGAACTGCGGCGCGATACATTGAAAAGCGGCACGCGGCGCCCGGCCGCCCAGATGATGGTGGCAGAAGAAGACGCCCCGCTTCTGTCCGCCCTCAAGGCCAAACGACGGGCGCTTGCCGAGGCGGCGCGTGTGCCCGCCTATGTGATTTTCAACGACCGGACGCTGATCGAAATGACCGAGAGGCGCCCCGCCGATCTGGACCAGATGGCCAAGATCGGCGGTGTCGGGGCCAAGAAGCTGGAAAGCTATGGGCGGGCTTTTCTAGAGGTGATCAACGGTGACACGCCCGAACTCCACCCGCAGCGCCGCAAGCTGGCCGGACGGGCTGCCGGGGGACTGTTCGACAGGTTGCACATCGTTGCAACCGATCTGGCGCGGGGCGAGGACGGGACCGGGAAATACCTGAGCGTGACGGCCACGACCTTGCGCCAGATTGCCGAACGCAAACCCATGACGATTGGCGAGCTTGGGCGCATTCCGGGGATGGGGAACCAGAAGGCCGAGCGCTTCGGCACGGCCTTCATCGACGTGCTGACGAAGGGGGATTGATATGTTGGTGATCGTGTCACCGGCCAAGCGGCTGGATGAAAAACCTGCGAAAAGGCCAGCCGGAACGCGCCCTGTTTTCCAGAAGCAGGCCGAGCTTCTGGCGGACACGGCACGCGGTTTGACGAGCAGCGATCTGGAACGCCTGATGCACATTTCGCCCGCGTTGGGGGCACTGAATGTCGAACGGTTCGCGGCCTTTGGCTCCGGGGTTGGCGAAAAGCCCGCGATCGACCTGTTTGCGGGGGACACCTATGCCGGGTTGGATGCGGCCAGCCTGGACGAAGACGAGTTGCGATACGCGCAGGATCACCTGTGCATCCTGTCCGGCCTTTACGGTCTTCTGCGCCCCCGCGATCAGATCGCGCCGCACCGGCTGGAAATGGGCACGCGGATGAAGAACCCGGGGGGCAGGAACCTTTATGAATTCTGGGCTGACAGCATCGCGACCGAACTGAACCGGCGGGCCAAGGCAAGTGCAAGCGACATCCTGATCAACTGTGCGTCGGTCGAATATTTCTCGGCGGTGGATCGGGATGCGCTCGATCTTCGGGTGATCACGCCGCAGTTTCTGGAACTAAGGTCGGGGCAGCCGAAAGTGGTCAGCTTCTTTGCCAAGAAAGCGCGCGGATCCATGGCGCGATTCATCGTGCAGAACCGCCCGCGCAGGCCGGAAGACCTGACGGATTTCGACCTTGGCGGATACCGGTATCAGCCCGACATGAGCACACCCGACAGCCCGGTGTTCCTGCGCGATGAAAGCCAAGGCGAAACGCCTTAACAGCAGCTTCCCGGCAGGGGGCATCGGGCATCGTCAGGGCAATGCGCCAGAATTTCATGCAGGATCTCGGCCTTCTTCAGCGGCTTGGTCAGGTGCTGATCCAATCCGTGCGCCATGATGTCCCGGTCGTCGCCCGTCAGCGCGTGAGCCGTCAGGGCGACAATGCGGGTTTGCTGTTGCCCTTGTTCCTGCTCCAGTGCGCGAATGCGCCGGGTCGCTTCCTTGCCATCGACCTCGGGCATCGAGATGTCCATGAAGATGATGTCGGGCCGAAAGGTCAGAAAGGCCTCAACCGCTTCTATTCCGTTGCTGACGAAGTGAAGGTCAATATCCAGTTCTTTTAGTGACTTGGTAAAAACCAATTGGTTGGTCTTGTTGTCCTCGGCAGCAAGGACGCGCATCTGCCGAAGATCGGACCTGTTCAGCGCGGTCAGCAGCAAGGGCGCATCGCCATCAGCGTCGCCGGCCCCCGAAGCCGGCCTGCCAACCGGTCTGCCGATCTGATCAACAAGATCGAAGACCGTGGCGCGGGTCAGGGGAAGTTGCAACACCCGCGCGACCCCGGCGATATTGTCGCTTTGCCTGGCAATGGTCGATTGCGCGGCCGTCAGGAATATGACCTGCGCCGCCGGGTTCTGGGCGTGCAGTGCCTGGATGCAGGACCTGTCGCCTTGCATGTAGGTCCTGACATGCTGTTCGTCGACAAGTATCAGGTCGGCGCCCTGGATTGCCAGGTTTGACGGGCTGAGCGGATCGAACAGCTTGGTGCGCAGCCCCGTTGCCTCGAACTGCTTTTCCAGAATGGAACGGTTCAATCGGTCTTCCATGGCCAGAACCACGCAACCCGCGTTGCGTGACCGCCGTGGCGGTTGCGCGGTTTCATGCACCGGCAGCGTGACATGAAAGCCGAAGCATGACCCGACACCGTCCTGGCTGTCGACCCATATGTCCCCCCCCATCAGCTCGACAAGCTGAGAGGTGATGGCAAGGCCCAGTCCGGTTCCTTCGAACCTGCGGTTGCGTTCCGTGTCGACCTGGTTGAATTCGCCAAAGATATGCCGCTGCATGTCATCGGGAATGCCGATGCCGCTGTCTTCTACCGTGATGTGAACCTGCTGTTCGTCGCGGTCGTTCAGGGGCAGTCCGATGGCGCGCACCAGCACATGCCCTTCGGATGTGAACTTGACCGCGTTGCCAATCAGATTGGTCAGAATCTGGCGAATGCGCACCACGTCGCCGACGAATTTCGATGGCAGGAACAGGTCGAAATCCACGATCAGCCGAATGCCTTTTTCCTGCACCGCGGGCTGTAGCAGGGTTACGATATCAAGGATCACCCGCTCCAGGTCGAAAGGTTCGGGCTGCAATGTCAGCTTGGCAGCTTCGATTTTCGAGTAATCGAGCACATCGTTGATGATCGTCAGCAGTGCTTCGCCGGATTCGCGGATCGTGTTGATATACAGCCGTTGTTCTTCGTCCAGATCGCCTTCGGCCATGATTTCCGCCATCGAGACAACACCGTTCATCGGCGTACGGATTTCATGGCTCATATTGGCCAGAAAGGTCGATTTGGCCCGGTTTGCGGCTTCCGCCCGTTGGCGGGCTTCGCTCAGCTCGGCCTGGTATTTGATCGTTTCCGTGATGTTCAGACCAAGGCTGACCATGTCGCCATCGCGCGACCGGCGGTCGACCAGCTTGATATGGGTTCCATCCCACAGCCGCAGAACGATCGGGTCACGGGATGGCGCGCGCCAGCGATCCAGCATCATGTCACGCCAGGCAAGCGGCCGCATGTCGCCGATGTCGACGATCCCTTCGTCCGTCGCGATGTGCAGGATATCGGTATAGGGAATGCCGGGCGCCACGCAGCTTAGCCCGTCAAACGGTTTCAGATAGGCGCTGTTGGCGGCGATCATCTTGTCGGCCTGATCGAACACGGCGAACCCGTCTTCAATGGTTTCCAGCGAATCCCAAAGCCGGCGCTTGGCGATGACCACTTCTTCATTGGCTTTCTCAAGATCCGCGAGCACCTGCGAGTTTTCGCCCCTGATCTCTTCAACGGCCACACGTGTTTCGATGATTTCATCAGACAGGGTCAACGCGTGTCGCGACAGCACGTGATTTGCGTTCGTCAGCTCGGCCTCTTTCTGGGCCAAAAGCCGTTCCGCGGCCATTCTGGCACGCCGTTCCTGGGCAAGAATGTCTTCGATCTTCATCCCCGGTTCTCCGAGTCGCAGGTTCCGTCGGGAACAGCATTGCGCAACAGCGTGAACAGGGTCTTAACGGCGGATCAGAAAACCGGGTGGCAACGAAAAAGCCCCGGCGCGGGGCCGGGGCTTTGATCAATCCGAGTCGGATCAGTTCTTGTCGTCGTCACCGTCATCGTCGCCGTTATCCGGCAGGTTGAAGAAGCTGTCTGCGTCGGGCAGCTCTTCTTCTTTTTCGTCATCCGGCGTGCCGGACAGGGTGAAGGTTTCCAGCCCTTCGATGGCGCTGGGGATTTTCGGCTCCGGGTCCATGCCAAGGCTTTGCTCGGTCGAAACCAACTTGCGACGTTCGTCATCCGACATCACGCCGCCTTCCTTGGCTTTCTTGGCGGCGGCCTTCTGAACCGCAAGGTCCAGCTCGCTTTGCTTGCACAGGCCCAGGGCGACCGGGTCGATCGGCTCCATGTTCTGGATGTTCCAGTGTGTGCGTTCGCGGATCGACTGAATGGTCGGCTTGGTGGTGCCCACCAGTTTCGAGATCTGGCTGTCGGCCAGTTCCGGGTGGAACTTCACCAGCCACAGGATCGAATTCGGACGGTCCTGACGCTTGGACAGCGGGGTGTAACGCGGCCCGCGGCGTTTTTCCTCGCCCGAGGCGGCGGCATAGAATTTCTGCTTCAGCTTGTGCAGCGGGTCCTTCTCGGCCTTCTCGATCTCGCTGGCGTCCAGCTGGTTGTTGGCCACCGGGTCGAAGCCCTTGACGCCGGTTGCCACATCGCCATCGGCGATGCCCTGCACTTCCAGCTCGTGCAGGCCACAGAAATCGGCGATCTGCTTGAAGCTGATCGTCGTGTTGTCCACCAGCCAGACAGCGGTGGCTTTTGCCATGATCAGTTTGCTCATCTGAACACTCCTTCGAAACTGACCCCGGATACAACTTTCCCGCGCCCTGGCTGGGCTGCCTGTGTCGCGTGGACTTTCTCAGGCGGGTTTCCGTTGTCGGGGAACTTGGGGTCTATATAAGGGGGAAGAAGGCAAGAGGGAAGGCAAAATGCGACAACTGCTTTTTGGCGGCATACTCTGGCTGTTTGCCGCGGTCACCGCAGGGGCCGATGGCGAGGCGGCGGGTGACTTCGACTATTACGTCCTGTCGCTTAGCTGGTCGCCAAACTGGTGCGCTGTCGAAGGTGACGCGCGCGGGTCCGAACAATGTGACCCAGACCGCGATCTGGGCTGGGTCGTGCACGGGCTGTGGCCGCAATACGAAGACGGCTGGCCAAGCTATTGCCGCACATCGGCCCCCCCACCGTCCCACAGCCTGACCAAAGCGCAGGCGGATATTTTCGGGGCAGGCGGGGCCGCGTGGTATCAGTGGAAGAAGCACGGCGTCTGCGCGGGGTTAAAGGCCGAGGACTACTATGCCCTTGCCCGGCGGGCGTTCAATATGGTGAACCGGCCCGAGGTGTTGCGCAAACTGACCTCCCCCGTCCGCCTGCCCGCATCCGTGGTCGAGGAAGCGTTCCTGCAAGCCAATCCCGGCTGGAAACCCGACATGCTGACCATCACCTGCCGCGAAGGCCGCATCCAGGAGGCCCGCCTGTGCCTGACCCGCGACCTTGAACCGAGGGTTTGTGCGCGGGATGTTCGCACGGATTGCCGGGCGGGAAAGGCGTTGCTGGAACCGGTGCGGTAGGGGGTGGTTGATGTGAGCGGAATGTCAAGCGAGGTCGGCTTTGAGCCCGGAGTTACCGGAGCCGCAAGATGCACGAAGGTCTGCCTTTCCAGGCGGCGGCCGTAGATGTAGAAAGTTTAACAGGGTTCCACAGGTTGTTTGTGGCAAGAGATAGTCCATTACCGATGCTTGAGTCGCAACCGCTGACACAAGCGACCGTAATTTTACAGTTTCGGGCTTCGCCGCTTGGGACCACTTTTCACGAGCAGCTAAACAACCCACGCAGGCGGTCCGAAAAAGACACCCATGACTGACTTGAACTCGGATTTAGAGACGGGCGATCCTAAAGTTCAATGCGGAAGGCCTCCACCCCGATCCCGTCTTCCGCCATCAATGCCGTCCCATCGCGAGAGTAGCCCCTGTTGAAATCTGCGCAGTCTGCCGCCATGAGCAGCCCGCGAGCCCCACAGCTCAATGTTACTCTGACGTTGCACCTGCGCCCGGTGCAGCCGAGTATGTCGATGCGCGACACGTAATATGAACTGCTGGCCCCGGTCGGGGACTTCATCGTGCAATAGTTGTTCGCATAATAGATGCGCCCTCCGGTCATAAGAAAACCGCCTGACGATGGCAAAACTTCGGCCCGCTGGCAAAGCTCCCGCACAAGGGTGTCCGCCGCAGCATCGACAAGGTTATCGAGGCGCGTATCCCGTTTTTTATAGGGCCCGGGCGCGCCAACTAGGCTTAGGAGATCCTGCTCTGCAGCTTCCGCTTCCCGAGCCTCTCGTGCTTCTTGGGCGATCCTTTCGCGCTCGGCCTGTTCCGCAGCAGCAGCGTCGGCGATAATGCGCTCTTCTTCGGCAAGGCGCGAGGCTTCGGCACGGTATCTTTCCAAGATGGGACCCGCTTCTGTCACCCCCGCGGCAAAAGCCGCTTCCAAAAATTGTAGGCCACGATCCGCATCAAATGGACCATTCACGAAGTGCCCCGTCCGTGTCGTGACACGCGACAGATTCAGGCCCCGATGAGTGCCTTTTTCAGCCAAGTGTTGACCAATTAGAAACTGCGCCTGAGGATCACCTTCTAGCGCGTGAAGTATCAGCAACTCGCTATCCAAGGGTGAACGGCCTTCCCAGGCTTCGATCAGTTGAATACTTGCGATGTGCCCGTCATGCCGCTGCAAATCAAGCGAGCCATATCCGGGGAGTTGCCTGCCGCCGGAAGGCTGTACGGTTGAACCATAAGTTGCCCTTGCGGCCTGCGCGGACTGATCATAGGCACCTGCCATGCGCTGGCTGTGCATATATCGCGCCACAAATTCAAGGTAGTCGCGGTTGTCGGTAGGGGCAGCGGCCTGCCCTGCAACCACGATGGCGAGTGCCCGCTCCCAGTAGTCGTCTTCGCGAATGCTGTTGCCAAGGGCAACGAATGCAAGGAGTGCTGCATTCGGGTTGGCTGCAATCATTTCGTCGTTCAGAAATGGCAGCATCTGTTGCGCCGACTGCCGAACCACCTGATCTACCTCGGCAGTGGCTATCACCTGAGCCAGCTCCTGAATTGCTTGCTCCGGGGAAACTCCCGAGAAGTTACAGTTGATGTTATATTGATTAGGCAGAGAGCAATTCTGTGCCGAGACCGGAGCGGAAAAAACAATCAGGATTACGGACAGAAAACGCAACACGAGGCAAATTCGAACTGACATAATGCCGAGATTATGGCTTGAGATCTCCACTGTCCAGCAGAAGCCGACATTGGTGCAACAATAGCGAACGGCAGCAAAGTCCGCATAGCCGACATTTCCCCTTTTTCACACATGCTCCACCCCCACTTGCTGCGCCAGTTCGTTCACATGCGCCATCCATGTATCGATCATCTCGGAATCGGCGGTGACGCCTTCGGGGGCTTCACCGTCGCAGATCATGCCCGCCGACCTGAAATATGCTAAGCTGGCCCCGTGACCGCGAACAAGCAATATGACTTCCGAGAAGTGACGCTGGATGACCTTGCGTTGCTCGCTACATGGCGATCTGCCCCACATGTGCGGGCATGGTGGGGGGAGAGCGACCCTTATGACGCCGCAAAGCTGGCCGATCCGCGGGTTGCGCGTTGGATCGTTTCGACAGGCAGGCGGCCTTTTGCGTTCATGCAGGACTACTCGGTTCACGGGTGGGAAGATCACCATTTTTCACATCTGCCCAAGGGGTCACGGGGCATTGACCAATATATCGGAGAGGCTGGGATGATCGGTATCGGGCATGGATCAGCATTTATCCGGGATAGAATACAGGCCCTGTTTGATGGGGGCGCACCGGTGGTCGCGACCGATCCCCACCCGGATAACGCGCGCGCGATAGCTGTTTACAAGAAGCTGGGTTTCGAACCGTCAGGGCCAGCCGAACAGACCGGATGGGGCCTGATCTTGCCCATGCTGGCAAGACGATAGGCAGGATGCGGTTAACGTCTGCGGTGTCCCCAAAGCGGGGTCTTACCCTTCCTCACCCGCGCCGGGTCAGGAGGCGCGCTTGCCGTCGATCCCTGATGCAATACCGACGGTTTGTGGCAGGCGGGCGGCGACCCGTTGGCGCAGCCTTGTATATTCGGGGTCGTTGCCGACCTTGCCGAACTTTGCCCAGATCGCGCGATAGAACAGATCGGCGCTGAGTTGGGCGAAATCAAAGGCGCATTCCGACGGGTCGTCCATGGCACTGACGGCGGTGCGCGCATTGCGCCATGTGTCGCGCAGTTGCATCACGTCGGCGTCTTGTGTGATCTCGCCGATCAGCGCATCGAATGCCTCGGCCCCGGCGCCGCCCTGCGTTCGCAGGCCGCGGGTGGCCAGGGTCAGACAGTGAATGCCGTTGGCCCCCTCGTAAATCGAGGTGATGCGCGCATCCCGCCAGATTTGCGACACGCCGTATTCGGTCAGATAGCCATAGCCGCCCAGGATCTGGATCGCCAGATCGGCCGCGCGAATACCGGCTTCGGTGCAGAACACCTTGCAGATGGATGTCAGGAATTCGACCAGTTCGGGGCGGTTGCCTTTCTCCATCTCGACAAGGGTGATATGGGCCATGGCGCGCGCGCCCAGTGACAGCGCGCGTTGTTCGCCCAGCATCCGGCGGACATCCGCGTGATCGGCCAGCGTTGCCTCGGTGCCATCGGGTTTTCGGCCCTGACGGCGGTCCCGGGCATAGGCGTCAGCAATGGCATGCGCGCGCGTGGCGTGGGCGACGCCTTGCAGGGCAACGTCGATCCGCGCGTGGTTCATCACGGTGAACATCGCCTTCAGCCCGTCGCCTTCATTGCCGACCAACTGGGCCGGTGCATTGTCAAAGACCATATGGCAGGTGGGCGAGGCGTGCAGGCCAAGCTTTTCCTCGATCCGCGGCACCTTGATCGAATGCCCGGCATCTGCCTTTCCACACAGAAACAGCGACAGGCCCTTGACGCCCGCGTCCCTGTCGCCCGTGCGCGCAAGGACCAGATGCAGGATATCTTCGGACAGGTCCTGATCGCCGCCCGAGATGAAGATCTTTTCACCTGTGACCGACCAGCCGTCGCCCGTCTTTTCGGCCTTCGTGCGCACCCGTGAAAGGTCGGATCCGGCACCCGGTTCAGTCAGGCACATGGTTGACAGGGCCGCGCCCGACGCCAGCCGGGGGATCCAGTCCTGTTGCTGGGCGTCGGAGCCAAAGCGCAGCAGGGTCGAGATCGCGCCGGGCACCAGATTGCAGATCATCTGCATCGCGTGGTTGGCGCCGGAAAACACCTCGGAGACAGCGGCGGCGATCAGGTGATCCTGTTCCATGCCGCCGAATTCCTCGGGCGCGCTCAGCCCCTGCCAGCCGCTTTCGGCCAGTGCGGCGAAGGCGTCGCGGAAGCCGTCGGGCATACGCACTGATCCGTTTTCCAGGCGACAACCCTGAAGATCGCCCGGTTCATTCAGGGGGGCGATCACACCCTCGGCAAAGGCGCCGAAATGGTCCAGGATTTCCTGGCAAAGCCCGCTGTCCCAACCGTCCAGGTCGCCTGCGCCCGCGATGGCCGTCAGCGAAAACATGATGTCTTCGATCGGGGCTTTGAACGGTGTCATTCGATAAGCCCCAAAAGCCGTGCGGCGTTGTTCTTGATGATGTCTTCCCGGAGGTGATCCTTGATCGGGATGGTGTCGAAATCCGACAACCAGCGTTCGGGCGTGATCATCGGCCAGTCCGACCCGAAAAGCACCTTCTTCTTCAGGATCGAGTTGCAGTAGCGGACCAGGATCTCGGGGAAGTATTTCGGGCTCCAGCCGGACAGGTCGATGTATACGTTCGGCTTGTGCTGGGCCACCGACAGCGCCTCTTCCTGCCACGGGAACGACGGGTGTGCCATGATGATCTTCATGTCGGGGAAGTCCACCGCGACATCGTCAAGATACATCGGATGCGAATATTTCAGCCGCATCCCGTTGCCCCCCGGCATCCCCGACCCTACGCCGGTTTGCCCGGTGTGAAACAGGCCGATGCAGCCATGTTCGGCCAGCAATTCATAGAACGGATAGGCCATGCGGTCGTTGGGGAAAAACCCCTGCATGGTCGGGTGGAACTTGAACCCCTTGATGCCGTGGTCTTCGATCAGTCGGCGGGCTTCGCGCACGGCCATCTTGCCTTTCCACGGGTCGATCGAGGCAAAGGGGATCAGGATGTCGCTGTTGCGGCTGACCTGTTCCAGCACCTCGTCATTGGAAAAACGGCGATAGCCGGTTTCGCGCTCGGCATCGACGGGGAAGATGACGGCCGCGACGTTCTGCGCCCGGAAATGGGCGGCGGTTTCGTCGATTGTGGGCTGCACGATCTTGGCGTTGAAATATTTTGCCATTGCTGCTTGCAGATCGTCATATCCGTCGTCGGAATGGCAGCCGCAGGGTTCCTCGGCATGGGTGTGGATGTCGATTGCGCGAATCTTGGTGATATCGACCATTGGTCCGTTCCTTTTACACTGTGACGACTGCCGGGTCGGCATCGTCATAGAGCCGGTCCAACAGGTTCTTGCGGCGCGTCAGCACCTTGCGGAAGTTCAGATTGCCCTTGGCTGTCATCTCGCCGTCCGACATCGAAGCCGGTTCGCTGAGCACGATGGCGCGCGAGATCAGCGTCGAACTGCCCGAAATCTCGCGGGCGCGTTCGGCCAGGCGACGGTGGATTTCCCCGTGCAGCAAGGCACAGCGGAAGGCGCCGTTATCTTCGGTCAGGTCGAACCCTTCGCGTTCAAGTTCGGCCTTGACGGGAAAGATCATGACGCCGATCTGATCGCGATCCGCCCCGGTGATCACAAGGTCGGATGCCAGCGGGGCAAGGCAGGCCAGCATGTCCAGCCGCAATTGTGCCGCGCGCACCCAGGTTCCTGTCAAGAGCTTGAAATCCTCGGAAATCCGACCATCGAATTTCATGCCCTTGTTCACGTCCTTGGGGTCAACGAACACCATCGCATCGCCGGTGATGAAATAACCCTCGCTGTCGAACGCGTCGGCGGTTTTCTGAGGGGCGTCGAAATAGCCCTGCATGACGTTGGGGCCTTTGACGCGCACCTCGCACCGCATCTCGTCATCCGGGATCAGTTTGATCGTGGTGCCGGTCAGGGGCACACCAACGATACCCGAGCGGTCGATGGGTTCCAGTTGCATCAGGGTGGACGGGGCGGTTTCCGTCAGGCCCCACGACGCGGTCATCAGCGGCACCTCGCCTTTGACCTCCATCGCCATTGCCTCGAACCCCTGCCACATGTCTTGCGGCAGTGACGCCCCGGCATAGAAAATCAGGTCGAGGTTTTCGAAGAAGTGTTGGCGCAGCGCCGCATCGTTTTGCAGCGCGCCCAGCAGCATCGAAAAGCCCACGGGCACGTTGAAGCACAGCGTGCCCGTCACCATCGACAGGTTTTCGACGGTCCGGTCAAAAAGTCCCTTCACCGGTTTGCCATCGTCAATGTAGAAACTTCCGCCATTGGCGAGCATCATGTTGAAGTTATGCGACCCGCCAAAGACATGGTTCCACGGCAACCAGTCGACCACACGGGGCGGTCGTGCGCGCAAGAAGGGAAGTGCATCGGCGATCTGGGTCTGGTTGACGCACATCATCCGCTGGGTGGTCATCACGCCCTTGGGGGCCGATGTCGACCCGCTGGTCATCAGGATCTTGGCGACGGTGTCGGGCGTGACGGCAGCATTGGCAGCGTCGATATCGGTGCTGTCGTCACCCTTCAGAAGGTCGTCAAAAGCGGTCACGCTTGGCGACCCGCCGGTACGGCTGGCGACGATCTCGATCCCGTTCAGGGCATCAAGGGCCAGAGCTTCGGCGTATTGATCGGCGTCGACGACATAGGCCATCCTGGGGCGGACCAGTTCGATGGCGTGGCGCAACCGGCCATGGGCACCGTGGATCAGCGAATATTGCTCGGCGACCGGCGCGGTCGGAATGCCGACATATTGCGCGGCCAGCGACAGAAGCGCGTGGTCGATGCCGTTGCCGGACATGATCAGGATCGGCGTGTCCGCGCCCATTCCGCGCGCCAGAAGCGATTGTGCCAGGTTGCGGACCTTTTGCAGGGTGGTGGCATAGCTTTCCTTGCGCCAGCCTGCACCGCTGCGTTCGGCAAGAAACACACTGTCCGGGGTTTCCCCGGCCCACCGGTGCAGCCAGTCGCTGGTCTTGTCTGCAACCGGACCAAGCGGATAGTTGGATCTGAGCAGGATCGTCCCGTCTTCGCGGTCTTCGCGCGCGACGGAATGGGCGACAAACTCGGACGTTCGCTTCATGGCTCAGCTTCTCTTCTGGTTCTGCTCAATGCGTTTCAGGGTGGCAAAGACCGTTTCGCGTGTGTCCTCGGGGATGCCTTGCAAAAGCGCCGCCTCGTGTGCGGTCACGGCAGCGACAGCCTTGTCGTAAAGCCTCCGCCCCGCCAGCGTGACCTTCAGCGCATAGGCCCGGCGGTCGGTCGGCACCCGTTCGCGGACGATCAGTTCGCGGCCCTCAAGTTCATCTATGATGACGACCAGGTTTGGGCGTTCGATGTCCATCGCGGCGGCCAGTTGCGACTGGCGCAATCCGGGGTTGTCGACGATCAGGACAAGGGCTGTATAGGTCAACATGCGCAGGTCCATCGGCTTCAGGGCCAAGGACAGGTCGGATTGCACCACGTTGAACGCGCGCTTCATATTGTAGCCAATAAAAGCGCGCAGCGTGGCATCGCTTACCCGGCTTTGGGTCGCGGGTGCGTCGGACTTTGGGTCGGTCTTCTTCATGATCTCACCTGAACACCGGTGCGCGTTTTTCCAGGAAAGCGCGCAGGCCTTCTTCTGCATCGGGTGTCGTCTGGGACAGGGCGGCGGCCAGGGATTCGGTGAACAGGCCATCGGATTGCGACATGTTATTGATGCGGGCGATCGACTGGACCATCAGAT
>JAUHWP010000066.1 GCA_030424645.1 Alphaproteobacteria bacterium
AAACCAGGTCGACCTGTCGAAAGACAAGATGGCCCTGCAACGCCTGAAAGAAGCCGCCGAAAAAGCCAAGATCGAGCTGTCCAGCTCGTCGCAGACCGAGATCAACCAGCCCTTCATCTCGATGGGGTCGGACGGATCGCCCCTGCACATGGTCATGAAGCTGACCCGCGCCAAGCTGGAAAGCCTTGTGTCGGACCTGATCAAACGCTCGATGAAGCCTTGCCAAGCCGCGTTGAAAGACGCTGGCCTTTCGAAGGACGATATCGACGAGGTGGTTCTGGTCGGTGGTATGACCCGGATGCCGAAGGTGATCGAGGAAGTATCGAAGTTCTTTGGGAAAGAGCCGCATAAGGGTGTGAACCCGGACGAAGTGGTTGCCATGGGTGCCGCCATCCAGGCCGGTGTTCTGCAAGGTGACGTGAAAGACGTTGTTCTGCTGGACGTGACCCCGCTGTCTTTGGGTATCGAAACGCTGGGCGGTGTGTTCACCCGTCTGATCGACCGCAACACGACGATCCCGACCAAGAAGTCGCAGATCTTCTCGACCGCGGAAGACAACCAGAACGCCGTGACCCTGCGCGTGTTCCAGGGTGAGCGTGAGATGGCCGCTGACAACAAGATCCTTGGCCAGTTCAATCTGGAAGACATCCCGCCGGCCCCGCGCGGTATGCCGCAGATCGAAGTGACCTTCGACATCGACGCCAACGGCATCGTTGAAGTGGGCGCCAAGGACAAAGGCACCGGCAAAGAGCAGAAGATCACCATTCAAGCCTCGGGCGGTCTGTCAGATGACGACATCGAAGCCATGGTGAAAGACGCTGAAGCCAATGCCGAGGCCGACAAAGAGCGCAAAGAGCTTGTCGAAGCCCGAAACCAGGCCGAAAGCCTGATCCATTCGACCGAAAAGGCGATGGAAGAGCATAACGACAAGGTCGACCCGACCACGATCGAAGCGATCGAGCTGGCCATTGCCGCGCTGAAGGACGTGATGGAAGAAGACAATGCCGACAAGATCAAGTCGGGCATCCAGAACGTCACCGAAGCCGCGATGAAGCTGGGCGAAGCGATCTATAAGGCGCAGCAGGAAGAAGCGGCTGGCGAAGAGCCTGAAGACGCCGATGGCCCTTCGGCAGTGGATGACGACATTGTCGACGCTGACTTCGAAGACCTTGACGACGAAAACAAGCGTTAAGTCTGAATAGGTAACGGGCGGGGCTGCCCTTGCGGCCCTGCCCCCTCCCAAAGGGAGATTTCCATGTCAAAGCGTGACTATTACGAAGTTCTCGGGGCGTCCAAGGGCGCGTCGGCGGACGAGCTGAAGAAAGCCTATCGCAAGAAGGCGAAAGAACTTCACCCCGACCGCAACAAGGACAATCCCAAGGCCGAAGCCCAGTTCAAGGAAGTGAACGAGGCGTATGACGTTCTGAAGGATGCCGACAAGAAAGCCGCTTATGACCGGTTTGGTCACGCCGCTTTCGACGGCGGGATGGGCGGTCGGCCCGGTGGCGGGCGCCCCGGTGGCAATGGCGATTTCGCCAGCGCCTTTTCCGATGTGTTCGACGATCTGTTCGGTGACTTCATGGGCGGCGGCCGTGGTGGCGGTGCGCGTGCACAGCGCGGATCGGACCTTCGCTATAACCTGCGGGTGACGCTGGAAGAAGCCTTCGCGGGCTTGCAGAAAACCATCAATGTGCCGACCTCGGTGACATGCGAGGAATGCAATGGCTCGGGCGCCGAAGCGGGGGCCGAGCCAACCGTCTGCCCAACCTGTTCAGGCATGGGCAAGGTGCGTGCGCAGCAAGGGTTCTTTACCGTCGAAAGGACCTGCCCGACCTGTCAGGGCACCGGGCAGATGATCCAGAACCCGTGCAAAAGCTGCGGTGGCGCGGGGCGCAAGAACAAAGAGCGTTCGCTGTCGGTGAATATCCCGGCAGGCGTCGAAACCGGCACGCGCATTCGCCTGTCGGGCGAAGGCGAAGCGGGTTTGCGCGGCGGACCCACGGGCGACCTCTATATCTTCATCGACGTGGCCGAGCATCCGATCTTCGAACGCGAAGGCCCGCACCTTCACTGCCGTGTGCCGGTGTCCATGGCCTCGGCGGCGCTGGGCGGTGACATCGAAGTGCCGACCATCGACGGCGGCCGCTCGCGCGTGAAGATCCCGGCAGGCAGCCAATCGGGGCGCCAGATGCGCCTGCGTTCGAAGGGGATGCCCGGCCTGCGCGGAGGACCGCGTGGCGACATGTATATCGAACTTGCGGTCGAAACGCCGGTCAACCTGACCGGGAAACAAAAAGAGCTTCTGCGCGATTTCGAAAAGATGTCGGAAGAGAACAACCCCGAAAGCTCGTCTTTCTTCACCAAGGTGAAAAGCTTCTGGGACGGGATGAAGGGGTAACAACTCTGGGTTGTTAACCTTTCGTTCACCAATTTCGGTGCAGTCTGCTCTCATGACCGAGAGCAGACAATTCCAGTTCGATGAGATACCGCAGGTGGTGTTCGACACCGACGAAGCCCCCGTTCTTCCCGTTCAGGTAAAGGATGGCAAGTTGCCGTCCTATATCAAGGACCATCGCAAGCGTCTGCGCGACCGGTTCATGTCAGGCGGGGCGCAGGCGATGCCGGATTACGAGCTGTTGGAACTGGTGCTGTTTCGCGCCATCCCGCGCCGTGATGTGAAACCGCTGGCGCGCAGTCTTCTGGACAGGTTCGGCGATTTCAACCGCGTGGTGACAGCCCCCGTTCAGCGCCTGCGCGAGGTGCCGGGCATTGGTGACGCCGTGATCACCGAGTTGAAGATCATCGAAGCTTCGGCACATCGGATGGCGCGCAGCCGGGTTATCCAACGACATGTCATTTCATCGTGGGACGCGGTGCTGGATTACTGCCACACCACCATGGCGCATCGCGACACCGAACAGTTTCGCGTTTTGTTTCTGGATCGCAAGAACGTGCTGATCGCGGACGAGGCGCAGGGGCAGGGCACGGTGGATCATGTGCCGGTCTATCCGCGCGAAGTGGTGAAACGGGCGTTGGAGCTGAATGCCTCGGCGATCATTCTTGTGCACAACCATCCCTCGGGTGACCCGACCCCGTCAGACAGCGATATCCAGATGACACGACAGGTGAACGAGGCTGCGACCGCATTGGGGTTGACCCTGCATGACCATCTGATCGTCGGTAAATCGACCGAGCTGAGCTTTCGCGGATCAGGCTACCTTTAGGGTCAATCCACCCAGATCTCGACCCGCCGGTTGACGCTGCGCCCCCAGGCGCTGTCATCGCAGGCCATCGGCATGGCTTCCCCGAACGCATCGACCTGCAAATCGACGCGGGTGTCATCGAAGGCTTCCAGTTGCGCCAGCACCTGCGCACGCACCGCCGTGGCACGTTTTCCGGCCAGATCCAGGTTCTGCACCGCGGCACCCTGCCCATCGGAAAACCCGACAAACACCATCTGATGCCCATCGAACCGGCCGCTTTCCAGCGCCTTGGCCAGAAGCGCCACATTGGATCGCGACGGCGCATCCAACCGGGTCGATCCACCCTCGAAGCGGAAGCTGAGCGACAGGCGGTCCTTGCCATCGAACATGTCCACCATGCGCTTCAGTTCGTCCAGCGCGACCTCGTCCCCGGCGGCGGAAATGGCGTTGGCCATCCGGTCCCCCTGATCCTGGATCGGGATACGCGCAAGCGCCTGATCGACGAACCCGGCGCGGCGCGTCACGAATTGGGCGCTGTCGGTCCTGAGATAGGACAGGAACTCGCGCCCCAACAGCGGCAACCGCCGTTCGGGCAGATACAGATACATCGGCATGGTCAGGGGATAGTCTTCCGCCTTGATCGACCGCGCGGTGGCGCGCACGCGAAAACCGCAAGTGCCGGTCAGCTGCACCACCTCGCCATTGCCCGGCCGCATGAAGGATGTGATCGCGATGCCGAACGGATCGTTCGCAATGGCGTCGTTCAGCGCCGAAACCGACGGGTGGAACCGCACACGGTCGGACAAGGTGACACCGCTGGCGGCAATCACCTGTTGCATGAAGGCCGGGCCGAATCCCTCCTCGATATCCATCAGGTATGGGGTGATCGGGGCATCTTCGCCGCCAAGCTCGCTCCAGTTCCTGATCTTGCCCGCATAAATCGCCGCCAGTTGCGCGATGGACAGCTTTGTCACCGGATTGCCGGGCGCCACGATCGGCACCAGCGCATCCAGCGCGATAACCCGGCTTTGCCGCGCGATGCGCAGGTCGCCAAGGCCAGCCTCGCGCGCCATGCTGCGTTCGCGGGTCGATGCCTGTCGCATCGACAGAACCATGTCGGCCTGCTGCCCTAGCAGGTCCGCAAACCCCTCGGCGCTTGAGGTCAGCTTGATCGTGATACGGGCCTGTTCCTGCCCGGATGCCCCGTCGTAGAGCGTATAGAGTGTGCCGATGCCCAACACCTCTTCACGTTTCAGAGCATAGCCTTCGCGCAGCGCGAACCCTTCGACCAAAGCGGGAAACAGCACTTCGCCCATCGTATAGGCGCCAGATATGGTCAATTCTGCCACGAACGGCCCAAGGCTGGGGCAGCCGGGGCCTTCGCAGGTCACACCTGAACTGTCGACCGTCAGGATGCCGAATTCGGTATCCACGCGATAAAACTCGCCATCGAAAGTCAGCAGGGTGCCGGTCAGCTCGATTGATCCATCGCGCGCGGTCAGCGTCACGTCCTGCGCCTTGGCGGCATGCCCGGATGCCAGCATCACACATGCCACCGCGACAATCGCGCGCAATATGTTCATGACACTCCCCAACCCGTGCATACCCCGTGCGCAATCATCCGAATTGATGCGCCGGATTTCAACCACAGATGTTGTCGGCCTGCCCGATCATGCCAGTCGGCCGTGGCAATGCTTGAACTTCTTGCCCGAACCGCAGGGGCAGGGATCGTTGCGCGACGGATTGCCCCAGCTGGCGGGGTTGGTTTCGTCAAATCCGTCCTTGGCGTCCTGCGACTGGTCGGCAGCCTGCGCCAGGGCCTGCTGCTGCCGAATCATCTGTTGCATCATCGCCTGCTGTTCCTCTTCGGACATCGGGCGAATTTGTGCCAGTTTCTTGGTCACGTCGGCGCGCAGGCCATCCAGCAGGCTTTCGAACAGCTGGAAAGCCTCGTTCTTGTATTCGTTCAGCGGGTCGCGCTGCGCATAGCCCCGGAACCCGACGACCGACCGCAAGTGATCCAGCGTCAGAAGATGTTCGCGCCATTTGCTGTCGATGGTTTGCAGCACCAGTTGCTTCTCAATCGAGCGCATGGTCTCGGGCCCGAACTCGGCCGCTTTCCTGGCCATGAACTCGTCCGAGGCATCGTAAAGACGTTCGCGAATGCTGTCATCGTCCACACCTTCTTCGGCGGCCCAGTCAACCACCGGTGCCTCAAACCCGAGATTCTCGATCACCTCAGCTTGCAGCCCCCGCGTATCCCATTGATCGGCATAAGATTTCGGCGGCATGTGAACATCCACCAGATCGTCGATCACCTGATGACGCATGTCGCCCACGATCTCGGACAGGTCTTCGGCCTCCATGATCTCCAAACGCTGCCCGAAGATCGCTTTCCGCTGATCGTTCATCACGTCGTCGAATTTCAGAAGCTGCTTGCGGATGTCGAAGTTGCGCCCTTCGACCTTGGCCTGTGCGCGCTCCAGCGACTTGTTCACCCAGGGGTGGATGATCGCCTCGCCTTCCTGCATCCCAAGGGTCGATAACACTTTTTCCAGACGCTCGGACCCGAAGATGCGCATCAGGTCGTCTTCCAGGGACAGGAAGAAAGACGACCGGCCGGGGTCGCCCTGACGGCCGGACCGGCCGCGCAGTTGGTTGTCGATCCGGCGGCTTTCGTGACGTTCGGTGGCCAGAACGAACAGGCCGCCTGCATCTTTCACGGCTTGTTCATCCGCCTCATGCGCGGCTTCGATCTTGGTGCGAATCTCGTCCGGGTTGCCGTCCGGGTCGGCGGCGATGGCTTCCATCACCTTGAACTCGACATTGCCGCCCAGCTTGATGTCGGTGCCGCGCCCGGCCATGTTGGTGGCGATGGTCACGGCGCCCAGCTTGCCCGCGTCGGCAACGATCTGCGCCTCGCGTTCGTGCTGGCGCGCATTCAGCACGTCATGCTTGATCCCGGCCTTGGTCAGAAGCTGCGACAGCTCTTCCGATTTCTCGATCGAGGTGGTGCCGACAAGAATGGGTTGACCTTTCTCGTTGGCGTTGCGGATTTCCTCGACCACGGCGTTATATTTCTCGACCGTGGTGCGATAGACGGCGTCATGTTCGTCGACCCGCGCGATGGGCCGGTTGGTGGGAATCTCGACCACCCCCAGCTTGTAGATTTCATCAAACTCTTCCGCTTCGGTCAGGGCTGTGCCGGTCATGCCGGACAACTTGTTATACAGGCGGAAATAATTCTGGAACGTCACCGACGCCAGGGTCACGTTCTCGGGTTGGGTCTTGCAGCCTTCCTTGGCCTCGATGGCCTGGTGCAGACCTTCCGACAGGCGGCGCCCCGCCATCATGCGCCCGGTAAACTCGTCGATCAGCACAACTTCGCCATCGCGCACGATGTAATCCTTGTCACGCTGGAACAGCTTATGTGCCCGCAAGCCCTGGTTCACATGGTGAACGATGGTGGTGCTTTCCGGGTCATAAAGCGACTGACCCTCGGGCAGAAGCCCACGCGCGTGCAGGGTTTCTTCCAGAAACTCGTTGCCTTCCTCGGTGAAGGTGGCGCCGCGGTTCTTCTCGTCGATCGTGTAATGCTCTTCGGTCAGCTCAGGGATCAGCTTGTCGATGGTCACGTATAGCTCGGACCGGTCCTCGGACGGGCCCGAGATGATCAGGGGCGTCCGCGCCTCGTCGATCAGGATCGAGTCGACCTCGTCCACAATCGCGAAATTATGACCGCGCTGATACATGTCCTTCAACTCGGATTTCATGTTGTCGCGCAGGTAATCGAACCCAAGCTCGTTGTTGGTGGCATAGGTCACGTCGCAGGCGTAAGCCGCGCGCTTTTCATCATCCGCCTGATGGGGATAGACCACACCGGTGGTCAGCCCCAGCGCGCCATAGACCTTGCCCATCCATTCCGCGTCCCGTTTCGCAAGATAGTCGTTCACGGTGACGATATGCACGCCATCCCCCGACAGCGCGTTCAGATAGGCGGGGAAGGTCGCGACAAGGGTCTTGCCCTCGCCGGTCTTCATCTCGGCGATGTTGCCGCGGTGCAGGAAGATGCCGCCGACCAATTGCGTGTCAAAGGCCCGCAGGCCCAGCGCGCGCTTGGCGGCCTCGCGACAATTGGCGAAGGCTTCGGGCAGGATCGCATCCAGCTTCTCGCCCTCTGCGACGCGTTTCTTGAACTCTTCGGTCTTGGCGATGATGCCGTCATCCGACAGGGCGGCATATTCATCCTCAAGCGCGTTTATGTTCTCGATGATCGGGCGGGTCGCTTTGATCATACGGTCATTGGGTGTGCCAAAGACCTTACGCGCGATTTTTCCAAGCATATTGTTTTGCCTCAATGCGGTTCTGACGCTGGTGTGACCAGAGGGAACTTGCCCGTCCCTGTCCAGCCCCCTATCTAGGAGCCCAAGAACCAGCGCTCTCAAGCCTGCAAGCGATGTAAGCGTCGGGTGGAAAACTGTCAATGTTGCCGGGGAATCCGGCCTGTTTTGAGGACAAAAATCATGTTGAAACGCAACGCTCTTCTTCTGACCACCGCCGTGTCGGTCTGCCTGGCCATGCCGCTGGCGGCACAGGATACCGAAGCCTCCGAAGCTCAGACGGAAGAGCCGAAAGTCGAAATGATCGACGTGACGGGCGACACCGTGGTGGCCACCGTCAACGGCGAGGACATCACCATGGCCCATGTCGTGGCCGCCCGGATCAGCCTGCCCGAACAGTTTCAGCAACTGCCTGACGAGGTGCTTCTGCCCGGCATCGTGGAACAACTGATCCAGCAGGCCGTTCTGGGGCAGGCGATGGGCGAGTTGAGCCATCGCGCCGAGATCCGACTGGAAAACCAACGCCGTGAACTGGCCGCCAACGAGAAGGTGGAAGAAGTGATCGCGGGTGCCGTCACCGACGAAGCGTTGCAGGCGGCCTATGACGCGGAATATGCCGATGCCGAACCGACACAGGAATACAGCGCCGCGCATATCCTTGTGGAAACCGAGGACGAGGCCAAAGACCTGATCGAAAAACTGGATGGTGGCGACGACTTCGCCGAGCTGGCAAAAGAATTCTCGACCGGTCCGTCCGGCCCGAATGGCGGTGATCTGGGCTGGTTTGGTGCCGGAATGATGGTCAAACCGTTCGAAGATGCCGTGATGGGGCTTGAAGCGGGTGCGATTTCCGCGCCGGTTCAGACACAGTTCGGCTGGCACGTCATCAAGCTGAACGAAACCCGCATGAAGGGTGCCCCGACATTGGACGAAGTGCGCAGCGAACTGACCATCAAGGTCGAAAATGACGCGGTCGAGGCCGCGTTGCAGGCGCTTCTGGATGCTGCAAAAATCGACCGCATCGCGCTTGAGGGGATCGACCCGGCTGCATTGCGTGATATGACGATTCTGGACCAGTAAACCGCAAAGGGTAAGGGCATGGGAAAAACCGCCAAGATCAAGAAGCTGAAAAAGAAGCTGAGGAAGCTGAAGGCAAAACTTACCGCGGCCCAAACCCATACCCATGCCGTCGCCCCGCTGGCGCCGAAATCTTTCCCCGACCTGCCCGTTATCGCTGGTGCGCGGTTCGCTGCGGCCAAGGCCGGGATCAAATATGCGGATCGGCTGGATGTCATGCTGGCCGAGCTGCAACCCGGCACCACCATCGCCGGTGTCTTTACCAGATCGGCCACACGGTCTGCACCCGTGCTGGATTGCCAGGCCAAGCTCGGGTCTGATGCCTCCGCAGGTGCGGCCATAGTGGTCAATGCTGGAAACTCGAACGCGTTCACGGGCAAGGCGGGCGATGGCTCGGTCGATGCCATTACGACCCAGGTCGCCAAGGCCCTGTCCGTGCCGAAAAACAGGGTCTATACCGCCTCAACCGGGGTGATTGGCGAACCCTTGCCCCATGACCGCATCACCGCCCGGATCGACGAGTTGAAGGGCACCCTGGTGCCCGACGGCCTGGGGTTGGCCGCGCAGGCCATCCGCACCACCGACACTTTCGCCAAGGGTGCCAAGGCCGAAGTCAGGATCGGGGACCGCATCGTGCATATTGCCGGGATCGGCAAGGGCTCGGGCATGATCGCGCCGGACATGGCGACGATGCTGGTGTTCATTTTCACCGACGCGCAGATCGCACAGGGTGATTTACAGTCCATGCTGTCCGACCTGACCGAAACCAGTTTCAACAGCATCACGGTCGACAGCGATACGTCAACCTCGGACACGCTTCTGTTGGCCGCCACCGGTGCATCGGGTGTCGAGGTCACGAAAGACAACCAGACCTTCCGCGATGCCCTGCATGGTGTGATGCTGGATCTTGCCCATCAGGTGGTGCGCGATGGCGAAGGGGCGACCAAGTTTGTCGAAGTCCGCGTGACCGGCGCGAAATCCGACGCCGATGCCCGCACGCACGCGCTCGCGATTGCCAATTCACCCCTCGTGAAAACCGCGATCGCGGGCGAGGATCCCAACTGGGGCCGGATCGTGATGGCCATCGGAAAATCCGGCGCCTATGCCGAACGGGACAAGCTGTCGATCCGCTTCGGGGATGTTCTGGTGGCCGAAAACGGTTGGGTGTCGCCCCAATATCGCGAAGAGGATGGCGCAACCTATATGAAGCAGGACGAGCTTGTCATCACGGTGGATCTGGCTGTCGGTAACGGCACATCATCGGTCTGGACCTGCGATCTGACGCATGGGTATATCCAGATCAACGCCGACTATCGGTCATAAACCGGGCCAGAGGGATCACGATGAAGGTTGTTCTTGTCTCGGCGGTGGCGCTGATCGACCGTGACGGGCGCGTGTTGCTGGCGCAGCGGCCCGAAGGGAAATCCATGGCCGGGCTGTGGGAATTCCCCGGCGGCAAGGTCGAACCCGGTGAAACGCCCGAACACGCGCTGATCCGCGAACTGAAGGAAGAGCTGGCCATCGACACCTGGGCGTCGTGCCTGGCGCCTTTGACCTTCGCCAGTCACAGCTATGACGATTTCCACCTGCTGATGCCGGTCTTTGCCTGCCGCAAATGGGAGGGGCAGCCAAAACCGCAAGAAGGTCAAACGCTTAGCTGGGCACGCGTCGATAAGCTGCGCGACTATCCGATGCCGCCAGCAGACCTGCCGCTGATTCCGATTCTGCGCGACTGGCTGTAAACCGCGCAACGCCCGATCACGCCGTGTCAGGCTGCTTTTTTCCTGCTATGGTTGCGACGACTCGACGCGCGCACTAGGAGAATTCAAATGTTGCGGACGATTGTGCTTGGAAGTTGCGTAATGGTTCAGGGTCAGTATGTCCGGGATCTTTCAGACGGGCGCATCGTCGTCCGGGTTGAAGATCGCCTGTTTACCGGCCGCCCGGTCGAGTCGCGCAAGGCGGCTTGACGGTTTACCGGTTTTGCATGTGGCAAACAAAAAGGGGACGGTTGAAGCCGTCCCCTTTTTCGTTTTCAGCACCGCTGATCCGATGGTCAGTCCAGCGTGCGCTCGACCTCTTCACGCTCGAAGATTTCGATCACGTCGCCGGGACGAATGTCGTCATAGTTCTCGAACGCCATACCGCATTCCTGACCTGACTGCACCTCTTTCACTTCGTCCTTGAAGCGCTTCAGCGTCTTCAACGTGCCTTCGTGGATCACCACGTTGTCACGCAGCAGGCGCACACCGGCCGACCGGCGGGCCACGCCTTCTGTGACCAGACAGCCGGCAACCTTGCCGACACCCGACACTTTGAAGACTTCGCGAATCTCGGCATAGCCGATGAAGTTCTCGCGCACTTCGGCGGACAGCAGGCCCGATGCCGCGGCTTTCACATCATCCACCAGATCGTAGATGATCGAGTAATAGCGAATCTCGACACCCTTCTGGTTGGCCGAATTGCGAGCCGACGCATTTGCGCGGACATTGAAGCCGATCACCGGGGCATTCGATGCCTCGGCCAGGCCGATATCGGATTCCGTGATGGCGCCCACACCATAGTGCAGCACGCGCACGCGCACCTCTTCGTTGCCAATCTTCTCCATCGCCTGAACGATCGCTTCGGCAGAACCTTGCACGTCAGCCTTGACCAGGATGGGCAGCTCGGCGACATCTTCGTCGGCCTTGGCCTTGGCCATCATCTGTTCCAGCGTCGTGGCAGCCCCCGCGGCGGCGCGTTTGTCCTTGGCGGCCTGCTGCCGATACTCGGCAATCTCGCGCGCCTGCGCTTCGGTCTCGACCACGTTCAGAACGTCGCCGGCTTCGGGCGTCCCATTCAGGCCAAGCACCTCGACCGGGACCGAGGGACCGGCTTCGGTCACGCGATCACCCTGGTCGTTCACCAGCGCACGGACCTTACCGTATTGCTCACCCACAACGAAGATATCGCCTTGTTTCAGCGTCCCGTTCTGCACCAGAACGGTGGCCACCGGGCCGCGGCCGACGTCAAGCTGCGCTTCGATCACGGCACCGGATGCCGCGCGGTTCGGGTTGGCCTTCAGCTCAAGAATTTCAGCCTGAAGCGCGATGGCTTCCAGCAATTCGTCCAGACCCTGACCGGTGATGGCCGAAACCTCGACATCCTGCACCTCGCCGGACATCTTTTCGACGATCACCTCGTGCTGCAACAGTTCGGCGCGAACCTGGTCGGGGTTCGCGGCAGGCTTGTCGACCTTGTTGATCGCAACGATCATCGGCACGTTGGCGGCCTTGGCGTGGTTGATGGCTTCGATGGTCTGCGGCATGACCGCGTCATCGGCGGCCACAACCAGAACCACGATATCCGTGACCTGTGCCCCACGTGCCCGCATCGAGGTAAATGCCGCGTGGCCGGGTGTGTCGAGGAAGGACAGCACCGCACCACTGTCGGTTTTCACCTGATAGGCCCCGATATGCTGGGTGATGCCGCCAGCTTCGCCAGCCGTCACCTTGGCATTGCGGATCGCATCCAGAAGCGAGGTCTTCCCGTGGTCGACGTGACCCATGATGGTGATGACCGGCGGCCGTGCGACAAGGTCTTCTTCCTTGTCTTCGACCTGGTCGATCACGTCTTCGACATCGGCATCGGACACGCGCACGATCTTGTGGCCGAATTCTTCGATGATCAGCTCGGCCGTATCGGCGTCGATGGTCTGATTCTGCGTGACCATCATGCCCATTTTCATAAGCGCCTTCACCACATCGGCCACACGTTCGGCCATCCGGTTGGCAAGCTCCGAAACAACAATCGCTTCGGGCACCTGCACGTCGCGGATGATCTTTTCACGCTCGACATTCTCGCCCATCGCCTTCTGGCGCGCACGTTCCTGCTTGCGGCGCATCGAGGCAACCGAACGCTGTCGGCCCCCGTCGCCGCCACGCAGCGCCTGGTTCAGGGTCAGCTTGCCGGACCGGCGACCATCGTCGCGGCCCGCACCCTTGGTGTTGCGGTTCTGACGGTCATCGGCCGCGCCGCGATCGTCTTTCTTGCGTGGGCCAGAGGGTGCCTTGCCGGTGCCGCGCTGCTCGGCGGCCTGAGCCGCAGCCGGATCGGCGGCGGGCGCCGGTTCCTTGGCGCGCTTCTTGGCCTCGGCGGCTTCGCGCTTCTTGCGCTCTTCTTCCTCGGCCTTGGCTTTCAGCGCTTCTTCGCGCTCGCGCTCTTCACGCTCCTTGGCTTCAGCTTCTTCGCGGCGACGCTGGCGTTCTTCCTCGCGCGCCTTTTCTTCGGCAACGCGGGCTTCGGCTTCTTCGGTCTCGCGGGCCTTGGCGGCCTGCAGGGCTTTCATGCGGCGTTCCAGTTCGGCATCCGAAATACCGGCGGGGCGTTTCTTGGGATCGCCTGCCGCGGGCGTGGCTGCCCCAGCACCAGAAGCCGCACCCGGCTTGGGCACGACAACGCGCTTGCGTTTCGTTTCGACCACGACGTTCTTGGTCCGCCCGTGGCTAAAGCTTTGCTTTACCTGACCGGGGCGGGAGCCGCCGCGCACGCCAAGGGTCTTTTTGCCGTCATTATCGCTCATCTGGTCTTCGTACCTTTCCGGTGACCGTTGCCACCGTCGCTATCTTGCACGCGCATCGCTTGTAGTTTCTTGGCTTCCTCTACAACACGGGATGCCAAACCACCAGACGCAAGCGCGCCATGTATCACATTTTCACGCCCAAAGGCCATTCCCAGCTCATCCGCCGTCAGGCAGGTAAAGAACCGGTCACGGCCGGGCGGTGGGCGAAGCTTCGATTTGCCCCGCTCGGACCCGTCCGACGCCTGGATCAAGACCGCCGCCTGTTCCTTAACAAGCCAGTCTTTCACCTTCTCAAACCCGGCGACCGCACCGCCTGCCTTGCGCGCAAGGCTGATCAGGTGGACCACGCGATCCGCCAGCGCCACCTCGAGCATCGTCAGCAGATCACCGGGGACGGTCACTTGCTGCTTCGCCGCGCGCGAGAACAACCCCTTCTTGGCGGCTTTCTCTAACGCGGCGCGGTCGGCAGACACCCAGATCCCGCGGCCCGGCAGCTTGCCCAGCAGATCCGGCACGATCACCCCGTCCGGCCCCACCACAAAGCGGATCATCCCCGCCTTCGGCTGGGTTTCCCCGGTCGCGATACAGCGCCGTTCCGGCTCTTCCGGCCGCTTGTTTTGACCACCGCGCGTCATGCGCCGCCCCCGAGGCCTGAGATCAGGCCTCAGCCTCCTCGGTTGCGCCGTCTTCGTCGGTTTCATCCGCTTCAAGATCGGCCGGATCGACCCAACCCAACAGAATGCGGGCCGTCATCACAAGGTCCTGCGCCTGTTCCAGCGTGACGCCGAATTTCTCAAGCGAGCCATCGTCCTTGATCCGCTCGCCATCCACCGTGGTCCAGCCACCGGCCAGTTCCCAGTCCGCACAGGTGGCGAAATCTTCCAACGACTTCACACCGTCTTCGGCCAAGGCTTCGACCATCTGCGGGGTCAGACCTTCGAAGGCGATCAGGCTGTCTTCGACGCCCAGCGCGCGGGCATTTTCCAGCGCCTTGGCGTTCTGCGCTTCCAGATAGTCACGGGCGCGGGCCTGAAGCTCTTCTGCGGTGGCAGCATCGACACCGTCGATCACCAAAAGCTCGTCAAGTTCGACATAAGCAACCTCTTCGAGGTTTGCAAACCCTTCGGACACAAGAAGCTGTGCGAAGAATTCGTCCAGATCCAGCGTTTCCATGAACAGCTTGGTGCGTTCGGCAAATTCGGCCTGACGGCGTTCGCTTTCCTCGGCCTCGGTCATGATGTCGATGTCCAGACCGGTCAGTTGCGACGCCAGACGCACGTTCTGACCGCGCCGACCGATGGCCAGCGACAATTGCTCGTCCGGCACAACCACTTCGATCTTGCCGGCTTCTTCGTCCAGAACAACCTTCGACACCTCGGCAGGCTGAAGCGCGTTCACAAGGAAGGTCGGCTGATCTTCATTCCACGGGATGATGTCGATCTTTTCGCCCTGAAGCTCGTTCACCACGGCCTGCACGCGCGACCCGCGCATACCGACACAGGCGCCCACAGGGTCGATGGACCCGTCATAGGAAATCACGGCGATCTTGGCGCGCGAACCGGGGTCACGGGCGACGGCCTTGATTTCGATGATGCCGTCATAGATTTCCGGCACCTCCATCTTGAACAGCTCGGCCATGAACTCGGGCGCGGTGCGGCTCAGGAAAATCTGCGGACCGCGGGCCTCCCGGCGCACATCCTTGATATAGCAGCGGATGCGATCATTCGGGCGATAGGCTTCGCGGCCGATCTTTTCGTTCCGGCGCAGGATGGCTTCACCGGTGCCCACATCGACGATGACGTTGCCATATTCCTCGCGCTTGACCTGACCGTTGATGATCGTGCCGGCGCGGTCTTTGAATTCTTCATACTGACGATCCCGCTCGGCTTCGCGCACCTTCTGCAGGATGACCTGCTTGGCGGACTGGGCGGCAATGCGGCCCATTTCGACCGGTGGCACTTCTTCCACGAATGTGTCACCGACCTTGGGGTCGTCCATATATTGCTTGGCCTGATCGACGGTGAATTCGGCCTGATAATTCTCAAGCTCGTCATCTTCGACCACGGTGCGCACGCGGGTAAAGGTGGCGCGACCTGTCTTGCGGTCGATCGACACGCGGATGTCCATTTCCGCGCCGTAACGCGACTTGGCCGCGCGCGCCAGGCTTTCTTCCATCGCTTCGATCACCAGCGCCGGGTCGATCATCTTTTCACGCGCGACGGCCTCGGCGGTCTGGAGCAGCTCCAACTGGTTTGCAGAAGTGATTGCCATTTTCTCAGTCCTCCTCGGAACCGGTGATTTCTTGAATTTCGTCAAATTGTGTTTCGTCGATCTGGCCCGTGTCCTTGCGCTGGCGCAGAACGTCGCGGATCAGGTCGTCGGTCAGAACCAGTTTGGCCTCGGACAGCCAGTCGAAATCAAGCCCGATGGTGACTGTTTCACCCTGATTCTCGATCTCGATCAGAACTTCATTGCCCTCGACCCCGGCAAGATTGCCCTTGAAGCGTTTGCGCCCGTCGATCATTTCCGACGTTTCGATCTTGGCCACATAGCCTTCCCAATCCTGAAAATCCTTCAGGCGGGTCAAGGGGCGGTCGATACCGGGCGAACCGACTTCGAGCGTATAGTTGTCTTCAATCGGGTCTTCGACATCCAAAACCGCGCTGACAGCGGTCGAGATATCACCGCATTCATCAACTTCGATCCCGCCATCGGGACGTTCCGCCATGATCTGCAAGGTGGGCGTCTTGCCGCCCATCAGGCGCAAGCGCACAAGCTCGAACCCCATCCCTTCGATCACGGGCTGGACGATCTCGGCAAGGCGCCGGTCAATGGCTGCTTTGGCAACAAGGTTGCTCACACGTATCTCCAAAACAAAAAAACGGGCCAGCGGGCCCGTCGGATTTTCCGGTGGAGCTTCGGGGGTGGAGACCGAAGCGCCGCTGTTGAAACCGCATATAGGTCAGATATCGGCGGGATGCAAGCTGAGTCTGTCAGGCCCCCAGCGTATCCCTTTGCCGGGCCAGTTTCTGCATCGTGCGCACCAGCTCATCGGCGATGCCGCGTTCGGACAGCGCGTGCCCCGCCATGTGGATCATCCGCAGGTCCGAGGATGGCCAGCGTTGGTGCAGCCGATACGCGGTTGTGGGCGGGCAGATCATATCGTGCCGACCCTGCACGATGGTGCCGGGAATCTGGGCAATCTTTGGCATATCGCGCAGAATCTGGCCGTCGGCCTCAAGAAACGCCCCATGGCTGAAATAGTGGTTTTCCAGCCGGGCAAAGGCACGCGCATAGTCCGCGGGACTGTCGATCATGGCGCCCGCATTCTGGATCGAGGCCAGCGCGTTCTCCCACCCGGTCCAGGCTTTGGCGTATCGCGCCTCTTCACTGGGATCGCCGGAAAACAGGCGGCGGTTATAGGCGGTGATCATGTCGCGGCGCTCGTCCTCGGGAATCAGGCTTTCGAACCGTTCCCACAGCTCGGGCCAGAACCGCCCGGCACCCCCGCCATAAAACCAGTCCAGCTCGGCCTGCGTCGCCAGAAACACGCCGCGCAGCACCAGCCACGCCACGCGGGACGGGTGCGTCTGCGCATAGACCAGCGCCAGCGTCGCCCCCCAAGAACCGCCGAACACGACCCAGCGATCAATGCCGAGGGTCAGCCGAATCTGTTCAATATCCTGAACCAGATGCCATGTGGTGTTCGCCTCGATGCTGGCATGCGGGCGCGAACGACCGCAGCCGCGTTGGTCAAACAGGATGATGCGATAATCGTCTGGGTCGAAGAACCGCCGCATCGCGGGCGACGATCCGCCCCCCGGCCCACCATGGAACACCACAACGGGGATACCATGCGGATTACCGCTTTGTTCGACATAGACCCGGTGCCCGTCGCCCACATCCAGCATCCGCCGATCAAATGGGTCGATCGGCGGGTGAAGCCGTGCAGTGGCGTTGTTTTTTCCTGCCGCCTTGTCCATATGTCTTCTATATATTGACCCGGCCGCGCCCGCCATCAGAAAGAAAGTCGCCTTTGATGAGTGCTGACACCCAAACCACCGTTGACCCCGCCGAAGTCGCCAAGTTCGAAGCCATGGCCGCCGAATGGTGGGATCCGACCGGCAAGTTCAAGCCGCTTCATATGATGAACCCGGTGCGTCTGGATTACATCACCAGCCAAATCGCCGCCGAATTCGGGCGCGATCTGGTCGAGGTCGAGCCGTTCAAGGGTCTGCGGCTTCTGGATATCGGCTGTGGCGGCGGGTTGTTGTCTGAGCCCATGGCGCGACTGGGGGCCGAGGTCGTGGGCGCGGATGCCGCCGCCGGAAACATTCCGGTGGCACAGGTTCATGCCGAACAGATGGGGTTGGACATCGACTATCGCCACACCACCGCCGAGGCGCTGGCCGATGCGGGCGAACAGTTCGATGTGGTGCTGAACATGGAGGTGGTTGAGCATGTGGCCGACCCTCTTGCTTACCTGACCGCCTGCCGGAAACTGCTGAAACCGGGCGGGTTGATGATCGCATCCACCATCAACCGCAACCCGAAAA
>JAUHWP010000067.1 GCA_030424645.1 Alphaproteobacteria bacterium
CTGGGGGTTGGCCGAGGACGGCGGCGGGGGCGGTGCGGGCGGCAGCGTGACCGTATCCGGGCGCGGCTCGCCAAGCGTCATCGGCAGCCCCGGCACGGGCACCGCATCCTTGGGAGCGGTGGCGATCTCGGACACACGACCGTCGCGGACCCGCACAGCCATACCGGTGCGCAGATCGCGGCCATCAAACAGGCGGTCGGGGGTGATCCAGTGGTCCATCATGCCGCCTCTTCAAAGAAATAGGGGTCGAGCGCAAGTTGTATCTGCGCGTCTATTAGTCGCTGCACCTGATCGCCCGACAGTGCCTCGGCGCGGGCCAGCACCGCGTCACTAAACACCGTGCGCAGCTTTGCCTCGGGGATCGGGGCATCGAACCCGCCCCGCAACGCGGCCACCGCCGCCTGTGCCGCCGGGTCGGGCCAGTAATAGCGAATACGATCCGCCAGCCCGAAATGCCGCTGGTGACGAAGTGCGTCGGCATCCCCGTGGTAATGCCCCTGCCAGGCGGCGGGGTGGTCGATCATCACCCCTTCCATCACCGCCTGAAGCGCGCCGGGGGTGGTGCTGATCCGGTCCAGCGCGTAAAGCGCCTGGCGATAGGCAAAGGTCAGGGCCGGCCCGACCTTCTGGAAGGCAAAGCCAAGCTCGGCCAGACGCGGAAAAACGGCGGGATGCTGGTAATCGGTCGAATGCGCCTCAAGACAGACACCGGGCCAGCCCTCCAACGCGGACAACAGTCCGGGGTCGCGATCCAGGGGCATGTGATGCACGGCGGTCGGGCTGAATTCGACGCCCGGCTGCACCACCAGCCCACCGATCATCGCGGCCATGTCGCCGAACCTGTCGCCATGCGCGGCCAGCGTGGCCTTGGCCGCCGCCGGGTCGGTCGGGGGGATATCCCCGTCTTCATCCACCCGCGCGCCACCCGGCGGTGGCACCTCGGTGCCGACCACAAACAACAGCCCTGAGGTGTCGCCTTCGCAGGCGTTGACGCATACCTGTGCCAAATCGGCAGATCGCGCGGCGGTTTCCGCGTCATCCAATTGCGCCGCTTCACCCGCGCAACCTTCCGAGCAATCCAGATGGATCTTGCGAAACCCGGCCCTGACATAGTCGCGCACCAGCACACGCGCCTTGTCCATCGCCGCATCGGCGGGCAGCGACCGCCACGCCTGCGGGCCAAGGTGGTCGCCGCCAAAGATGATACGGGCGCGATCCACACCGGCCTTGTCGGCGATATCGTGCACAAACCCGATGAACCCGTCGGGGGTGATCCCGGTATAGCCGCCATCCTGGTTGACCTGATTGCTGGTCGCTTCGATCACCACGGGGCGATCAAGGGCCTGCGCCCGCAGCAACGACGCGCGCAGCACATCGGGTTGCGCCGAACACACGGACGGGATCGCGGCCCGCTTGCCCGCCCTGTTGCGGGCGATGATGCCACGCAGCGCATCAGCCATTATGCGAGCCCTCCGCCTGCCACGCGGCATAGGCCGCCCCACGGGCACCGCTGGTGTCGCCACCCTGTGCCAGAACCAGCTTCGCAGTGCCGAAATCCCCGATCTGTGCGCGCAGGGCGGCGGCGGTCAGGTCATCAACGACGCCGTCGATCTGGCTTAGCCCGCCGCCCAGCACGATCAGGTCGGGATCGACCATCATGGTCAGCGTGTGCAGAAGCTCGGCGGTCATTTCGCACCAGACCGACCAGACCTGTGCCATGTCGCCCGCGCGCCGCGCGACGATCTGGGGTGGATCAAGGTCTTCGCCGGTCAATGCCTTGGCCAGACGACGCATCCCCGGCCCGGCGATATATGTCTCGGTGCAGCCCTGGCGCCCACACCCACAGGTCACGACCGGCAGGCCGTATTTGGCCACCAGATGTGCCGGGGCGGCGGTGTGACCGAACTCACCCCCGGTCATGGTCGGGCCTTGCAGGATGGTGCCGTCCACCGCGATGCCGCCGCCAATGCCGGTGCCAAGGATCAGGGCAACAACCGTGCGCTGCCCCTGCCCGACGCCGAACACCGCCTCGGACAAGGCCATGGCGCGGCAGTCGTTGACATAGGTAATCGGACGGCCGATCGCGGCCTCGATGTCCCGCTGGAAAGGCTTGCCCGAGGCTGGCAGGTTCGCCGTCAGGGCCAGCCCCGTCACCGGATGCAAAAGCCCCGCCGCCCCGACGCCCACCGGCACCGCCTTGCCCGCGATGTCATCGGCCCAGCGGACCTGATCCGCAATCGCGGCCACCAGCGCGTCATAGTCGCTGGGCGTGGGCACACGATGGCGATGGGCAACCGCCCAGTCATCGCCGAACACCTGCACCTCGATCTTGGTGCCGCCAAGGTCAATGCCGGTGGCGATCATGACGCCACCGGATACAGCTTCACGCCCGACACCACCCGGCTGAGCGTGCCTTGCCCGGAGAACGGATCATCCACATTCAGGCCCAGCTCGTTGGCCCATTCCACCCCGGTGACCTGCGCCAGGGCAACGCAGAGGGGCGCGGCCCATGTGGGGCCGAAGGGCATCGGGATGTCGATGTCGCCACCCGGCCCCACCGCTGTCACACGCGCGCGCGGAAACTGCATACGCAATTCGGCCACAAGATCGGCGTCATAGTCGCGGGTGGGCGCATCGGGGCTGGTAAACACGGTGATCGCGGTGCCATCGGTCACGAAGGATTTCGGGCCGTGACGGAAGCCCAGCGTGCTGTCCCACAGCGCGGGGATTTGCCCTGCCGACAGTTCCATCACCTTCAACGCGGCCTCGCGCGCGGCGAAGGCCAGCGGACCGGACCCGACATAAACTGCACGCTCGGGCCGGGGGGCACCGCGCAGCTGCGGCAGCAAGGTCCCCATCTGGTCGGCCAACCTGGCCATGCGCGTGGGCACTTCGCAGGGCGCGTCAAACAGCGCCAGCGCGGTCAGGAGCATGGTCGAAAAGCTGCTGGTCATCGCGAACCCGGCATCATGCGTGGCCTCCGGCAGCACGATCACCTTCTGCGGCCCCTGCGATCCCCGTGTTGCCAATGCCCCATCCTTGTTACAGGTGATGTGCAACCGGGGTGCGGCAGGCGCCAGCGCGTCCAGAGCATCCAGCGTGCCGATGCTTTCGGTGCTGTTGCCCGAGCGCCCGAAGCTGACCACAAGCGGCTTTACCCCGTTCAGGAACGCCTTGGGCGTGGCCACCAGATCGGTGCTGGGCACAGCACGCATTCCGGTGCGCATTCCGGGCACCCCCGCCGCGATGATGTCGCCGATATAGGCCGATGTGCCGGCACCACAAAACCACACCTCATCATGGTCAAGGCTGGCCAACCAGCCGCGCAAGCCGTCCACGTCCAGCACCTTGCCCCAATCGGACCAGATCGCCGGTTGGCGGTGGATTTCAGCCCAGGTGGCCCAGTGTTCAAGCGGTTTGATCATGTCGTCTGCGTCACTTTCGAAAGGGTTTCAGGGGCGTCGGGATCAAGCCCCAACGCCAGCGCGGTGTTCAGGATGACCGGATACATCACCGCCAGAAGCACGGCCGCCGCCGCAGCAGGCGTCAGCTCCGACACGCCGATATCGGCGGGCGAGATACGATGCACGTCGCAACCAACGCCGCGAAACCGGGCCTCGGCCTGGTCAAGGCTGTCCTGAATATGCTCTGACCCGGTATCAAGGATCAGCACCATCAAGGGGTTGGTGGCAAGTTGCAAGGGACCGTGCAGCACCTCGGACGCGGAATAATCTTCGGCATGCAGCGCGCAGCATTCCTTGAGCTTCAAGGCCACTTCCAACGCGGCCCCATGGCCGGTGTCGCGCCCGATCACATAGACATTGCGCGCCCGCAACAGGGCCGATTGCAGGGCCTTGGCGCGGGGATGGTGGGTTGAAATCCCTTTGAGCGCAGCCACCGACGCATCCGTGCGCCGCTTATAGTCGGGCAGGATGCCGCCCAGAAGCGCGCTGCCCGCCGCGACCGATCCGATCACAGTCTTGGTCGCGGGCACCGCCAGTTCCGGCCCTGCCCCGATGGGCACGGTTGTTTGGGCTGCGGCCTCGACCGGGCTGTCTGGCTGATTGGTGATCGCGACCACGCTGGCGCCGTGTTTCCCGGCACCGGTCGCCGCCCGCACCAGATCGTCACTGGCGCCGGACTGGCTGATCACCAGCGCGCCGGACCCGTCCATATCGACCCCGGCCCCCAAGGAAAACACCGAAGGCGGCAGCGAGGTGACAGGCACTGATAGCTCGCGCATGAATTCATAAGACAGGATATTGGCCGCCGCGTCAGACGATCCGCGCGCGATGGTATAGATCGCCCTGGCATCGGCCAGACCGCCTGCATCGACATCCTGCGTGGCCGCACGACAGAACACATCCATCGCTTCGGCGCTTTCAGCGGCCATCAGGTGACCGTGGGTTTTCGTCTCAAGGCTCATGCGCGCAATCCATAGCTGTCAAATTCTTCCCATGTGCGGCCCAGATCGACCACGGCGCCATTGATCCGCGCCTCGTCCAGCGCCATCGCCACCAGCCCAGCCTCAAGCGCGTCCACCACCCCAACCGGCAGGCTGTCGGTCTTGCCGCGCAGGAAATCCGCAATATCGGCCACCATCATGTGATCGGCCCCGTAGTGGGCCGAGGCGTGTTTCTGGTCCATCGTCGTATAGTCATGATCGGCAATCACCGATCCGTCGCGCGCGGTGGCTTTCAGATAGCCACGCACAAAGTCGCCCTCGGCCATCCCCAGCGCGCCGAAGACGCAGAACCGCCGGTGGTCATCGGGGGCATTCAGATTGGTGTGAAACGCCATCGAAGCCCCGCTTTCATAGCGCAGGATCGCGGTCTGGAAGTCGATGATATCGCCGTCCGAATTGTAAGGGTCCGGGGCGCTTTCCCAGACGCTGGACTTGCGCTGCGCGATCTCGGTCTCGGTGTTGGTGGTCGGGGCGAACTCCGGCAGGAAGGATTTCTTCCCCCCGAAGCTCGCCACTTGCATGGGCCGTGAGTGGGTCACCATGTTGTAGATGTCCAGATCGTGGCAGCATTTTTCCAGCATGAAGCCACCGGACAAGGCGCTTTTGCGCCGCCAGTCGCGCATGAAAAACGCGCCGTGATAGGGCGGGATGTGTTCGTTTGCCTCAAGCGAGGCTATGGGGCCAAGCTGGTCCAGCACCGCACGCAGATCGACCATGTGCTGGGAATAGCGCAACACCAGACCGACCATCACCTGATCGGTGCCGTATTCGGCCAGAAGCCGCGCCAGTTCGAACGTGTCCGCCCGCGTCGTCACCACCGGCTTTTCGGTGAAGATACGCACCCCGGCCTGAAGCCCCAGCTTGATATGCTCAAGGTGATAGCAATTGGGCGAGCCGACAAAGAACAGGTCGGGCTGCGTGTCCGACAGCATCGTGGCCACGTCATCGAACTGCGGAATATCCGTGCCGATCATCTCAAGATGCGATGGTTGCGGGTCATAGAACCCGACGAATTCGACCTCGGGCATGGTTTCTTTCAGGATCGACAGCACGTGCCCTGCACGCAAGCCGATCCCCGCGGCGACAACCTTCATGCGACCATCCCCGGTGCTGCCTGACGGCGCAGCACATCGCCGTTGGCGTCAAAGACGTGACAGTTTTCGGGCGCCACGCTCAGGGTCAGGTTGCGGCCCTCTTCAATCGCGGCGTCGCCGGGCAGGGCCGCACAGAACCGCGTGCCGTTGCCAATCGTGCCATAGGTGATCGAGGTGCCGCCAAGGCGTTCCAGCACATTGACCGAAATATCCAGACCGCTGTCGCCCATATTGACATGCTCGGGCCGGATGCCGACTTCGACCCGGTCGCCCTTTTGCACGGTGCCCGAGGCAACCGGCAGCGCCATCCGGTGTCCACCGTCCAGTTCCACCATAACCCCGGTGCCGTCCACACCTGCCACGCGGGCCGGGATCAGGTTCATGTTGGGTTGACCAATAAAGGACGCCACGAATTTCGTTGCGGGGTGGTGATACAGTTCCATCGGGGTGCCGAATTGTTCGACGCGGCCCGCGTTCAGGACAACGATCCGGTCGGCCATGGTCATCGCCTCGACCTGATCGTGGGTGACGTAAACCATGGTCGCATCCAGGTCGCGGTGCAACTGGCTGAGTTCGACCCGCATGTCGCCGCGCAGGGCGGCATCGAGGTTCGACAGGGGTTCATCAAACAGGAACACCTTCGGATTGCGCACGATCGAGCGCCCGATGGCGACCCGCTGACGCTGCCCGCCTGACAACTGCCCCGGCTTCAACTGCAACTTATCCGTCAGTTGCAGGATGCCAGCGGCTTTCTGCACCCGGCTGTCCAGCTCGGCGGCCTCCATCTTCTGGACCCGCAGCGGGAAGGCGATGTTTTCATAAACGCTGAGATGCGGGTAAAGCGCATAGGACTGAAACACCATCGAGATGCCCCGGTCCACGGGATGGGCGGTGCTGACGTCCTGACCGTCGATAACGATCTGGCCCGATGTCGCCTCTTCCAGCCCCGCGATGATGCGCAGAAGGGTGGATTTGCCGCAGCCGGACGGGCCGACAAACACAACGAATTCCTTGTCTTCGATGGCAAGGCTGATGTCGTGCAGCACCTTGGCCGCGCCAAAGGATTTGCTGATCGCGTTCAGATCAAGTGTCGCCATGGTCCGGGCATCCTTCTGTTGAAACTCAGGGGTGGTCCGGGCAACGACCAGGCGCTGCCCGAACCGGGGAGGATTGGCTTAAAGCGCCTCGTCCAGTTCTTCACCGGCGATGGTCACCAGGTTGTCCACGGTGTCATCCTTCAGGATGATCCCCTGCACCATGTTGGTGAACACCGATTGCAGCGATTTGAAGTCTTCGACCAGCGGCTCGGGGCCACCTGTCGAAATCGTCGCGGTGAAATTCGGCCAGATGCCGGTCTCGTAATACAGATCCGTCTTGCCAAGGGCGGCATAGTCAAGGATCGGCGTCAGACCCCATGTGCTGTCCAGGTCATACTGGCTGTCGCCCGAGGTGATCATCTGTGCCAGTTCATGCGCCAGCTCTTCGTGGCCCGAGCCTTTGAACACGACGATGCTGTCGGTGATCAGGATCGTGCCGCTTTCACCGGACGGACCTGCTGGCACCGGGGCGATCAGCTGGTTGATATCCTCGTTATGCTGGCCATAGCCCCACGGCCCCTGCACATACATGGCAATCTTGCCGTCGTTGAACAGGTCGCGCAGCTGGTCGCGTTCCCAAGCGGTCGGGCCTTCCTGAGCGACATCCACTAGCTTGCCGTAAAACTCGAGCGTTTCGCGGGTCTGTTGGCTGTCCAACATATTCTCGCCGGTTGCCGGATCGACCACCGCGCCGCCGTTGGAATAAAGATAGTTCAGGAACTGGTGCATGGTGTTATCGAAGTCTTTGCCCGCAAGGCCGACACCGGCCACATCGGTGTTGTCGACGACGCCTTTGGCCATGGCATACATCTCGTCCCACGTCTTCGGCGCGACGCATTCCTGACCGCTTTCTTCGATGATGTCGCAGTTGATATACAGCGCCTTGGTCGAAAACGCGTGCGGATAGCCCCAGGCTTGACCTTCAATGGTGACGGTATTCAGCACACCATCCTGATACGGGGTCTCGGCCGAGATATTGGCCGGAACGATCAGGTCGTTATTGGCCATCTGGCGCAGGGTGCGCGAGCCCATATAGGCGATCGAGGGCGGATCACCGGCGGCCGCCAGCGTCAGCGACTTGTCCTGACAGGTGCCCCACGGCACGGCCTCTAGGTTGACGGTCACGCCTTCGTGCTTGGCCTGAAACTCATCGACGGTCTTCTGGTCCGCTTCGCGCACCTCGCCGCCGCACATGATGAAGTGCAGTTCGGTCGTATCGGCCGAGGCGCTTATCGCCGAGCCTGACACGAGCAGCGCCGCCAAGGACAGTTTGGTTACATTCATTTTGGTCTCTCCCTTTGGTTGGATTATTCCTTGACCGCCCCGGCCGTCAGGCCCGCGACAAGGTATTTTTGCAGGAACAGGAAGATGACCATGACCGGCAGAACACCCACCAGGGCCGCGGCCATCATCTCGTTCCAGGTCACCGACTGATAGCCGATGAATTCATACAGGCCGGCAGGCAGCGGTTGCAGCTCGCGGGTCTGGTTGAATGTGATTGCGAACAGGAATTGTTGTGCATAGGCGCCGATGAACACCGCCACGCCGACCACGATCAGCCCCGGCACGGCCAGTGGCAGCACCACCCGGCGCAACGTGTAAAGGCGCGAGGCCCCGTCGACAAACGCGGCTTCCTCAAGCTCGCGCGGGATCTTTTCCAGATACGACCGCAGCAGCCAGATGCCGGTGGGGATCAGGAAGGCCACGCCGGGCACGATCATCGCCCAATAGGAATTCAGAAGCCCCATGGTGCGCAACACGCGATAGAGCGGGATCAGAAGCACCGCACCGGTGAACATGTTGACACCCAGAAAGATGCCTAGCGACAGGTTCTTGAACGGAAAATCCAGCCGCGCATAGGCATAGGCGGCGGGCACCACGAAGATCATCGTCAGCCCCGTCACCATGAACGAGATATAGATCGAGTTGAAGATGTAGCGGCCCAAGAGCGGCACCGTCACCCACATCTGCTTGTAGGCATCGAAGCTGAAATCGTCCGACCAGAACTGATAGGGGCTGCGGAACAGGTGTTCGAGCGGACGCAGGGACGCCATGAACATCTCGAAAAACGGCAGCAGGATGAAGGTCAGGAAGATCGCAAGACAGGCATAGATACCGACCAGTTGCAGCTTTGTATAACGGTCCATCATCTTACTTCACTCCGTATTTCTTGTTCACCTTGTTCAGGAAGAACAGATAGGCGAGCGAGAACAGGCCAAGCAGCAACACGATGATCACGGCCCGGGCGGACCCTTCGCCGAACTTGTAGTTGCCGATGGCGGTTTTATAGGTGTCCACGATCAGGGTGGTCGTCGCGCCGCGCGGGCCGCCCTCGGTCAGGATCCAGATGATCTCGAAGCTGTTGAAGGTGAAGATGGCGGACAGAAGCGACATCGACACGATCACCGGCATGATCTGCGGAATGGTGATGCGGCGGAACCGATACCAGCGCCCTGCCCCGTCAACCCATGCGGCCTCATACAGATCACGGCTGACGCCCTGCATGGCGGCCAGAAAGAACAGCGTCACCATCGGCACGCCGACCCAGACGTCGGTGGCAATGGCGGAATAGAAGGCAGATTGCTTGTGGGCCAGAAACTCGAACGGGCCATCGGTGATGCCAAGATGCATCATCACACCTGACAGGACGCCGAAATAGCCGTTGTAAAGCCACAGCCAGCCGATACAGCCGATGGCAATCGGAATGACCCATGGCGGCATCACCAGCACCCGAAACAGCGCCCGCCCCGGAATGGCCGCGTTCAACAGCGTCGCGCCGATCAGACCCAGCACCAGCTTCAAGGCAACAGACAGGAACATCCAATAGAAGGTGCGCACGATGGTCTGGTGGAACCTGCGGCTTCCAGCAAGGTCTTCGTAATTGGCAAGACCAACGAATTTCTCGCCGCCCAGCCCGGCCTCCATGAAAGACAACCGGATGGTTTCGGCCAGCGGCCAGGCCACGATGACGGCGATGAAGATCATCGCAGGACCCACAAGAAGCCAGGCAAACAGGCTTTCCGATATGGCTTTACGCTCCCGCCTTGCGGTTGCCCCACCTTCTGCGTGCATCACGTCCGTCATTGATTTCCCCCAGTGGCGCCCCAAGCGAATCGAGGCGTATACCAATTTTTACCATTACAGACCTATTTTGACTACCATTATAATACCAAATTTTTTCGCCATACCATTAATTATTTACTATCAACTACTTACATGGAAATATAGTGAAACGCAAAAGAAAGAGTGTTGCCTTTCAGATTGCTTTGGTATTACTTTTAAATACCAAAAAGAATGGGAACGATATGCAAGCGCAGATAAACTGGCTCTCTCCGACGGCGTGGTTTCAACCGGGTCGCGGCCCGCGCTACCTGCAATTGCACCGCCATATCCGTGCGGCCATCCAGTCAGGCGATCTGGCCCCCGATGATCAGCTTCCGCCCGAACGCGACCTGGCCAATGCTGCGGATGTCAGCCGCGTCACCGTGCGCAAGGCGATTGCGAAACTGGTCGATGACGGGTTGATCGAACAGCGCCAGGGCGCCGGATCCTTCGTGCGCGCCGCCGCCCCCAAGCTGGAACAATCGCTGTCCTCGCTGGTATCGTTTACCGAGAACATGCAGGCGCGCGGCATGACCTCGACCAGTGAAACGCTGTCCTTGGGCCTGTTTCGCCCCACCAGCGAAGAGATGATGGCGCTTGGCCTGTCAGCCAGTGACCGGGTGGCGCGGATCGAACGGTTGCGCAGCGCCAGTGGCACGCCGATGGCGCTGGAACGGTCGTCTCTGCCCGGTGATATCCTGCCCCATCCCGAACAGATCGACGTGTCGCTTTATGCGCTGTTGCGCAAGACGGGTCAGGCCCCCACCCGCGCCATCCAGCGGGTCACGGCGACCAACCTGACACCGAACGACGCGCAGATGTTCAACCTGCCCGACGGGGCTGCGGTCTTGAAGATCGAACGCACCGGATACCTGACCACGGGTCGCCCGATCGAGTTTACAAGCGGCCTCTATCGTTCTGATATTTATGACTTTGTGTCTGAACTGAGATTGGACTGACATGGACTATACCTGCCGCCTGGACGGCGCAAAAATAATCTGCACCATCACCTCGGACCGGGACCTTGCGGCCCCGATCTTCTGCTTTTCCGGCATGGCCCCGATGACGGCAACCAAGGGCGGCAAGCGGATCGGCGGCATGGGCAGCTTCACCGAGATTGCCCTTCCCGACCTGAAAGCGGGCCAACCGCATGAGGTGGCAATTGAATACACTCACGGTCATAAGGCGGCAAACCGGGCGTGGCTGCCCCTTGGCCCCTATCTGCGTGTCGGACATGACGTGATCGCGCTGCCGTATCAGCCCAAGGGCTGCGTGCCGCCCACCCTGCCCGATCCTGGGCCGTTTGATGGCCTGCCCCTTGTGCCGCAACCAAGCGATTGGGCGCCCAGCGGCGGCACGGTCGACGTGACCGGCGTGACCTGCGACGACGACGCGCTGCGTGCGGTCGCCGATCTGGCCCAGCGGCGTGGCTGGACCTTCAACGGGTCATTCCCGGTCACGATCACCACCGCCAACATGCCCGACGATGCCTATCGGTTGCAGATCACGCCTGACAGCATCCAGATCACGGCGGGCAGCTATGGCGGGCGGTTCTATGCGGGGATCACGCTTCTGACGCTGATGCAGGCCGGACCGCTGCCATGTGGGGTGATCACCGACGCCCCACGGTTCGGCTGGCGCGGGCAGCATCTGGACACCGCGCGGCATTATTATGACCCACAAACCCTTCTGGACCTGCTGGACCTGATGGCACTGTTGAAGCTGAACCGCTTTCACTGGCATTTCGCGGATGACGAGGCATTCCGCCTGCAAATCGACAGCTATCCCGCGCTTTGGCAAAAGACCGAGATGTGCGGCGAAGGCCACCTGCTGCCCGCCCTGTTCTCGGGCGCGGTCGAGGCCGGGGGCAGCTATTCCAAGGACACGGCCCGCGCGATCATCGCCCATGCGGCTGCCCTGAATATCGAGGTGATGCCGGAAATCGAAGCCCCCGCCCACGCGATCGCCATGACGCATGTGTTTCCCGACACCCGCGACCCGGCGGATAACGGACCCGAGACCTCGGTTCAGGGGTATCAGGGCAATTGCGTGAACCCGGCGATGCCAAAGACGTGGGAGGTGCTTGACGCCATCGCCCGCGAGGTTGGCGACCTGTTCCCCTTCGGTCATCTGCATCTGGGCTGCGACGAGTTGCCCAAGGACACCTGGATGGGCTCGCCCAAAGCGCGCGCGTTGATGGCGGCGGAAGGGTTGGAGACAACGCAAGACTTGCAAGGCTGGACCATCGCCAAGCTTGCAGACACCGTGGTGCAGAACGGCCAGCGCCCCGCCGCTTGGGAGGAGGCGGCACAGGGCTCGAACGGGGGGATCGGACACAATGCGATCCTGTTCAGCTGGACGGGGCAAGGACCGGGGCTGGACGCCGCGCACGCAGGTTACGACGTGGTCATGTCACCCGCCCAGCATGTCTATCTGGACATGGCCCACAGCGCCGACCCGGACGATTGGGGGGCAAGCTGGGCCGCCTTCGTTTCGCTGGCCGATACGATCGACTGGGACCCGGTCCCCGACCCGGCGCTGGCCGACCGGATCATCGGTGTGCAAGGCACGTTCTGGTCGGAGTTCACGACCGAAGACAGCCAGATCTGGCCGATGCTCATGCCCCGGATGCTCGGGGTGGCGGTGAAAGCATGGCAGGTTGCCGACATCAGCGCCGACGACCTGACCCGATTGGCGGTCCTCTATCAGGACATATGGCCTGTAAACACCGATGCGTGACGTCTATGCGTCGATCCTGAGCTGCGTTGTCGGATCAAACAGATGCGCCTGTCCGGGTTGCACCGACAGGCGCAACACCTGCCCCCGATCCTGCGCATGATGCACGCCGGGAAGACTGGCGGTAAACTCGGCCCCCGTGGCATCCAGCCGACCATGCAGCAGCGTATTGGCGCCCAAGGGTTCGGACAAATGCACGGTCAGGGCCAGTGGCCCGCCCTCCTCTGGCATCACATGTTCGGGGCGAATGCCCAGCTTGACCGGCCCGTCAGGATGTGCGGTCTGGGCCACCTCGGCGTCGCCGACCCGCACCACACCGCCTTTTACGTCGGCATCCAGAACATTCATCGCGGGGCTACCGATGAACTGCGCGGCGAACAGGGTGCGCGGCGTTTCATAGACCTCAAGCGGGGTGCCGATCTGTTCGGCCACGCCACCGTTCATCACGATCATCCGGTCGGCCATGGTCATCGCTTCGACCTGATCGTGGGTCACGTAAAGCGCGGTGATACCCAGTTTTGACTGCAACTCCTTGATCTCAAGCCGCATCTGAACGCGCAGCTTGGCGTCGAGGTTCGACAAGGGTTCATCGAACAGGAACACCGCCGGTTCGCGCACGATGGCGCGGCCCATGGCGACCCGCTGCCGCTGACCACCCGACAATTGCTTGGGCCGTCGATCCAACAACGCCTCAAGCTGCAAAAGCTCCGCCGCCTCGCCCACCTTGCGGGCAATCTCGGCCTTCGGCATCCCCGCGATCTTCAGCCCGTAACCCATATTCTGTGCCACCGACATATGCGGATAAAGGGCATAGTTCTGGAACACCATGGCAATGTCGCGATCCATCGGTTCCTTGTCATTGGCACGCTCTCCGCCGATCAGAACATCGCCCGAGGTCACGGTCTCAAGCCCCGCAACCATACGCAGCAATGTGGACTTGCCACAGCCCGACGGGCCGACGATCACGATAAATTCGCCATCTTCGATCTCGGCGCTGATGCCGTGGATCACGTCCGTGGGTCCGAAGCTTTTCTTGATATCTTTCAGCGTGACAGTCGCCATCGGTTATTTCTCGCTATCTACTAGGCCACGGATAAACAGTTTCTGCATCGACACCACCACGATCACCGGCGGGATCATCGCCAGGATCGAGGTCGCCATGATCACCGGCCAATCCGCCACGTCATCGCCCGATGGGAACATCTGCTTGATGCCCATGACGATGGTGTTCATCTCGGGGTCCGTGGTGATCAGAAGCGGCCACAGGTATTGGTTCCAGCCATAGATGAACAGGATCACGAACAGCGCCGCGACATTGGTGCGGCTCATCGGCACGACGATATCCCAGAAAAACCGCATCGGACGGGCACCATCGACGCGCGCGGCCTCGGCCAGTTCGTCGGGGATGGTCAGGAAGAACTGGCGAAACAGGAAGGTCGCGGTGGCCGACGCGATCAGGGGAAAGATAAGCCCGGAATAGCTGTTCAGCATCCCGAAGCCCGCCACGACCTCGTAAGTCGGGACGATCCGCACCTCGACCGGCAGCATGAGCGTCAGGAAGATCATCCAGAAAAAGAACGTCCGCCCCGGAAAGCGGAAATAGACGATGGCGAAGGCGGACAGCAGCGAGATGATGATCTTGCCCACCGCGATGCCGATCGCCATGACCAGTGAATTCAGCAGCATCGTCGCGACCGGCACGTTAACGCCCGAAAACAGGGCCGCCCTATAGTTCTCAAAGAACTGATCGCCGGGCCACAGCGGCATCGGTGGGCGCACGATTTCAGGTTGGGTGACGGTCGAGGCGACGAAGGCCAGCCAGATCGGGAAGAAGATCACCAGAATGCCTGCAATCATCAGGACGTGGGTCAGCCACAACCCCGCCCCGCGCTTTTCCACCATGCCATGTCTCTCGCGGGCCATCAGTAATGCACCCTTTTCTCGACAAACTTGAACTGAATCACGGTCAGAAGCCCGACCACGATCAGAAGGATCACGGATTGCGCCGAGGACGAGCCGAGGTCCTGCCCGACGAACCCGTCCGAGAACACTTTGTAGACAAGGATCGTCGTCGATTGCTGCGGCCCGCCCGAGGTGATCGTGTGGATCACGCCGAAGGTTTCGAAAAACGAATAGACCACGTTGACCACCAGCAGGAAGAAGGTGGTGGGCGACAGAAGCGGCAGGACGATGGTGAAGAACCGCCGCCAGAAATGCGCGCCGTCAATCGCCGCCGCCTCGATCACCGAGCGCGGCACGGCTTGCAGGGCGGCGAAGAAGAACAGGAAGTTATAGCTGATCCGCCCCCAGGCCGACGCGACGACCACCAGCCCCATCGCCTCGCCCCCGTTCAACACGTGGTTCCAATCGTAGCCAAGCTGGCCCAGATACCATGACACGACACCAACGCGGGTGTTGAACATGAACAGCCACAGCACCCCGGCCACGGCAGGCGCCACCGCATAGGGCCAGATCAGAAGCGTACGATAGACGCCCGACCCCTTGATCAGCCGATCCGCCAGCACCGCCAGAAACAGCGCCGGGATCATCGAGGCCAGCGTGACAAGGATCGAGAAGATCGCGGTGGTCACAAAGGATGCGCGATAGAACTTGTCAGACAGAAGGAATTCGAAGTTGCCCAGGCCGACATATTGCATCGACAGGCCAAACGGGTCGGGAATGAACAGCGACTGCCAGATCGCCTGCCCCGCCGGATAGAAGAAAAACACCGCCGAGATGATGACCTGCGGTGCGATCAGGCAAAGCGGCAGCAGCCAGCCCCGGAATGTCACGCGTTTTTCCATCAACTCCCCCGGAACGGAAAAAGGCGGGCCATGACGGCCCGCCTTTCGGGTCTGTGTTTACATGTTGGCCTGTTCGAACCGGCGCAGCAGCGCGTCACCACGCTCTTTCGCGCTGTCCATGGCCTCTTGCGCGGTCTTGTCACCGGACCAGATGCCTTCCAGCTCTTCGTCGATGATGCCGCGGATCTGGTCGAACGACCCCAGGCGGATGCCCTTGGAATTGGCGGTCGGCTCGTTCGCGGTCATCTGCATCACGGCCACGTCCGTGCCGGGGTTTTCGTCATAAAAACCCGACTCGCGCGTTGCGTCGCCCGCCGCGGCGGTGATCGGCAGATAGCCGGTATCCTGGTGCCATTGTGCCTGCACCGGGGTCGAGGACAGATAGGCCAGGAACTCGCCCACACCATTGTATTCCTCGGCGTCGTGGCCTTGCATCACCCACAGCGACGCCCCACCGATGATGGTGTTCAGCGGCGCGTTGCCCACACCTTCCCAATAGGGAAGCGGACGCACGTCAAAGGCAAATTCGGCTTCGGCCTTGATCCCGGCATAGCCAGCCGAGCTTTCGGTAAACAGCGCACATTCACCGGCGCGGAAATTCGCCCCGCCTTCGTTACGGCGCCCGGTATAGATGAATTCGCCGTCCTTGGCCCATTCGCCCATCTTGTCCAGATGCGCCACCTGAACCTCGCCGTTCAGCGCAAGTTCGGTGTCCAGACCGGCAAAACCGTTTTCCTTGGTTGCAAACGGCACGTCATGATAGGCCGACAGGTTTTCAAGGTGGATCCAGCTTTGCCATGCGGTGACCAGCGGGCAATCTTCACCGCCAGCCTTCAACTGCTCCAGCACCGCGTCCACGTTTTGCCATGTCGACAGGTCGGTGTCTGGGTCAACACCTGCCGCTTCCATCGCATCACGGTTCACCCACAGAACAGGCGTGGACGAGTTGAACGGCAGGGACAGCATCTGGCCGTCGGTGGTGGTGTAATAGCCTTTCACCGCCCCGATATAGGCGTCGGGATCGAACTCGGCCCCGCTTTCGGCCATCACTTCATAGACGGGTTTCACCGCCCCGGCAGCGGCCATCATGGTGGCGGTGCCGACCTCGAACACCATCAGGATATGCGGCTGTTCGCCGGCGCGGAAGGCCGCGATCCCGGCATTCAGGGTTTCGGAGTAGTTGCCCTTGTGGCTGGCAACCACGGTGTAATCGCTCTGGCTTGCATTGAACTCCTCGACCTGTGCGGCCACAAGCTCGCCCAGGCGACCGGTAAAGGCGTGCCAGAACTGAATTTCGGTTTGCGCCATGGCCCCGACAGGCGACAGCGCGGTGGTGGCGGCAGCAATAGCGCCGAACACGAGCTTTTTCACATCATCCTCCTTGCACCAGCTGCGGTGCGTTTCCCAGGTGTGTCACGCAGAACGGGTGGGGCACTTTGCCCGCCCCGTCTGCGCGCCCTGCAAAAGGGTTACATCCCACATGGCATAATGCAAGAATATTTAGTGTAACTGTTTTATAACACTGTATTATACAGATACGCTGCGCCTGTCAGGAAAGGAAGATCGCATGACACATCCGCTGCGGCTGCGCCAGCTCGAAGCCCTTATGGCCGTCACACATCACGGTTCCATGACACGCGGCGCACAGGAACTGGGCATCAGCCAGCCCGCAGTGAGTCGCCTTCTGTCCGATCTGCGCGAGGTGCTGGGGTTCGAGCTGTTCAACCGCCGCGACGGGCGGCTGGTGCCGACGCAGGAGGTGCGTTTCCTGCTGCCCGACATCCGGCGTGTGCTTGAAATGATGCACCAGATTTCCGAAGCCAGCCAGAACATCACCGAAAAGAAGGCCGGACATCTGCGGATCGCCTGCCTGCCCGGATTTGCGACCAGCCACCTGCCGGGTGTCGTGGCCACGTTTCTGCGTGACCGCCCGGGCGTCAGCGTCACGCTGGAGCCGGACCGGCCCGAGCGCATTCTGGAATGGATGGTGGGCGAACAATATGATTTCGGT
>JAUHWP010000068.1 GCA_030424645.1 Alphaproteobacteria bacterium
CCCCGCCAGAAACATCATCGCGCCCCCGCCAACCAGAAGCAGGATCGCCGTGCCCAGATCCGGTTGTTTCAGAACCAGCGCGGTGGGCAGAAGGATCAGGATGATCGGCAAAAGCACCCAGAACGGGCGCGATACCTTTTTGATATCAAGCCAGTCGTAATAGGCGGCAAGCAGCATCACCAAGGTGATCTTCGACAGTTCCGACGGCTGCAAGCGGATGAACCCCAGGTCGATCCAGCGCTGTGCACCCATGCCGGTCGCGCCGACAAATTCGACCAGGATCAAAAGGATCAGCGACAGGATGTATCCCAACCCCGCCATGTTGCGCCAGAACCAGATCGGCACCATCGCGATGGTAAACATCAGTGTCATGCCAAGCGCAAAGCGCTTCATCTGTGCCGCAGCCCACGGCTCCATGCTGCCACCCGCGACCGAATAGAGCATCAAAAACCCCATCGAGGCCACAGCCGTCAGAAGCAGCACCAGGAACCAGTTGACGTAAAGCACTTTGCGCAGTCCCGTGGGCACGTATTTTACGTTATACTCAAGATAGCTCATGCCTGATCGCTCCGATCGGCGAAACGCTCGGCGGGCGGGCGGCTCAACATCTCTTCAATCTCGCGCTGGCGCGACCGGATGGTGCCGCGCTGGCTTGAGGGATAGGCCTCAAGCGGCGGTTCGCCCTCGTAAACGGTCTGAAGCAGGATATCGCGCGCAATCGGGGCCGCCGCCGTCGAGCCACCGCCGCCATGTTCCACCACCACCGACACCGCATATCGCGGCGCCTCGGCGGGGGCATAACAGACAAACAGCGCATGGTCGCGCCGGTTCCATGGCAGATCTTCGTTGCGGGTGACGCCGCGCGCCCGTTCGGCCTTGGTGATGTTGCGCACCTGGCTGGTCCCGGTCTTGCCGGCCATCCGCAACCCTTCGGCCACAACCTTCGATCGTCCGCCGGTGCCGCGATTGGCATTCACGACCTCATACATGCCCTGCCGGATGAACTGCAGGTTCTCGCCAGAAATCCCCAAGGGTCCGCCGTTGATGACAGGCTGTTCCACCCCGTTGATCGCCCGCACCAGACGCGGGGATATCGCCTGACCGGTCGCGATCCGCGCCGTCATCACCGCCAGTTGCAAGGGCGAGGCCAAAACGAACCCTTGTCCGATTCCTGCATTCAGACTGTCGCCAATCACCCAGTCAGCCCCTCGGGCTTCCCTTTTCCATGCTTTGTCGGGAACCAGGCCCTGCGCCACTGCCGACAGCGGCAATTCATGCCGGTCGCCCAAACCAAGCCGCCGGGCCATCGCCGAAATCTTCTCGATCCCCACCCGTTGGGCGATTTCGTAGTAATAGACGTCGCAGCTTTCGCGCAGGCTTTTCACCAGGTCGACCTTGCCGTGCCCGGCCCGTTTCCAGCAATGGAACCTGCGCTTGTGCACCTCGACATGGCCCAGGCATTTCACGGTTTCCCCGACCCCGATGACGCCGTCTTCCAGCGCCGCAAGCGCCGTCACCATCTTGAAGGTCGATCCGGGGGGATAGGTGCCCTGGGCAGGTTTCGCCGCAAGCGGTCGGTAAGGATCGTCCAGCAACGACTTGTAGTCCGACCCCGAAATACCGCGCACGAACTTGTTGGGGTCGAAGGACGGCGCCGATCCGATGGCCAGAAGGTCCCCGGTATGCGTGTCCATCACAACCGCCGCAGCACTTTCCCCAGCCAGCCGCGCCTGAACATAGGCCTGAAGATCGGCATCGACGGTCAACTGGATGTTGTCGCCCGCCTGCCCTTCTTCCCGGCCAAGTTCGCGCATTTCGCGCCCGACGGCGTTGACCTCGACCTCGCGCGTCCCGGCAGAGCCGCGCAGGGACATCTCCAGCTTCGACTCGACCCCGCTTTTGCCGATCTGAAAGCGCGGGATCTGCAAAAGCGGGTCCGGGTCTTCCAGTTTGCCAAGGTCGTAATCGGACACCGGACCCACGTATCCCACCACATGCGCAAAATCGGACGCGCGGGGATAGATGCGCGACAGACCGACCTCGGGCGTGATGCCGGGCAGGACGGGGGCGTTGATTGCCACTTCGGCAACGTCTTCCCACGGCACGCGGTCGGCCACGGTGACCGGCACGAACGAACTGCGCCGCGTCATCTCGGACAGGATGCGCGTCACCTCTTCATCGTCGATCCAGACGATCTTGCGAAGCCGGTCCAACACCTTTGCCGGGTCGCCTGCGTCTTCGCGCACAAGGACGATGCGATAATTCTGTTCGTTCCCCGCAATCAGCTTGCCATTGCGGTCATGGATCATGCCACGGGCGGGCGGGATCAACTGGAACTTGATACGGTTTTCTTCCGCCAGCGTTCGGTATTCGTCGGTCTGGTCGACCTGCATGAACCGCATTCGCCCGACCAGCAGGGCGGCAAACGACACTTGCAAGCCCCCCAGGAACAGCCCGCGGCGGGTGATGCCGCGCGCGCTTTTCTCGGTATCAATCGGTGACCGCTTCATGACGCTTGCCTCGCAATTGCATCATCGCCGGGTTGCAGTTTTTCGACCCCCAGCAGATAGACCGACACGAAAACCACCAGCGGATAGGCCAAGGCCGTCGAGATCAACTGCATCAGCTCGCGCCCGAATGGCACCTGATCGACAAAAAACACCGTCAGCAGGATTCGCTGCCCTACCAGCATGGCGAAAAGAGTCATGGCGACAAGCCCCCACTCCACCAGAAAATGCCGTTCGCGCAGGCCGGATTCGCGACGTCGGAGGAATTCGGACCCCGCCACGACCATCAGGGGCCAGACACCGGGCACACGCAGAAGCAACATGTCCATCATGAAAAACAGGATCGCGACAAGAAGAACCGGCACATAATCCGGGCGGCGCAGCACCCAGGCAAAGGTGAACGCCAAAAGGATATCGGGGCCGGGAAACCGTCCGGGTGTCAGGTCGATCGGCAAAAGGCGTGCAAACAGCACGATGGCGGCGATGGCGACAAGGGCAATGGAGAACAGCCAACGCAAAAGGGTCAGGCGGTCGGTCATCCGTCGGTCCCCTCGGGTGCGGGGACATCGGTGTCGGCATCCGGCAGCAGGTCGTCCACAAAAGGTTCGGGCAGCGGCGGCAGGGCAGGCGTCGACACGATCAATGCCCCGTCATCGTCCACCTTCTCGCCGGGGTGGCTGCGCAGCACGCGCAGGAACTCCAACCGTTCATAGTCTGCCGACAATCGCACCCGCAAACGCCGGTCGGTGCCCATCGCCACGTGTCCCACCAAAAGCCCCGCCGGGAACACCCCCCCATCGCCCGAGGAGACCACGCGGTCGCCGGGGCGGACTTTTTCAGGGGCTTCCAGAAATTCAATCGGCGGCGCGGCGGAGTTGTCGCCCACCAGCAAGGCGGTCTGCCCGGACGGTTGGACCATGATCGGCACGCGGCTGTTGCTGTCTGTCAGCAGGATCACACGGCTTGTCTTCTGCCCCACGCCCGAGATGCGGCCCGCCAGACCCAACCCGTCCGTGGTGGCCCAACCGTCAATGATCCCGTCGCGCGCCCCGATATTCAGAAGCACCGACTGCCGGAAGGGCGAGCCGCTGTCGGTCAGGACGACACCGGTCACATAGGACAGTTGCGCATCCAGCCGCACGTTGTTCAGGTTCAGAAGCTGTGCGTTTTCCTGTTCCAACTGAAGCGCTGCTTCCTTCCAGGCCTTCATCTGCTGCAATTCGCGGCGCAGTTCCTGGTTCTGTTCATAGATGCGTTGATAGGACTGGAAGTCCTCGACCATCCCGACAAGTTTCGTGACGGGCACCAGCGCCCAGTCGAAGCTGGGTACCACCCGGTCGACCAGATTGGCGCGAAAGCGTTCGACCCGCGGGCTGTCGATGCGCCACACCAGGAAGACCAGGAACAGGCACACCATCAGAATCCCCACCATGAGCCTGCGCAGCGGGCGGGCATAGATGTCGCTCTGATTGCTCTTTTTTGCCAAGTTGGCCTCCGGTCACACCAGACGAGACCAGCCCCGACCGCGCGGGGCGGGCCTGTCAGCTGTCGTAGTCGATGACGTGGCGCAGCTGCTTTTCGAACTCCAGCGCCTTGCCGGTGCCCAATGCCACGCAATTTAGGCTTTCATCCGCAACCGAGATCGACAACCCGGTCTGTTCGCGCAGGGCCAGGTCAAGCTCGCCCAGCAACGCACCGCCACCGGTCAGCATCACGCCACGGTCCACGATATCCGCCGCCAGATCGGGCGGGGTCGCTTCCAGCGCGGTCATCACCGCCTCGCAAATCTGCTGCACGGGTTCGGCCAGCGCTTCGGCCACCTGGGCCTGGCTGATCTCGGTTTCCTTGGGCACACCGTTCAACAGGTCACGGCCCCGGATTTTCAGTGACGCACCGCGCCCGTCGTCCGGCATACGGGCCGTCCCGATCGAGGTTTTGATCCGCTCTGCCGTGGTTTCCCCAACAAGGATGTTCTGCTGACGACGCAGGTAGTTGATGATCGCATCATCCATCCGGTCGCCACCCACCCGCACCGAGCGCGCATAGACGATATCGCCCAACGACATCACGGCAACCTCGGTCGTGCCGCCACCGATATCGACAACCATGTTGCCGGTCGGGTCGGTAATGGGCATCCCCGCACCAATCGCTGCGGCAATCGGTTCGGCAACCAGCCCGGCCTTGCGGGCACCGGCCGAGATCACAGACTGGCGGATGGCGCGTTTTTCAACCGGGGTTGCGCCATGCGGGACGCAGACGATGATTTTCGGCTTCGAGAAGGTCGTGCGCTTGTGCACCTTGCGGATGAAATGTTTGATCATTTCTTCCGCGCTGTCGAAGTCGGCAATCACGCCTTCGCGCATCGGGCGAATGGCCTCGATGGATCCGGGGGTCCGGCCCAGCATCAGCTTGGCATCTTCGCCCACGGCCAGCACCTTCTTGACACCGTCCTTGACGTGGTAGGCGACGACCGAAGGTTCGTTTAGGACAATTCCCTTGCCCTTCACGTAAACCAGCGTGTTCGCCGTTCCAAGGTCAATTGCCATGTCCGACGAAAACAAACTCGAAAACCCAGCCATCAATGCCTACCCCGTTTGAATACCCTTGTCGTCCGCGATTCCCGCCCGGGTGCAGACCGAAGGATATATAAGGGTCGGCAGGCGCAGGCGAAACCCCTAATACGCAAGGTCAAGCGGCTTATCGCTCAGCACATATGGGGCCGGTATGACCGGTTGGAACAGGTTTGGGCGACCCTATCCATGGGTTGGCCAAACCCTGTGTTCGTCATCAATTACAAAGACATGGGCGTGGTGGTAGCCATGACCGTGGTGGGCTTTCATGTGCGGGTGGTCCGGTGACAGGTCGGGATGGCTGTGTTCGATCACACGTTCGCCCTGGGCAGGCCAAAGCCAGATTGCGACCAGCACACCCAAGGCGCCCAACAGCCCCAGCACCATCAAAGCAACCGCCAGACCCGCGACCTGCCCCACCCACCCGGCCAGCGGATAGGTCACAAGCCAGCAGGCATGGGACAGTGCGAACTGTGCGGCAAAAATCGCCGGTCCGTCCTCGGAATGGGCGGAAACACGCAAAAGCCGCCCTGCCGGTGTCAGGATCGCGGAATAGAACAATCCCATGACGGCCCAGACCAACAGAAACAGCCACCACGGTGGCAACGCGCTGTCCCGGATCAGGACCGCGAACGCAAGGGCCAGTGCAGTCAGGATAATCGCAGACGGCAACATGACATCACGTTCCCGCATCCGCCGCAACAACCGGGGCAACAGCATCGCAGCCAGCATGGAGCCGCCCCCGAACGCCGCCATCGCGATGCCCAGCGCCCGTTCCCCCAAGCCGTAATCGGCCCGCACCAGCACGACCGAATTCACCAGAACGAAGGCACTGATCGCAGCGGCGGTCATGTTCAGCGACAGCAACCCGCGCAAACGGGGGGTTGCAAGATAAATGCGGCTGCCGCGCGTCAGGCGGTCCCGGAACGATCGTTTCTCGCCCGACCGCCTCCGGTCCGGCAATGCGCTGCGCGCCACAAGGGCGGCCGAAACCAGAAAACCGATCACCGTGCCGACGAACAGCCCGTGGAACGAAATCACCAGCAGCAACATCGCCGCCACGGTCGGGCTGAGCAGGTTTTCAAGATCATAAGCCAGTCGCGACAGAGAGAGCGCCTGCGTATAATCATCTTCATCCGGCAAAACGTCGGGGATCGTGGCCTGAAAGGCCGGGGTAAAACTGGCCGAAGCCGTCTGCAACAGAAGGATCAGGACATAGATCTGCCAAACCCCGGTCACGAACGGCAACGCCAGCGCAACTGCCGCGCGCACCAGATCGGCACCGATCATCACCACCTTGCGTGGCAGTCGTTCGGCGATTGCAGCCAGCACCGGCGACAGGCCGACATAGGAGACCATCTTGATGGTCAGCGCGGTTCCCAAGACCGCCCCCGCCGCATCGCCCGCAAGGTCATAGGCCAGCAAGCTCAGCGCGATGGTCATCAATCCCGTGCCCAGCAAAGCCACCACCTGTGCAGTGAACAGCGTGGCATAGGTGCGATTTGACAGGACGCGTATCATACGGGCGAGTGTATCCCCGCCCGTATGCGGGTCAACACATCAGACGCCTTCGGGCTTGGTTTTTTCGCGCCGCACCAGCAGGTTGTTCAACGCGTTCACGTAAGCCTTGGCCGACGCCACGACCGTGTCGGTATCCGACGACTGCCCGGTGACGATCTTGCCGTTTTCCTCCATCCGCACCGATACAGTTGCCTGCGCGTCAGTGCCTTCGGTCACGGCGTGCACCTGATAGAGTTGCAGCCGCGCGTCATGGGGAAACAGCGCCTTGATCGCGTTGAAGGTCGCATCGACAGGCCCGTCACCCGTGGCGGTTTTCTGATGGTCCACCCCGTCGATTTCCAGTGTCAGATCAGCCGATTGCGGGGCTTCGGTGCCGCAAATCACGCGCAGGAATTTCACCTGGATGCGGTCGTTTTCGGCATCCGTCCCGTCCCGCATCAGGGCAATCAGGTCGTCGTCGAACACCTCTTTCTTGCGGTCGGCCAGTTCCTTGAAACGCACGAACACGTCCTTCAGCTGGTTGTCACCGACGCTAAAACCCAACTGGTTCAGCCGATCCCGCAGCGCCGCCCGGCCCGAGTGCTTGCCCAACACCAGGCTGGTTTCGGACAGGCCCACATCCTCGGGGCGCATGATTTCAAAGGTCTCGGCGTTTTTCAGCATCCCGTCCTGATGGATGCCGCTTTCATGGGCAAAGGCGTTCTTGCCGACAATCGCCTTGTTATACTGCACCGCAAAGCCCGACACCTGCGCCACCCGGCGCGAGATGTTCATGATCTTCCGGGTGTCCACCCGCGTGCTCCACGGCATGATGTCATGACGCACCTTCAGGGCCATCACGACCTCTTCCAGCGCGGTGTTGCCCGCACGTTCGCCCAGACCGTTGATGGTGCATTCGATCTGCCGCGCCCCGGCCTCGACCGCGGCCAGAGAGTTCGCGGTCGCCATGCCCAGATCGTTGTGGCAATGGGTGGCAAAGATCACCTCGTCCGCGCCCGGAACCTTTTCGATCAGCATTCGGATCAGGTCGGCGCTTTCGCGCGGGGCGGTATAACCGACCGTGTCGGGGATGTTGATCGTCGTGGCCCCGGCCTTGATCGCGATCTCGATCACCCGGCACAGGTAATCGTGCTCGGTCCGGGTGGCGTCCATCGGCGACCATTGCACATCATCCGTCAGATTGCGGGCATGGGTCACTGTCTCGTGGATCAGATCCGCCATCTCGTCCTTGGTCAGATTGGGGATCGCCCGGTGCAGCGGCGAGGTGCCGATGAAGGTGTGGATACGTGGCTTCACGGCATGGCGCACGGCCTCGGCGCAGCGGTCGATATCCTTGATATTCGCGCGGCTCAGCCCGCAGATGACCGCGTTTTTCGCGCGCTTCGCGATCTCGCTGACCGCTGCGAAATCGCCTTCCGAGGCAATCGGAAAGCCCGCTTCGATGATGTCGACACCCATGTCGTCCAGCATCTCGCCGATTTCCAGTTTCTCGTCATGGGTCATGGTCGCGCCGGGGCTTTGTTCGCCGTCACGCAAGGTTGTGTCGAAAATCAACACGTGATCCGATGTGGTGGTCATAGTCTTGTCTTTCAGTAGATGTGTCTTAGCCTTGGTGGCCCTTCTCAGGGCCGGTTCGTGGCGCGTATGGCGGTTCCCCTGAGCGGTCGCGCCAAAACGGCACGCTCAGAGGCGGCTAAGAAGAAGCAGAAGGCCCAGCGCGGGGCGACGTGCGATATGTTTCTGCGATACCATGGGCGCGACTATACGGCGGTTTGGCGCGAGATAAAGACCTTTTTTCAGCCCCCCACATTGCGTCTGGGAATTGTCAGTTCGTGGCGGCGCCGGAACTGGCCTCGGCCGCAGCCGCCCCCGCCGCACTGTCAAGCTCGGGCGCCGGCGATGTGGTGGCCGCACCGGCGATCACGCCATCTTCCCAGGTTCCGTCCTCCTGGCTGCCATCGGCGCGGGTCACGACACCTTCGCCATGGCGTTTCCCTTTTTCGAACGTGCCGTCATAGCGGTCGCCATTGGCATAGATTGCAACGCCTTGCCCGTGGAACAGCCCGGACCGCCACTCGCCATCATACGAGAACCCGTCGGCAACGGTGTATTTGCCTTTGCCTTCGCGCAAACCGCCGACGAACGCACCTTCATAGGTCGCACCATCCGCGAAAACCGAGCGTCCCTGGCCATGCGGTTGGCCGGCTTGCCACCCCCCGGTATAGGATGTTCCGTCAGCCGTGGTCAGGCTGCCCTGCCCATCATACAGCGCGTCTTTGAACATGCCGTCATAGACCGTTCCATTTGCATATCGCGCAACACCCTTGCCGTCGATCACACCGGCCTTCCATTCGCCTTCGTAAATGTTTCCGTCAGGATAGGTGATGGTCCCCGTGCCATCAGCAAGCCCGTCCCGGAACTGTCCTTCATACACCGAACCGTCGGGATAGGTCACTTTTCCTTGCCCGTTGATGACGCCCGCAACCCAGTTGCCCTCGTAGCGATAGCCATCGGCACCGGTAAACACGCCCTGCCCGTGGCGTTTGTCATCCTCGAAGCTGCCTTCGTAACGGTCGCCATTGGCATATTCGACCACGCCCTGCCCCTTGCGGGCGCCGGCCTCGAAATTGCCGGAATAGATATCGCCATTGGCCTGTTTCAGGATGCCTTCGCCCTGCATCTGGCCCTTTTCCCAGGTGCCGTCGAATATCATGCCATCTGCTTGGGTCAGAACCCCCGTGCCATGACGTTCGCCTGCGCGCATCTCACCGTCGTATGTTGAACCGTCAGCATAGGTCGAGGTGCCGCGCCCTTCTTTCACGCCCGCAACCCAATCGCCTTCATAGATATAGCCGGTGGGGCTTTGCAGCCGGCCCTGACCATGGTGCATCGCGTTGCGGAAGCCGCCTTCGTACTTGATGCCATTGGCATAGATCGCCAGACCCGATCCGTTGATCTTGCCGTCCACCCAATCGCCTTCGAAGGTCGACCCGTCGGCAAAGGTGATCTTGCCGAACCCCTCGGGTTTTCCCTTGGCGAAACTGCCTTCATAGACCGATCCGTTCGGGAAGCGCGCCACGCCCTGCCCGATGATCTCGCCCTCGATGAATTCACCGGTATATTCATACCCGGTCGGCAGTTGCAGCGTGCCCATGCCATGCTGCACACCGCCCTTGAACGTCCCTTCATAGACCGCACCATCTTCGTATTGCTTGGTTTCGATCTGCGCCATGGCGGGCGCCAGACCCAATGCCAGAAGAACGGCAACACCGCAAAAACCTGTGCGAAGGGGATCCATGTCCAACCTCTTTCAATAAGTGATTTTTCCGCGCTTAAACCCACGCCAACCCGCAGCAAGACTATGCGAGCCGTGGCCCCGAAACAACGGTTTTCCAACGCATGGTCTTTATCCCGCACGCAAACCTGCTACATCTGTGCGCAGGATTAAACCCGGCGGATTGGCCGGGTCAGAAGGATACGCGCGATGAGTGACCATTTCCGCCTGACGCTGGCGCAGTTGAACCCGACCGTCGGCGCGCTTTCCGCCAATGCCCAAAAGGCGCGCGACGCCTGGGCACAGGCCAAGGCCGCAGGCAGCGATCTGGTGACCCTGCCCGAGGCTTTCATCACGGGATACCAGACCCAGGACCTTGTGATGCGTCCGCAATTCTTCCGTGACGCGATGGCAGCGATCGAGCAACTGGCCGCCGATTGCGCGGATGGTCCCGCGCTTGGCATCGGTGGGCCGTTCCATGACGGTGAGCATTTGTTCAATGCCTATTACGTTCTTTATGGCGGCAAGGTTGCCGCGCGCGTCCTGAAGCAGCGCTTGCCCAATTTTACGGTGTTTGACGAAGAACGACAGTTCACATCGGCCGATCCGCAAGGCCCGATTGCCATGGGTCCGATCCGCGTCGGCATCCCGATCTGCGAAGACGCGTGGCATGGCGAAGATGTGTGCGAAACCCTGGCTGAAAGCGGCGCCGAGTTCCTGCTGATCCCCAACGGATCACCCTATTACCGGCGCAAGTTCGATGTGCGCGTGAACCACATGGTGGCGCGGGTGGTCGAAACGGGGCTGCCACTGATCTATCTGAACATGGTCGGTGGGCAGGACGATCAGGTGTTTGACGGGGGATCCTTCGCCCTGAACCCGGGTGGAGAGCTTGCCTTCCGCATGACCACCTTTGACGAAGAAATCCGGCATGTCGATCTGAACCGCACGGACGACGGTTGGCGCATTGCCACCGGCCCCATCGCCGTGCATGGGGACGAGTGGGAACAGGACTATCGCGCGATGGTCGAATCCTTACGCGACTATATGGGCAAGACCGGCTTCAAACAGGTGCTCCTCGGCCTGTCCGGCGGCATTGACAGCGCGATTGTTGCAACCATCGCAGCGGATGCGCTTGGGCCCGAGAACGTGCGCTGTGTGATGTTGCCCTCGGAATACACCTCGCAAAGCTCGCTGGATGACGCCAAGGACATCGCGACCCGTTTGGGCTGCGCCTACGATATCGTCCCGATCAAGGAAGGCCGCGACGCCATCACCAACACACTCGCCCCGTTCTTTGAAGGCACAAAGCCCGACGTGACCGAGGAAAACATCCAGTCCCGCTTGCGGGGGCTTTTGCTGATGGCGCTGTCCAACAAGACCGGCGCGATGCTTCTGACCACCGGCAACAAGTCCGAGGTCGCCGTGGGCTATGCCACCATCTATGGCGATATGTCCGGCGGCTATAACCCGATCAAGGACCTTTACAAGACCCGCGTCTTTGAACAATGCCGCTGGCGCAACGCAAACCACCGCGACTGGATGAAAGGCCCGGAAGGCGAGGTGATCCCGGTATCAATCATCGACAAGCCGCCATCCGCCGAATTGCGCCCCGACCAAAAGGACGAAGACAGCCTGCCGCCCTATGACGTGCTGGATGCCATCCTTGAGGGGTTGATTGACGACGAAAAATCCGTGGCCGAGCTGGTGGCGGACGGGTTCGACCGGGCGACCGTCAAAAAGGTCGAACACCTGATCTTCATTTCGGAATACAAACGGTTCCAATCCGCGCCCGGCACCCGCCTGACGATGCGCAGTTTCTGGCTGGATCGCCGTTATCCCATCGTGAATCGCTGGCGGGACGACACGTAGTCGCCCGCCAGCCGGTCACTAGCCCAACAGCAACTGATAGCTGTGGGGGACATAGTGGAAGCCCGTATCCCGTTCTTCGACATAGCCGAGGGCAGGGAACGGCATGTGATAGCCGATGAAAGGCATCTTCTCGGCCGCCAACATACCCAGCAGCGATTTCCGGGTGGCGGCTGCCGCGGCCTTGTCGGTGTCGAAACTGACCTCCCAGTCCGGGTGTGCCAGCGACCAGACATAGTGGTTGGCGAAATCCGCACCGATCAGAAGCGCCTTGCCGTCGCTTTCAACGCGATATGCCATGTGGCCCGGTGTATGGCCGAACGCCTCGACGGCCTCGACACCTGACACGACGGTATCGCCGCCATTGATCATCGTGGTTTGTTCGGCCAGCGGCGCGACCTTGGCGTCAAACCCCTCGTTCCCGGCCGCTGCCCAATGGTCGAACTCGGCCGCGCCGGTGACATAGCGGGCATTGGGGAAGGTCACACCGTCATCCCCCGACAGCCCCCCGATATGGTCGCCGTGCATATGGGTGATGACCACGATATCCACCTGGTCGGGCGCATAGCCCGCCCCCGCCAGCGCAGCCGTGATGCCCGCCGCATTCAGCCCGGTATCGAACAGCACCAGTTCCGACCCGGTATTGATCAGGGTCGGGGTGAAAAAGAACTGTGCGGCGGCGGTGGGGATATTTGCCGCCTCGGATGCGGCGGCGAACTCTTCCGGGCTGGCATTCAATCCAAAGATGTTCTGCGGTTCTTCCACCGTGCGATTGCCCGCCAACAGGGTCGTCACCTCAAACCCGCCCAGCTTCACGGTCTGTGCGGCAGTGCTGGACAGGCCCATTTGCGGGGCCATGGCCCGTGCCGAACCGGCCGCAAGTCCGGCCAGGGGCGCGGTCGCCCCCGCCATCAACAGATGCCGACGCGACAGTTTGGGAACAGAAAACGATTTCATGAGTGACCTCCCGTTATAAGCAGAATTTGATGAAATTCAGACCTGCACTATACTGGAAATCCAAACAGAAATGGATGGCGTCACGTAATCGTGACACCCGGAAAGCATGTGCGTGGGATGAGCAAGGCCGAAAACAAGACCCGACCGACCGGACAGGCCATCGCCGACTTCATTGCATCGGTCGAACCGCCTGCCAAGCAAGAGGATGCGCGCGCGCTGGATCACCTGTTTCGTGACGTGACAGGTTTCGAACCTGTCATGTGGGGGCCATCTATCATCGGCTATGGCCGCTACCATTATCGCTATGACAGCGGGCGCGAGGGCGATTTCCTGGCCACCGGGTTTTCACCGCGCAAGGCCCGACACTCGATCTATATCATGCCGGGATATGCGGATTACGGGGATATTCTTGCCCGCCTGGGCAAACACAAGATGGGGAAATCCTGCCTTTACGTGAACAAGCTGGCAGATATTGATCTGGACGTGTTGGCCGACCTGATCCGGGCAGGCCTTCGCGATCTGGACAAGACCTGGCCGGTGCAGCCCGGTTGATCATTCCCACCAGCGGTCGATCTGGGCGATGTCATCGTCAGACCAGCCGAAATGATGGGCAAACTCGTGCACAACGATATGCGCGACCAGTTCAGCCAGCGACACATCGCCCCGCGACGCCCATTCATCCAGAATGGGCCTGCGAAACAGCGTGACCGTGTCGGGCGCGAAAGGTTGATCGGATACCGATTTCTGCGTCAGGGGAATGCCTTCATAGACGGCGGTCAGCTCGAACGGGTCTTCGATCTCCATCTCGGACAGCAAGACGGCGTTCGGCATGTTCTCGACCCGGATCGCGACCTCCAACGCCTTTTCGACAAAGGCCGGTGGCAGGCGCATCCGGGCGTCATGGGCAAGCGCTTCGATATCGGCGATGGACGGGGCGTATTTCCGAGTCATACGGGATTATATGGACAAAAGCAGGCCAGTATGAAAGAGGGACGAGCCAAGGAGACATGACCCATGACAACCACCCGCTTTGCCCCCTCGCCCACCGGCTACATCCACGTGGGGAACCTGCGCACCGCGCTGTTCAACTATCTGATCGCTGCGAAGGCAGGCGGGCAGTTCATCCTGCGGCTTGATGATACAGACCCGGAACGGTCCAAGCAGGAATACGCGGATGGGATCATGGAGGATCTGGAATGGCTTGGCCTGACATGGGACCGGATGGAAAAGCAGTCCGACCGGTTGGACCGATACGAGGCCGCGGCGCAAAACCTGCGCGATATGGGCCGGTTCTATGAGTGTTTCGAGACCCCGACCGAATTGGACCTGAAGCGCAAGAAGCAACTGAACATGGGCAAACCGCCGGTCTATGACCGCTCGGCGCTGGCGCTATCCGACGACGAAAAAGCCAAGCTGCGCGAAGAACGTGGGCAAGGCCACTGGCGGTTCAAGCTGGATCACGAACGGATCAACTGGACCGACGGCATTCTTGGCGACATCTCGATTGATGCCGCATCGGTATCCGACCCGGTTCTGATCCGGGGCGACGGGCAGTTTCTGTATACGCTCGCCTCGGTCTGCGATGACATCGACTTCGGGATCACCCATGTGGTGCGCGGGTCCGACCACGTGACCAATACCGCGACGCAAATCCAGATTATCGAGGCGTTGGGCGGCACCGTGCCAAGCTTTGCCCACCATTCGCTGCTGACCGGCCCGCAGGGCGAGGCCTTGTCGAAACGCCTTGGCACGCTGGCGATCCGCGACCTGCGCGCGCGTGGTGTGCAACCGATGGCATTGCTGAGCCTGCTGGCGCGGCTTGGTTCGTCGCAACCGGTCGAGCTGCGCAGCTCGCTGGACGAAATCATCGAAGGGTTCGATCTGTCCAGTTTCGGCGCGGCCCCGACCAAATTCGATGTCGAAGACCTGTTCCCCCTGACCGCGCGCCATCTGGCGGGGCTGCCGGTCGCGGCGGTATCGGACACGCTGAACACACTTGGCGTTCCCGCCGATCAGGCCAAAGCCTTCTGGACCGTCGCGCGGGAAAACATCGCCACGCTGCACGACCTGGAAGGCTGGTGGACCCTGTGCCGCGACGGGGCCGACCCCGTGATCGACGAGGAAGATCGCGAGTTCGTTGCGACTGCCATGGCGCTTCTGCCCGATGGGCCTTATGACGCCCACAGCTGGTCGACATGGACGACCGCCGTCAAGGAGGCGACGGGCCGCAAGGGACGCGGGTTGTTCATGCCTCTGCGCAAGGCCCTGACCGGGATGAGCCACGGACCGGACATGTCCTCGCTGATGCCGCTGTTGCAGGTGATCCGCGCCAAGGGCTGACGGCCAACAGTGCGCCGGACATACCCCCCGGCGCCTGACCATTGGCCAGAGGGCGTCATTTGCCTCTGGCCCCGCGCGCGCCTGTCCGCCATGTTGCATGGGCGTGACAGGAGATGACGATGGCCCAACCGGCACCAGCGACCACGGCACAGGCGAAATTCCTGTCGGGCAACCTGATGCGTCATATCACGGTCATGTCGCTGACCGCGTCCATCGGGTTGATGGCGATCTTTCTGGTCGACCTTGTCGATATGATATTCATCTCGATGCTGGGGCATGAAGAGCTGGCCGCTGCCGTGGGTTACGCCGGTGCGATCCTGTTCTTCACCACCTCTTTCGGGATCGGCATGTCCATCGCCGCAGGCGCGTTGGTGGCCCGCGCCCTGGGGGAAGGTGACAGGCAAACCGCCAGGCGCCGCGCGGCAACGGCGCTTTTGTATGGTGTCGTCATCGGCAGCGTCTTTGCCGCAATTGTCTGGCTGTTTGTGCCCCAGCTGACGGCCCTGCTGGGCGCCTCGGGCGACACCCTGACGCTGGCCACCGGGTATTTAAGGATCATCCTGCCCAGCCTGCCGATCCTGATTGTCGGGATGGTGGGTGGTGCGATCCTGCGGGCGCATGGGGATGCACGGCGGGCGATGATGGCGACCATCTGGGGCGGTGTGGTGAACGCGGTTCTCGACCCGATCCTGATCTTCGGGCTGGATCTTGAGCTGACGGGGGCCGCGCTTGCGTCGGTCTGTGCGCGGGCCACCATTGCGATCATGTCGATCTATCCGGTGCTGCGCCACCATGGTGGGCTTGATCGCCCCAGAAGCGCCGACTTCAGGGTCGACTTCTCGGCCATCATGACGATTGCATTGCCCGCCATCCTGACCCAGTTCGCAACGCCCGTCGGCCAGGCCTATGTCACCCGCGCCATGGCAGAGTTCGGCGAAGACGCCGTTGCCGGTATGGCCATCGTCGGGCGGCTGATCCCGGTATCCTTCGCGGTGATCTTCGCGCTGTCCGGTGCCATCGGTCCGATTGTCGGCCAGAATTTCGGGGCCGGTCATCTGGATCGCGTGCGGCGCACCATTCGCGATGGGCTGATATTCGTCCTTGTCGTGTCGGTCGGCGTCAGTGCGATCCTGTTCGTCCTGCGTGCCCCCATCGCAAACCTGTTCAGTGCCGAAGGATTAAGCCGCGAACTGGTCTATCTGTTCTGCGGACCCCTGGCGCTGGCGTGGTTCTTCAACGGCGTGATCTTTGTCACCAATGCCAGCTTCAACAACCTCGGGCACCCGTTCTATTCCACATGGATCAACTGGGGGCGCCAGACCCTTGGCACCATACCGCTGGTCATTCTGGGGGCATCCCTTTGGGGCGCGCCGGGGGTGTTGATCGGTCAGGCGGCAGGCGGGCTGATCTTTGCGGCGATTGCCCTGATCCTGTCGGTGCGCACGTTGGGCCGGGTGGCCCCAGCCGAGTATGACACAGATGCCCTGTCCTATCAGCGGCTAACCAAGCGTATCTCGTTGTTTCACTTTCGCAGATAGCCGCGACAGACCTTCATCGACAATCTGGCGTTCCTCTTCGGTCAGGGTTTGGGCGCGCGCGTAAATCGGGGCGTGGCGATCATCGAGGATCGGCGCATGCCAGCCTTCCGTGGTTTCAAAGAAATGCGCAACACCGGTCGGGCCGAACTCGGACAGATAGCCTTGCACAACCACGTCAAGATAGCTGAGCAAAACCGGGTTGTCCTCCGTCGGCGCAAAGTGCCGACCAGCCTCGATGGCATAAAGCGCCACGTCGACCGCGCCCGCGCCATGCTGCAATTCAGGTCCAAGCGGCACGCGCGCATAGGCATGTTCGCGTTCGTCCAACGCCACCCAGTCCGCACCGGGCACGGCTGCCATCACCCCTTCGATGTAATCCTCGCGATCCGGCACGGCCGTCAGATAGCACACATCCCGCAAGGGCGAGCGTCGCCACGCCCTGCGCCAACCGGCCACCTGCGCGGGCTGGGCGTTCTGAAACGAATGTGTGCGGCGGTTCACCAGCGAACCATAGCCGAAGAAATAAGGATCG